>NZ_JAVIJF010000002.1:0-456911 GCF_033977145.1 Mesorhizobium montanum | reverse complement strand
AAAGGCTGGAGTTCCACTACACCCCCAAGCACGCCAGCTGGCTCAACATGGTCGAGATCGAAATCGGCGTCCTGCGCAGCCAATGCCTCGACCGCCGCATCGAAAGCCACCAGCGCCTCATCGTCGAAGTCGCCGCCTGGGAGCACCAGCGAAACGCCAGCGGCGCGCGCATCAATTGGATGTTCTCGACCGAACAGGCGCGCCTCAAATTGGCCAAAGCCTATCCAAAGCCCACCGCCAAAGAGTCATAATCTCTGTGCACAGGTACTAGCTGTCGGCATCCTTGATGTGGCGGGACCCTCCGGCTGGAGCACGTCAAGTCGCTGCCTTGGCCATCGGGCCTCGCTGGGCCTCAGCTTCATCCAGGCGCACCATCAAGGTTTGGGATTGGCTTTCCGCCAAGCCTCATACTCATCGTTCGCACTTGGGTGCAGCGGATAATAGCGTTGCAACGGCGCACCCTGCATTAGCTTCTCTCGCGAGAACTCCTCCCAATCGTGATGCTTCTGTGCTTCATCGATCACCTTTGCGGCCATCGCGACGGGAAGCACCACCACCCCGTCGTCGTCGGCGACGATGATGTCGCCGGGGATCACCGTGACACCGCCGCAGGCGATCGGAACGTTGACGGCGTTTGGATAGATGCTGGTTTGCACGTGGTAGTTGGGCGTCCAGCCGCGCAGCCATAGCGGCAGATCGAGCTTTTCGACATTGGGCCGGTCGCGCATGCATCCGTCGATGACGATACCCGCGCCGCCTCTGCCTTTGAAATACGTCGACATCATATCGCCGAAGACGCCCGAGCTCATGTCGCCACGCGCGTCGACCACGACCACGTCGCCTTCCTGAGCGTGATAGAGCACGTGCCGATGCAGTTGCGTCTCCGGATCGGCGTATTCTCCCTCGCTGAAGAGGTCCGGCCGCTGCGGCAGGAACTGCAGCGTCAACGCCGGCCCGACGATCGACTTGCCGTGGTTCTGCGCCACCGGACCGACCATGTGCGGATTGCGGAAGCCCATGTGGCCAAGCGTGCCGGCAACAGTCGCGGCTCCGATCTCCCTTAGCGCGTCGATCAGATCCTTGGGTGGCCGCGTGATGTCGGGAGTATGCGTCATTATCGAACTCCGGTTGAAAGGAAACTACCAGTTCGTGACGGAACCGTCGCGGCGCTTGAGATGCGGCGCTTCCCAGAAACGGAAGCTCTGCGCCTGGATCGCCGCCTCGTTGACCTCGATTCCGAGCCCCGGCAGGTCGCTGACCGGGTAATCGGGGCCTTCCAGCCGTGGTTGCACAGGGAAGAATTCGGAATTGTCGAAGCCCAGCTTTCTTTCCGGCGCTCTGGTCTCGAGCCACGCGAAGTTCGGCACGGCGGCGCCGAGATGAATTGTCGCGGCCGTGCACACCGGACCAAGCGGATTATGCGGCATCAGGTCCACATAGTGCGCCTCGCTCCAGCCGGCGACCTTCATCGCTTCGGTGAGGCCGCCGACATTGCAGACGTCGATCCTGTTGAACTGGTGGATGCCGCGCTCGATGTAAGGCAGGAACTGCCACTTGCTGGCAAACTCCTCGCCGACGGCAAAGGGGATGTCGGTCATCGTACGCAGGGACTCGTAGGCCTCCGGCGTCTCGTCGCGTATCGGCTCCTCGAGGAAATCAAGCACGCCGCGGCCGAGCTTGCTGCAGAAGCTCGCCGCCTCCGCCACCGACAGCCGATGATGATAGTCGATGCCCAGGACGACATCGCCGCCCAGCGCCTCGCGCGCCTTGTTCAGCATTCCAGCGGTGGCGCCTATCGACTCGCGCGGCTCGAAGATATCCCTGCCGCTTTGCCCGATGGGGAAGAAGCGGATTGCCTGCCATCCTTGCGCGCACAGTTCGCGGGCTCGTTCGATGGCAACATCGCCCTCGGCCTCGTCTCCGGTCGAGGCGAAGGTGGGGATGCAGTCGCGCTGCTTGCCGCCCAGCAACTCGTAGACCGGAACCCCCAGCGCCTTGCCCTTGATGTCGTGAAGGGCGATGTCGATAGCCGAAATTGCCGCCTGCAGGACCCGCCCGCCTTCGAAGTACTGGCTGCGATAAACCTCTTGCCAGATCCGGCCGATCTGCATCGGGTCGCGGCCGATGAGAAACTCGCGATAGTGCTCGACCGCGGCGGCCACGGCCCTCTCGCGACCGCTCAGGCCGCTCTCGCCCCAGCCGAAGATGCCTTGGTCGGTTTCGACCTTGACCAGCATCTGGTTGCGGGTTCCCACCCACACCGGATAGGGCTTGATCGCGGTGATCTTAAGTTTCGCAGTCATCCACGTTCCACGCGCATCGCCCTGTCTCAGTAGGCATCGAGAGCCATTTCAGTTTCGCCGTCGAACAGGTGCGTGCGTTCCTGATCGAACTCGAGCCAGATCTGCTCGTCTGGTTTGACGACGATGTTGGGGGACACGCTGATGTTGACGATGGCGCCGGAGAGGAACGCTTGCACGAAGGTGACGTCTCCGGTCGGTTCCACCGTATAGGCCTTGGCCGGAATGGCACCGGGGACTGCGCTTTTGTGCAGCTTGATCGTCGAGTGTCGCGCACCGAGCACGATCTTCCTGGTGGTCGCTCCCTGGACCTTGCGCGCGTTGAGTTGCGACAACTCGAGTCTCCAGCCTTCCGCGCTCGTCAGAACGGCGTCGCCGTTTGCCGTCGATGCCTCCAGCGGAATGAGGCTCATCGCCGGGCTGCCTATGAAGCTCGCGACGAACATGTTCACCGGATGGGCAAAGACCTGCGCCGGTGAATCGTATTGCTGCAGGTAGCCGCCGTTCATCACCGCCATCTTGTCGGCCATGGTCACGGCTTCGAGCTGGTCGTGCGTCACATAGATGATCGTCGCCTTCAGGTCCTGGTGGAAGCGCTTGATCTCCGACCGCATCTGCACGCGCAGCTTCGCATCGAGGTTGGAGAGCGGTTCGTCCATCAGGAACACAGCCGGATCCCGAACGAGGGCGCGGCCCAGGGCCACGCGCTGCTGTTGCCCGCCTGAAAGTTCGCGCGGCTTGCGCTCGAGCAGCCGCGTCATGTCGAGCACGCGCGCCGCTTCCTTGACCTTCCTGTCGATCTCGTCACTGGGCAGCTTGCGCATCTGCAGCGGGAAGGCGAGATTCTTATAGACGGATTTCTGCGGATAGAGCGCGTAGTTCTGGAACACCATTGCGATGTCCCGGTCCTTGGGGTCGAGGTCGTTGACCACCCGGTCCCCGATGACGATGTCGCCCGATGTGATGGGGATCAGCCCCGCTACGAGATTGAGCGTGGTCGTCTTGCCGCAGCCCGAGGGGCCGACGAGCGCAACGAATTCGCCGTCATTGACCGTCAGCGAAACCTCGTTGACGGCTTTGAAGCCGCCATAGGTCTTGACGAGATCTTTGAGGACCACGTGGGCCATCAGCAGCTCCTTAATGCTTGACCGCGCCTTCTGTAAGGGCGCGTACGAAATATCGTTGCAGGACGAGGAACAGCACCACGACGGGCACGCTCATCATAAAGCTGGCCGCCATCAGGCCCGGAAAGTCCGTCGTATTTTCCGAGAAGAAGCGCTGGATGCCGACCGGCAACGTCAACTGGTCGTTCTTGGAGAGGAAGGTGTAGGCGTAGATGTACTCGTTCCACGCGCCGATGAAGGAATAGATCGCCGTGGCGATGATCCCAGGCGCCGAGAGCGGCATCACGATCAGGATGAAAGCTTGCAGACGCGTCGCTCCGTCAATGCGCGCCGCCTGCTCGAGTTGTACCGGGATGTTGTCGTAGAAGCCCTTGAGAAGCCAGATCGCCAGCGGCAGCCCGAAGGTGAGGTAGGTGAGAATAAGCGAACCATGCGTGTTCACCAGCCCGATCGCGCGCATCAGGATGAAGAGCGGCACGAGAAAAATCACCGCAGGGAACATGTTGCGCAGCAAAACGGCGAAGAACAGGAAGTTCCGGCCCGGGAAGGTGAAGCGCGAAAACGCGTAGGCCGCGGGAACTGCCACGATCACTGAAAGGATGGTCGTGGCGGTCGAGACGAAAAGACTGTTCCAGAAGAAGCGGAGGAAATCATGGCCGACGCTGTTTTGAGGATCGAGCAGCTTCTGGTAGCTGGCAAGGGTAGGCTGGTCAGGCCACCATTGCGGCGGAAATTGCATCGCCGCGAAGCCGGACTTGATCGATGTGAGCAGCATCCAGATCATCGGCAACGCGGTGTAGAGCAGCATGAACACGAGGAAGACGCGCCCGCCCCACCGCCATCCGTCGACGCGCATGCGGCGGCGGCTGGTCTGGCCTCGAGGGGCTATCTCGGCAACCGTGCTCATGCGCTTGTGTCCTTCCGTTCGTTGCCGCTCAGCGCACGGACGTAGAAGTAGCCGAGCGTCATCAGAATGAGGAACAGAAGCACCGAATAGGCTGACGCGACCCCCCAGCGCTGGCGGCCGAAGGCGAGCTCATAAATGTGGGTGATCCAGATATGCGATGCGTTCGATGGGCCGCCGCCGGTCATGATCCAGGGGATGATGAAGGAATTGAAGTTGGCCACGGCCAGCAGCAGGATCGTCACCGTGGACACGTTTCTCAAGTGCGGAAAGGTGACGTGCCAGAAACGCTGCCATGCATTGGCCCCGTCGACTTTTGCGGCGCGCAGCAGTTGATCGGGGACCGTCTGCAGGCCGGCCATCATCATGATCATGGCAAACGGAAACTCGCGCCAGATATTGACGACGATCAGGGAGGGCAGGACCGTGCTGACGCTATCGATAAAATTCGGCGGCCGGTCGGCCAATCCGAGGCCAACCAGGATCGCGCCGATGATCCCAAAGTCCGAATGGTAGATCCACTTCCAGATATAGGAGGCGGCGACCGCGCTGATGACCCAGGGGATGATCAGGACAGCACGCAGGACGCCACGGCCGATAAAATCGCGGTGGAGCGCCAGCGCGGCGGCAAACCCCAGCACAAAGGAGATGAAAGTGGATGCCAGTGTCCAGATGAGGGTGTTCAAGGTCACCTTCCAGAACACCTCACTGGTCAGGATGGCCGTGTAGTTGTCGATGCCGACGAAGATCTTGTCCCGGAGTTGCAGGCCGGGCGGCGTGTTGAAGAACGACAGCTCGATCGTGTAGTAGATCGGATAGGCGATGACGATGAGCATCACCACTATCGCGGGGAGCACGTACGCGTAGTCAGCGCGATGCTGCCAAATCTTCCGCGGCAGGGGTCGCAATCCTCGCCGAGCCCCGGTCTTGACGGTCACGATCGTCACCTTGGCGTGCCCTTGTTCCTCGAAACGAACCGGCTGCACGGTCGGCGCAGCCGGCGAGATGGTCAGGTTTCGGCTACAGACCACCGCCCATCAGGTCTTTGACCTTCTTGGCCGCGTCGTCCGCCGCCTGGTCGACCGTCATCGCTCCGGTCAGGGCATTCTGCAGCATGTCCGGAACGATGATGTTCATGATCTCGGGAGACTGCGGCAGTGCTGGGAACGGTATGCCGTATGGCAGCATAGAGGTCGTGACATCGAGGAACTTGATGCTGTCCAAACGCTCCTTCATCCATTTGGTCTTGAAGCCGTTGAGGTTGCCGGGATTCGAGCCGGCATAGGCCATCTTCAGCGACCATTCGGGGCTCGTCCACATGCAGATGATGGCCTTCGCAGCCGGCTCGTCCACCTTGCCGCCCTCGACATATTCAGGCTTCAGGATGTGAATGTTCGAGCCGCCGAACACGACTGCGCGCTTGCCGTCGGGACCCGTCGGAATGAGGCCGTAGCGCATGTTGTCGATGACCGTCTGCGCCTTGTCCTTGTCGGTCCCCGTCGCCTTCTTCTGCAGGTCGAGCATGACGTTGTAGTCGGACGGGTGCGAGATCATCATGCCGAGCTGGCCGGCCAGGAACAGGGGCTGGTTGTCGGCCTGCTGGTTCGTGAGTGCCGAAACAGGAACCGACTTGTCGCGAACATACATGTCGTAAGAGGCCTGCAATGCGGCCTTGCTCTGCGGGCTGTTGAGTTCGATGTCCTTATAGGTCGGGTTCGCCGTTGCTTCGTCGAAGACGCCGCCGCCATAAGCCCACAGCTGCGGCATGAAGCGGTAGGGTGTATTGCCGGCATTCTTGCGGGCCACGAGGCCGTAACCGGCAATGCCGAGCTTGTCGTGGATTTGCTTGGAATATTTGACGACGTCGTCCCAGGTAGCCGGAGCCTTGTCCGGATCGAGACCCGCGCGCTTGAAGATGTCGGCATTCCAGATGAACGCCATCGTTTCATTGTTGGTTGGAATGCCGTAGGTCACGCCGTCCCAGGTCACGGCTTTCATGGCGCCGGGCCAGAAGTCCTCGGTCGAATACCCCACATCCTCCGGCTTGAGCGGCTGCAGATAGCCCTTCGAGGCGAACTCGGTGCCGCCCAGGATTTGCAGGCGGACCGCCATCGGCGCCGCATTGCCAAGGAGCGCCGTGCGGAACTTGTCAAGAAGATCGTTATAGGTGAGGGCTTCTTCCTCAAGCTGGATGTTGGGGTAGGTCTTGCGGAAGGTTTCGAAGAAATCCTTGTAGTATTGGCGCAGAAGGTCAGGGTCACCCTCGAACACGCCCTGATACCAGAAAGTCAGCCGCCCCTTGTAGTCGAGCGGAGTGACCTTGGCGCAATCGCCGGCCGTGTCAAAATCCTGTGTGCCCGCGATGGAGCGCACATATTGCGGCGACCACTTGCTCAGGTCGACCGGTGGCGCGCCCAGCGCCGATGTGGACATCAGCGATGCAGCCAAAACTCCGACGACAGTGCCGCGCAGGACCGCACTGCCGAGCATAATCCTCGTCATAGGTATCCTCCCTGGTTCTCCGCCCTGCGATCGCGAGGATGCTTTTTTCAGAACGGTGTATCCTCTCGATCATTTGGCACGTTTTCAGATCGTGGATTGCCTGTCAACGCACTGGATCGTACATTGTTTGTGAGAGCTGTGTGTGATATCGGGCAAAGTGTGTATTAACCTGGAGAAGCCGGCCTTGGCCGAAATGAGCGATTTCAAAGCCATGCCACCCGTGGGGATTGATCCCATTGGGGCTTCCAGCGAAGGCGCCTCGCTTTACGAGCGGATCAGGGAAGATATCATCGAGGGACGGCTCGCCGCCAACGAACGGCTTGTGGTTACCGATCTCGCCCGGCGTCACGGAACTTCGACCAACCCCGTGCGCGAGGCGCTGCAGCTGTTGCGTGGGGAGGGCTTTGTCACTTTTGTCGCCAACCGCGGGGCGCGCGTCCGACCCATAGATCAGGATTTTGTCCGGGATATCTACGAGATCGGTGTTCTGATCGAGCCAGCATTGACGCGATGGTTTGTGAATATGGCGACCAGCGAGGACATCGCCGAGCTCGAACGCCTCCAGGGCTTGATCGAAGAGAACAACTTCGCCGACACGTTCAGGCACAGTGAGCTGGATACCGCCTTCCACACCGTGATGTACCAGAGGCACTACAACCGCCATGCCGCCGAGCTTTGGTGGAAGCATCGCGAAGTGCTGCGAGCCGTGAGCCGGCGTTTCAATTTCACGCTCGCCCGGCGTGCCGCGATCATTCGCGAGCATCGCGAGCTCATTGCGCTCATAAAAGCGGGAGAGGCGGACAAAGCAGCCGAACTCATTTCCCGCCACGTCGAGGGTTCCGGCCGGCATGTTCTCGAGCAGATGCGTGCGCGCAACGCCGCTCGGGCCGGATAGGGCGAGGGATCAAGTCTAGAACATCGTGGCTGACCATTCGGACAAAGGTAGTTGAAATGAAGATCACCAGCATTCGGCCGTGGCTGATCAAGTCCGATGCTTCCTATTGGGGAGAGTACCTGTTCGTCGAAGTGACGACGGACGAGGGGGTGAGCGGGTGGGGAGAGATCACCACCACCACCAAGCTTGCCAACCGGGCGCTCTGCACGATCCTGCGGCAGATCGGCGTCGCCGTGACCGGCGAGGATCCAGCGCGTATCGAGCACCTTTGGCACAAGATTTTCCGCAGCTTCACCTATATGGGCAGCCGCGGTGCCGCCGTCGAATGCGTGAGCGCCGTCGATATAGCGCTGTGGGACATCCGGGGCAAAGTCCTCGGCAAGCCGATATACGAGCTGCTGGGCGGTCCGGTGCGTGATGAAATCGCGCTCTACACCCATCCCAACCAGGCCAAATTAACCAGCAAGGAGGGTGTGGTCCAGGAAATTCAGGACATCGTCGGATCCGGACACACTGCGCTCAAATTCGATCCGTTCCCCCACCAGGGCCGCACCGCCGATGGCCTTTCGCGCGAACAGCGGGACGGCTACCTCGATGGCAGCATGACCCGCAAGGACGAGCGCGAAGCGGCCGAACTCACGGCTCTGATCCGCGAAACGGCAGGGCCGGATGTCGACATCCTCATCGATGCCCATGGCCGCTTCGACGTCCCCACCGCCATTCGGCTCTGTCGGAGTCTCGAGGAAGCCGGCCAGATCGACTGGTTCGAGGAGCCTTGCCCGCCCGAGAGCCTTAACGCGCTCAAGCAGGTGCGCGAGAAGGTCAGCGCCGCCATCTCGTGGGGCGAGCGCGGCCACACGAAGTGGGATTTCGTACCGGTGCTCGAGAACAAGCTCGCCGACTACATCATGCCTGACGTCACCTGGACCGGCGGCATTACCGAGCTCAAGAAGATTTCCGCCCTGTGCGAAGCCTACTATGTGCCGGTCTCGCCGCATGACGCCGCGGGACCGATCAACGTGGTGGCCGGAGCGCAGGTCATGATGACCGTTCCCAACTTCTACAGACTCGAAACGTCTGAATGGAACCTGGGCAAATACGATCATCTCATCGACAGCCCACTCGACGTTTCGAACGGCAACCTCAAGCTGACGTCGAAACCTGGTCTCGGTGTCGAGATGAACCGCGACTATCTTCAGGCCCATGAGATCGAGCTGAGCTAGCAACGCTCTGCGCCGGCCTCCCTGTGGGCAGTGAGCCCGCCGACCAGAACGAGGATAAGTCATGTCAAAGACCGGTGGAGCCGACGAGGCCCTCAATCGGGTGAACACGAACTCCAGGCCGTCCGACCTTCGCATCATCGACATGCGGGTGGCCGAGATCGTCGGCGCGCCGTTCACCTCGGCGCTGCTCAAGATCTACACCAACCAGGGCATCGTCGGCCTTGGCGAGGTGCGCGACGGCGCCAGCGCCACCTATGCATTGATGCTGAAGAGCCGGCTGCTTGGCGAGAACCCCTGCGACATCGACCGCCTGTTCCGCCGCATCAAGCAGTTCGGCGGCCATGGGCGGCAGGGTGGCGGCGTGTCGGCTGTCGAGATCGCATTGTGGGATCTCGCCGGCAAGGCCTATGGCGTCCCCATTTACCAGATGCTCGGCGGCCGGTTTCGGGAGAAGGTGCGCGTCTACTGCGACACCGACGCCGAGAAACCGAGCGGCACCGAAACCGGGAGGCGACTTAAGGAGCGGATGGACCGCGGGTTCACTTTCCTCAAGATGGACCTGGGCTTGATGCAGATCGCCCATATCCCAGGCGCCGTGGTCGCCCCCGCCGGCGCGCTCGACGGGTTTCACGCCAATTCGCGCGGCCGTGGCGGCACGCTCGAGGAGCGCAAGGCTCGCAATCTCGCCTACGATGCGCAGAACGTGCAGCACCCGTTCACCGGCCTGCATTTCACCGAAAAGGGGATCGACCTGCTGGAGCAATATATCCATGAGGTTCGCGAGGTTATCGGATATGAGATTCCTTTAGCCATCGACCATGTCGGCCATATCTCGCTGCAGGACGGCATACGCCTGTCGCGCCGTATCGAGAAATACGTCCCTGCCTGGCTCGAGGACGTGATTCCCTGGCAGTACACCGAGCAATACCGACAGCTGCAGCAAGCGACCTCGGTGCCGATCTGCACCGGGGAGGACATCTACCTCAAGGAAGGTTTTGACCCTCTGCTCAGGAGCGGCGGCCTCTCCGTTATCCACCCGGACCTGCTTACCAGCGGGGGCATTCTCGAGACCAAGAAGATCGGCGACATGGCGCAAGACCACGGCGTCGCCATGGCGATCCATATGGCCGAAAGTCCAATCGCCGCGATGGCCGCGGCACATGTCGCGACCGCGACCGAAAACTTCATGGCGCTCGAATACCACTCCGCCGATGTCGACTGGTGGGACGATATCGTCACCGGCGTTCCCAAGCCGCTCGTCAAGGACGGCTTTATCACTGTTACGGACAAGCCGGGCCTGGGGATCGACGACGTCGTCGACGAGGTGATTTCGCAACACCTGCAGCCGGGTGTCGCCGGCATCTGGCAGCCGACGGATCACTGGGACGACGAGTATTCCTGGGACCGCACCTGGAGCTGAGGCGAAAAGAACCGAAGATGAAGATCACCGACCTCCGCTGCGCCGTCATCGGCAAGCATCCGATCGTCCGCATCGTGACCGATGAGGGTCTCCATGGCCTTGGCGAAGTCGAGTTCACCAAGACCTACCTAAAGCCCTGGGTGCTGCATTTCCGCGAAGCGCTGATCGGCGAGGACCCGACCGACGTCGAGCGGGTGATGCTGAAGATCCGCCAACGCGGCTCCTTCAAGCCCAATGGCGCGGCGGTGAGCGCTATCGAGCACGCGCTGTGGGACATTGCCGGCAAGGCCGCGGGCGTGCCGGCCTACAAGCTGCTCGGCGGCAAGGTGCGCGACAAGGTGCGCGTCTACAACGGCTCGATCCGCCGGCAGCGCAGCGGCGACCGGCCGGAGGACTATGCCGCCGACGTCAAATGGATGATGGAGCAGCCGCAGAACTTCTTCATGATCAAGCAGGGAATCTCGTTCCACTCCAACATGAAGGACACCATAGAGGGGTTCCATTACGGCGTGACGCAGAAGAAGGCCGGCTATCACGGCGCCATGGATCAGGGCGTGATCAGCGAGCGCGGTTTCAATCACATGCTCGATTGCGTGAGCGCGATGAAGGAAGTGCTGGGCGACAAGGTCAGCCTGGCGCTCGACTGCGGCCCGGGCTGGATGCTGCCTGATGCCATCAAGTTCGCTCGCGCGGTCGAGAAGCACAATTTGATGTGGCTTGAGGACATGCTGACTGGCGACTATGTGCCGTGGGTCAATCCGCAGGCCTATCGGGAATTGACCACCTCCACCTCGACGCCGATCCATACAGGCGAGCAGATCTACCTGCGGCACAATTTCAAGGAACTGATCGAGACCCAGGCGGTGCGCGTCATCGGCCCCGATCCTGCCGATATCGGCGGCATTGCCGAGCTCAAATGGGTCGCCGAGCACGCTTATATGCACTCGATCCTGATGGCGCCGCACGGCACGGCGAACGGCCTGCTCGGCCTCGGCGCTCTGATCAATGTCTGCGCCACCTTGCCCGCCAATTACGTGGCGTTCGAATATCCCAGCGCCTCGGACCCGTGGTGGAACGACATCGTCATCGGCCTGCCCAGGCAGATCGTGAAGGACAGCATGGTGGATCTGCTGGAAGCACCGGGGCTGGGTCTCGATATCGACGCCGAAGCAGCCAGGAAGTATCTCAGGGAAGAGGATACAGGCTTCTTCGATTGAACCACTCTTCTTTTCGCGTGACGCCGACGCTTTATGACCCCTTCGGCTCATTCAGACTAGTGGCGCTGCACCAAGGCGTGCAACGGAGCAAAATTCTGCACCGTTGCGGCGCTTCCAAGTCACGGCACAGGATTCTATGGTCTGCGCGCGTCGCTTCGCTCCTTGCTCCGCCATAGAATGACGAGGCTGGGGCGGCCTCGACCAATCCCGGCGTTTGCGCTGATTTCACGGAAATGAACGGAAAAACCTTACACCAAGACAAACGGCAACCTTTCAAAATCCCTGTGTCGGGGAACTAGGGGGTGCGCCGTCCTCCGCAATTAGGGCGCCGTTCTTGAGACCAGTCCACAAACTGGATGGAACATCCTCGCGCGGGACCCGACATTCTATTTCCAGCTCTTCAACCGATCGATCTCGCCGGCAGATCTGCCGTACGGCGCAGGTTGCCGACTGTTTGCGCGAAAATACAATCAGTTCGGTAGATTGCCGTACCCAAGCCTCTGGGTTATTTTAGAGGTTGGTTGGATACGCGATCTGCCTTGCCATCGCGGGCGCGTTTCCTTCCCTGCCGTATTGGCAGATTGTGAAGTCTTTAACAGACCACGATGTCGCAAGCCGTGTTCTTGTGGCCGACAGGTGATAGCAGTTAGGGATTTTGCCATGCTGCGACGCTGTGCGCTGATTGCAGCCTTGATCCTCGTGGGCCTCACGACAGTGCAGGCGCATGCCGATCGAAGAGTTGCGCTTGTCATCGGCAATTCCGAATACCTCGAAATCCCGGCCCTCAAGAATCCAGACAAGGATGCCGAGGATGTGTCGAATACATTTCGGCTGGCCGGGTTCGATGTGTTCGTCGCCAAGGACCTCACCAAACTCCAGTTCGAGAAGGAATTCCGCGATTATCTCGCGGCGGCGGACGGCGCCGACCTGGCGGTCGTCTATTATTCGGGTCACGGCTTTCAGATCGGCGGCGAGAATTTTCTGATCCCGGTCGATGCGTCGCTCAAGGATGCGGCCGACATCGAGGTTCAGGCGGTCAAGCTCGACGACGTCCTGCAGCAATTGCGCGCCAAATCGAAGATCCAGGTGGTCATCCTCGACGCCTGCCGCAACAACCCGTTCCCGCGCAAGGACTACTGGCTGCGCGACCAGTTGATTGCAGCCGGCGGTACCGGCCTTGCGCAGGTGAAAAGTTCGCTGAACACGCTGATAGCCTTCGCCACCGAGCCCGGCGCTGTCGCCTATGACGGGTCGGGCGATCTCAGTCCGTTTTCATCCGCCTTCTCCCGCCGTGCGCTGGCGCCGAACCAGGAGATACGCTCGGTCATGGCGGCCGTCCGCCGCGACGTGGTCGAGGCTACCAAGGGCGCGCAGGTCCCGTGGGAGAATTCCTCGCTGATCGACGAGGTGGTGCTGATGCGACGCGCCAATCGTCCTGCACTGCCGCCGGTGCTGGAGAAGGTCGTGCCATCGGGCGTCGGCCCTGTCGCGCTCGACCTGCCGGTGCCGGTCGATGTCGACGGCGGCGCGGTCACCGTCAGCATTGAAAGGCCGCCGGCGCTGGGGCGTCTGATCCTGGACGGCAAACCGGTCGCAACAGGTGTTGCGATAGCGGGCAAGGATCTGCCGCGGCTCGAAATGGATGTACCGAAGGGCGCCCGCGCTGAGGACGAAGTCGACATGCTGGCCTATGCCACGCATGACGAATGGGGCGGCGGATCGCAGGGCATCCTGGTCTTCCGGGTCAAGAACGGCGACGGTGAAGCGGGCAAGCAACTCGTGGCTTCGCTTGAGTCCGAACAGAAGCAGGAGACGGTGGAGCGCGGCATCCACGTCACCGGCGCCGCCGACGCAATCGACAACCGCGACGTCAGCGTTCCGGTCGGTGTCGGGCCAATTCCGCTGAAGCTGGACTTCCCGACGAAGGATCCGGCGGTCAGCGTGAAACTGGCGAGCTATCCGGCAACCGGGACGCTGTCCCTGCCGGACAGGACCTTGTCTCCGGATTCGAGTCTGATGGCCGACGAGGTCGACAACTTGCGGTACGAACCCCAGATCGGCTCCGTCAAACCGCTCATAGTCGGCTTCGAAATCCGAGCCGACAACACGACAACGAAGCCGGCGACGATGAAGCTGTCGCCAAGCGTCGATCCGTGCGACCAGGCCGCAGGCGAGCCTCTCGACCTGCAGGGTGTCGTCCCCGGCCTCTTGCCGAACGAGATCGGCGCCGGCGCGATGGAAGCCTGCCAGGCAGCGGTGAAGGCCTATCCCGGTGTCGCTCGCTTCCACTATGAACTCGGGCGGGCACTGCTTGCCGCGGGCAAGGTTGACGAGGCAAAGAAGGCCATCCAGAAGGCTGCCGACCAGGGTCATGTCCGCGCCGTTTTCGAGCTCGGCTACCTCAACGCGACTGGGACGGGAATGCCCGCCAATCGCAAGCAGGCCAACACCTTCTACGCAGCGGCGTCTGACAAGGGCGATCCCTACGGCATGACGTCATGGGGCCGCGCCTTGTTCAACGGCTACGGCGTCGAGCGCGACACCGGCAAGGGTCTGGACTTGCTGCTCAAGGCGGCTGCGATGGGGCACACCTATGCCATGAACGATCTCGCGGCGATCTTCACGGAAGGCCGCAACGGCGTGCCCGCCGATACAACTCGCGCCGTGGCGTTCCTCAAGGCTGGCGTCGAGCGGCAGGACATGTATTCAATGAACCTGCTTGGCCGTAACTACCTCGCCGGCACAGGAGTCGAGAAGGATCCCAAGGCCGCGCTCTCGCTCTTCCAGAAATCCATGGATCTCGGCCAGCCCTACGCTCCTGGCAGCCTTGCGCGCATGTACAGGGACGGGGTCGGCGTGCAACTGGATCTTGCCGAAGCGCAAAGGCTGTTCGAACTGGCGACCGATCGCGGCGATCAGTCCGCTGCCTACGATCGCGCGGCCCTGGAGATGCAAAGGGGCGACAAAGCCGATCAGGCTGTCGCCGTACGCTACCTTGCTTTCGCTGCCGCGCTCGATCTCCGCAACGAAATTCCGGATGCAAGGGTCACGCTGGCGAAATTCGGAGCCAAGGCGAAAACGGCGGCTTTGAAACAGATGCGTGGGGAACTCAAATCGAAGATTTCGGCGGACGGTTCGTTGGACGACCAACTGGTCAAGACGGCCAGGGCGGTTTGGGAACAGGCCAATCCGCGTCGGGACTTGTTCTGATCAACAAGGAGGCAATGTGGTGGGCTGGGTATCGAAACAGGCAATCGTCGCAACAATCCTATCCGGCGCTCTGGCTGTCGCGGGGTGCACGACCGCGACACCCGAGGTCGAACCGACCCCGACGGCGAAGCACAGGACTAAGGTCGTCCGCACGACTACTGCGCCAAAAATCGTCAAGCAGAAGAAGGTCACCGCCAAGAAGTTGATCAAACCCATTCAGAACGAAACCGCGCCTGTCATTGCACCTTTGGGCGGCAGCGGAGGCAGCGGGGGCGGAGGTAGTGCCGGCGGCAACGGCGGTTGGAGCGGCTAGAACCGCTCGCCAAGCCGAAACAACTGCTCTATGCTCCCGTCACATGCCGGTATCGATATAGCGTTGTCCTGGGCAAGGGGGGCGTTCCGTGGTCGAAGTCGTCGCATTCTGGCGGAAGACGCAGTTGCGCGCCGTTGCAAGAGCCGCGAGTCTCATCGTCGCCACGCTATTCGCTTTGCTGCTGTTCGAACCACCAGCCGCGAGCGCCGCGCCGAACTGGACGCTCGATCCGTCCGCCTCGGTGCTGACCTACCAGTCGGTCAAGAAGAACACGATCGTCGAGACCAACAAGATCAGGAACATCACCGGCACGCTGAGTTCCGCCGGCGACGCCAAGATCAGCTTCGACCTCAATTCCGTCGATACGGGCGTCGACCTGCGCAACGTCCGTATGCGCTTCCTGTTTTTCGAGACCTTCACCTATCCGACGGCCGAGGTGACGGCGAAGGTGGACCCCGCGGCGTTCGCCGATCTACCGACCAAGCGCCGGGTGAAGACGACCCTGCCGTTCCGTCTCAGCCTGCATGGCGTCGACAAGGATTTGGAGGCGAGCGTCGTCATCACGATGATCAGCGACACCCAGGTTTCCGTCGCTTCGGAAGCGCCCGTCGCGGTCCATGTCGAGGATTTCGGCCTGCTGCCCAACATCGACAAATTGCAGCAGGCCGCCAATGTGACCAACATCGTGCCCACCGCGTCGGTGTCCTTTGATTTCGTCTTCACCGCCGACGGCGGCAAGCTGGCTGCCGTGCAGACCGTTGCGGCCAGCACAGCCGAGGTTGGTCCCGTCGCCACCGATGCCGCGAAAGCCAATTTCAACGACGAGGAGTGCCTCAACAGGTTTGCCGTGCTCTCGCGCACCGGCGCCATCTACTTCCGCCAGGCAAGCGCAAGGCTCGACGCGAAGAGCCGCCCGCTGCTGGCGGAGGTCGAAGGCGTCGTCGGCAAATGCCCGACCCTCAAGGTCGAGGTGTCCGGCTACACTGACTCCGACGGATCGCCCGAGGCGAACAAAGCGCTCTCCGAACGGCGTGCCCAGGCGGTCGCCAATGCTTTGCTTGCCGACGGCGTTCCGCACAACCAGATCAGTTCCGCCGGCTATGGCGAGGACAAGCCGGTCGCCGCCAACGACACGCCCAAGAACAAGGCGCTCAACCGGCGCATCGAATTCTCCGCCAGCAAGCTCGCCAACTGAGGTGGCGGTGGAGCCCGATGTGATCGCCTTTTTCGGTGGCATGTTTCGCGCGGCAGGACTTGTGGCGCTAGCCTTGCTCGCGACGTTGACAGCGGCAAGCGCCGAGCGGCGCGTCGCGCTGGTGCTCGGCAACTCGCAATATCAGCACGCGGCGCCGCTCGCCAACCCGGCACGGGATGCGCAGGCCATGGCCGAGCGGCTCAAGAACCTCGGCTTCGAGGTGGTCTCCGGCTTCGACCTTACCAAGCAGCAGACGCAGGCTACTGTCGCCCAGTTCGCCAAGCAGGTGCGCGGCGCCGACATCGCATTGTTCTTCTATGCCGGCCATGGCCTGCAGGTCTCGGGCAAGAACTATCTGCTTCCGGTCGACGCCGCGCTCGAGGACGAGACCTCGCTCGATTTCGAGGCCGTCTCGGTCGATTTCGTCCTGCGCCAGATGTCGCGCGAGACCAGCATCAGGCTCGTTTTCCTGGACGCATGCCGGGACAACCCGCTTGCCGACGTGCTGGCGAAGACCGCCGGCATAAAAGGCGCAAGCAGCGGCCTTGCCGAAATCCCGATCGAAAACGGCGGCGCCGGCACGCTGGTCGCCTTCGCCGCCAGCCCGAACCAGCTTGCCTATGACGGGTCGGGAGACCACTCACCCTTCACCACGGCATTGCTCCAGCATATCGGCGAATCCAACGTTTCCATCTCTGAAGCCATGAACAGGGTGACCAGTGACGTTTTCAAGGCGACCGCCGGCAAGCAGCGTCCGTGGCTCAATGTCTCGCTGACCACCGAGGTCGTGCTGCACAAGGTCGACCTCAACGCGCCGCTGATCGTCGGCGAGGCGAATGGGCCGCAGGCCGAAGCGGGTTCAGGGACGCGCAATACCGGCGCGGCATCCGGCCAGACCGACGACCAGCTTGCGCTCAATGTTCTGCGCGAGAAGATCCCGAAACTGGCGACGGACGGGCCGATCTTTTTCGATCGTCCGGTCAAGTTCGGCGACCCGGCGATAGACGGCAAGAGCATAGCCCAGTTGATCAAGGGGGAACCGCTTTTCAGCCCGGTCGAAGGCCTGGACAAGTCGGTCTGGCAAGGCAAGCACTGTGACGGGTGTCATGAGTGGAACGAGAGCCGCCTTTGCGAGCAGGCGAAGAATTTCGCCGCCAACGACGTCTCCGTCCTGCGCCTGCAGCATCCGCTCGGCACCCGCTTCAAGGTCGCGCTCGCCAGATGGGCGCAAGGCGGCTGCCAATAATCGTGGATTAGGCTTTCAGAGCGTTGCCGGCGGAAAGCCCCTAATACGCGTCGACCGATTGTCGTTGCGCCTCCATTTCCACCATCTGGATGCCCATTTCGACGAAGGCCGAAAGCACGCCAAAGCGGTCTGCGGTCGAGACGCGGGCCAGCCCCGCCAGGATACCGGCGTTGACCGCGTGGGCGGCGGGAAATCCGGTCGATATCATGTCGAAGGCCGGGTCACGCCACGCCGCTGACAATGCGATCCATGCAGCCGGTGTTGCCGGCGACAGATCAACGGCGTCGCCCAGGGCGGCTTGGCGGTGGCGATTGCCGGGCTCGCCCACCCAGCCGTTCACGAGCGCCAGCAATTCGAGATCCCTGTCGGCAAGCAGCTCGGCGAGATTGCTCAGGCATTCATGTCCCCACCAGACCGCGGCGCGTTCGGGCAGGAGGTAGGCACAGAACGTGATGGCTTCCTCGGGCACGCGTCCCGCGAGCAGGGTGCGGCAAAACTCGAGCGGGGGCTGGGCGGCGGCCGGCGATTTCATGTCCCGGGCGATCGCGGGACAGGCGAGAAAGAGATCCCTTGCTGTTCTGTATCCGAGTTCATTGGCCATGGCTGCCGCACCCCGAGAGCCAGCGAAATGGCACTCAAGCCTGCGGCCGAGCGCCGGTCAAGCCACTCTAGCAGGCGGCGGTCACCGGCAACGTGGACTTGTTCACAGACAATCGCTTCAAGATTTGATATAGTCCACGCCAACGAAACCCGCTTAAAAGCGAACCCCCTCAAATAGGAGTGACGGTCATGCGGTGCGGCAGCTCAGCCTTGGCATTGGCGGCTATGCTTCTTTCAACGCACGTATCCGCCGATCCCCTTCAGAAGTCGGAAGACATCGTGAAGTTCTTCGCCGGCCAGGGCAACCTTGGCGCCTCACGCGGCATCTGCGTCGGCACCGAGGAAGAGTGCAAGAGCAAGGCCGAGAAGAACGGGGCGCCTCAGAAGGGCGGCCTCGACATGATGATCAATTTCGCCCTGGATTCGGCCCAGCTCGACCAGACCGCGCGCACCGAATTGGACGAGTTCGCCAAGGCGCTGAAGGACAACCGGCTGAGCACCTTCAGCTTCGTCGTCGAAGGCCACACCGATGCGACCGGAACGGATCGCTACAACCAGGACCTGTCGCAGCGAAGGGCGCAATCGGTGGCTGCCTTCCTGACGGCGGACGGCGTTCAATCCACCCGGCTCGAAGCGATCGGCCTAGGCAAGTCGCACCCGCGCGTTGCTAATCCCTACGATCCGGTCAACCGCCGCGTGGAAATGCGGGTCAGGTCGGAATAGGCCGCCGGGCGCTGTCGCCGGCCAAGTCCTGGCGAAGCAGACTGCGTGCTCTGCCGACGGAGGGTTGTCCTCGTTCAGTTCTTGAGCGCGCCCACAGCAAAAACGCGGTGTTTGGAGAACCGAAACCGCTCTAGCCGGGCTCCAGCGTATTCTGGATCGAACTTATCAGCGCGGTTATTGCCTGCTTGTACTTTTCGAACTCCGGCGACGTCTGCCGGACTTCGGTCGTGGTCGCCGCGGGCTGGCCCTGATCGGTCACCACGCGCGGCGCTTTCTGCCCCATCTTGCGCTCGGCCCAGTCGATGACGTAGCCGACGCTCTTGCCGGTCAGGAAAGGATTGGCCTGGATGACGGCTGATCCCAGCACGGCGCTCAATTGCGACGAACCAGCCGCCGCCAGCACCTGGTGCGCCCCTTCCATGCCGAGGAAATGACAGAGATAGAGGCGCCCGGCGGTGATCTGGTGGCCTCGGGCGCGCAGATAGGCTTCCCCTTCGCGCGCCAGGTTGCGCACCATTTCGCGCGACAGCGTCGCGTCGTAGCGAAGCGCGAGCAGGTCGGCGGTCGAAAGCGATCGGGCAAGATCGGGACGATAGGTGTTCATCATCCGGATCCAGGTCTTGGTGATGAACTGGCCGGCGCCGGTCGCCGACGAGTTGGGATTCTTGGCGCGGGCGCTGCCGCCGCTTTCGACATGCACGATCCGCTCCGTCAGCGTCTCGACGGCGGAATCGCCAGAACCGCCGGAAACGGCGGTGGCGACCGTAGTGACCGTCCCCAGCGGATCGATCGCCTCGCCGTTCTGGTAGAGCTCGAAATGCAGATGCGGGCCGGTCGAAAGCCCCGTTGTGCCGATATAGCCGATGACGTCGCCGGCTTTTACCTTGGTGCCGACGCCGCTGGCGATGGCGAATTTCTGCATATGCGCGTAACGCGTCTCGCGACCGTTGGCATGCGTGATCTTCACCAGATTGCCGTAGCTGCCGCCATCGCCCTGGAAGGAGATCTCGCCGTCGAAGGCGGCCATGATCGGCGTGCCGACCGGAGCCGCCCAGTCGACGCCCTTATGGATTCGAACCGTGCCGAGGATCGGATGCTTGCGCGGGCCGAAGGTCGAGGTCATCACCCCGCTCACCGGCGTGACCATGCCGTTGGTGACGGTCAGCGAGCGGACCTGATCGTCGCCCGTCACGCAGGCATATTGGCCGTCGCTCTGCTGGAAGACGAAACAGTCGAGGCTCTTGTCCGTGCCCTGGACGCCGACATAGAGCACCCGTCCGGAGATCTCGCCTTGGCCGCGCGGCGTCTGCGAATAGATCAGCACCAGGCGCTGGTCCTCGCTGGCGAAGGCGTCGAGGTCCTGCCCTCGCGACAGATACATGATCGCCTCGCCGATGACGCTGGTCGGCACCTTGTTGCGCGCTGCCGTCGAATAGATCGCGTCGAGCAGGCGGTATTGCCGCTTGGGTCCGCCCTGGTCGGAAGCGCCGGAATAGTTGAAGAGATCCTCGCGCACCCAAGGGTCGACGCCCAACACGAAGGCGCCGGCCGCATTGCGCGTCAGCGTGCCGACATAGACGTTCTTGGCGTAGACGGAGACCTGCATCAGCGACATGGTCGTCGTCTCGCGGTTCGGCCGGAACCCGCGCATGGCCACGACAAAGCCGGGTTCCAGTCCGTCGCGGTTGAACAGCGTCTTCAGCGCCTCGCCGGCAAGCTTCGCGTCATCGGCGGAAAAATGCGCGTCGAGCGCCACGCTGTCCAGGCTGCGGTCGTTGAGGATCTTCACGAAGGTGTCCTCGGTCGCCTCGAAGCGCTGATATTCGCTGATGACGGTCGCAACGGTCGTGTTGTTCTCGATCGCGGTTTTCTTGAAAGCGGGGAGCGCTGCTTCACCCTGGTCGATAGTCTCGCCCCAGCCGGCCTCGGGGTCGTCGGCGTCGGCTTTGGGCGCTGAACCGGCGGGGATGTCGCTCTCGTCCTGCGCCGCCTGGAGATCGTTCTCCAGATCACCTTGCTGACCGTCGGGCGCCGCGGCCGGAGCAGGCGGGGCCGATTGGTCATCATCGGGTGCCGTTGCCGAAGGTTTCGGAGCGGACTGCCGCTGCGCCTGGAAGAAGGCGAAATCCTCCTGTGTCGAGGGGATCGTCGTCATGAACTTTTCGCTGGCGCTCAGCATCACGTCGGACAGGATTTCGATCTGCGGCGAAGCTCCGGAACTGTCGAGCTCGGCCGGGCGCGCGATCGTATGGCCCTTGGTCGAGGTGTCGGCGTCGGGCGCGAGCGTGATCCACATAGGGTCGCCGGCAAGGTCGATGATCGCCGGCACATAGACCGAGGCGTCGGGGGGGACGTCTTCCATGCCCTCGACGGCATGGAGCTCTTCGTCCTCGTCGCCGAACGACCAATAGTCCTTGGTCAGATAGAAGCCGGTGGCGATCGCAATGACGACGAGCGTGGCAAGGCCGGCAAGGGCCCGGCGCCAGAGCTTGCGCCGGCGCTCGGCCAGCCGCGCCTGTTTCTTCTGCCTGAAGCTCGTGTCGATCGAGTGCGTCACGGGCTGCTTCCGGTCAGGAAATAGGTCCAGCGCACCTGCTCGAGCGTGTCGACCTCGACGAAGCGCGCCGCGATATGGCCGCGCTGCCAGCACTCGTCGATGCCGCGGATCGAGAAGCGGCGCCGGTCGATGCACATCTCGGTCGATCCGTTGAGGATCGCGTGGCCGAAGACGTCCGTCGCATAGAGGTAGATGTAGCGATTGGCCAACTCCTCGCGGATGACGTTGACGCACTGGTTGGCGCCGATGGTCCACCATCCGTCCGTCTGGTCGGCATTGTCGACCTTCTGTCCGACGGCGAGATTGACGACGTCGAGCGTCTGGTTGCAGACGGTGAATTCCGCGTGTGCCTTGCTGGGCGAAAGGATTGAGAGCAGCACCGCGCCGAGCAGCGCGGCAAGTTTCATGCGGCCGGAGAAGTCTGGCAGGAATCCGATCCGGCTACGCTGCTTGCGTGGCGAGGGCTGGCACAATGAACGCGGGCTGCGAAGGTCCATCGACGTTCATGCTATCCGCCAAGCCGGAAATACGTAGCCGTGGCGGAGAACTGCGAGCCGTCGGCCTCGATCTCCTCGAGGATCCTGGGCAACAGCTCCGAGGCCGGCGTCGGCCTGGAGAACATCGCGGCCTGGATGTCCTTGGGTCCGGTGATCACCAGCATGATCTGCGGCACCGCCTTGCCGGCTGCCTTGTCCGTGGCGGCAAGGCCGATCGGGATGTTGAAGGTCACCTTGTCGGTTTGCGGCACCATGCGGTCGTTGAGGTTGAACGCGATGCCCTTGTGGTCGATCAGCATTATGTTCGAGATGAGCCCGCCGCCCGTATAGAGCGCGCCGCTGACCGGCGTGCCGTCCGGGACCGATGTCCGGTCGAGTACAAGCTGTGGCTTTTCAGCTGAACCGCGGTCGAGAAAGCGAAGGAAGGTGGGCACTCCGCACTGAGGCGGGGTGATGAGTCGCACGCTGATGTCCGGCTCGATATGGAACCTGGACTGAAAATCGTTGAGCATTTGCTCGAAGGGCTGGACCGCCGTTCCGAATCCCTCGATCGCGGGAGAAGCGCCGGGTCCCGATGTCACGTTCGCGTAAAAACAGCTGCCGCCGCTGAAATCGCGCACCCAGGAGCGGCGCTCGGTCCACTTGGCCGTATCCTGTTCCAGTGACGGAAGCGCCGGCTTGGGCACATTGATGGCGACGTCGGTGTTATCGGCCTGCTTGGTCGGCGGCGGCTGCGGTTGCTGCGCTGGCTGTGCCGGCGCAGTCGGCGGTTCCGGCTGGCTGGCTGTCGGGAGCGGCGCTGGCTCGGCCGGCCGCGCCGGTGTCTGGCTTTCCGAAGCCGTGGGCGGGGCAGCCTTCGGCTTTGGCAGCTTGGAAAGCATCTCCACGAGGTCTTTTACGCTGGGCTTGGTCGCCGGCGGATTTGCTTCCGGCGCTGGCTTGTTTTCAGCCGTCTGGCTCGGTTCCCGCGTGTTGACCGCCGGCGGCTCGCCGGGTTGCGCCGGCTTCGGGCTCTCCGCGGCCTGCGGTGCAGGAGCCCGTGTCGGCGATTGCTCTGCCAGCTTGGTCTCGACCTGGGGAACTTGCACCTGATTGTTGGCTTCGTTCTCCGGCTGAGTGGAAGGCGGCGTTGGCTTCTCGACGGGCGTCTTGAACTCCGCATCCGGTTGGGCAGATGGCTTCGCCGTCTCGATGGTGGTGGCGCTGTCAGGTTTTGGTGGTTCCGGCTGAGGCACGGCCGGCGTCTGCGGCTGAGGTTTCGGCGCCTCCGGTTGTTGCGCTTCGGTTGCTGGTTTGGCTGCTTCCGCGACGGTTTTCGGCGTCAGTGGCTTGGATTCTTCCGCTGGCGGAGGCTGCAGGATGCCGCTGAAATAAAGGCCGCCCCCCACCAGGACCGAGAGCGCCACGGCGCCGCCGGCGATGGTTGGCATCCGCGAAGCCTTTTTCGGCGCAGCGGGTGCGGGCGCGCTGGCCGGAGCGGCCGACGGCGCAGGCCGCGGCTCCGACAGGTACGCCGGACGCACATGCTCAACGAAGCGCGGCTCGCCGGGAGGCGTGGACGGCTGGGGTTTGGAGTCGGGCGGCGCCGTCCAGCCGGCGCGCGGCAGGCCCGAGCGTTCGCGCGCGCCAAACGACACCGGTGGCGGCAATGTCGCCTCGAGATCCTCGCCGCGCGTCGCCCTGGCGATCTCGGCCATGCTGGCCGGCCGGTCGCGCGGATCCGGCTGCAGCATCGCTTCGATGAGCTCGCGGAAATCGGGATCGATGTCCGACAGGTCCGGCACAGTCCGGCGTTTCTCGACGACCTCGTATTGCGAGCCGCTCATGTCGAGCGGCTTTCCTCGCAATGTGGCTGCGAGCACCAGTCCGAGGCTGTAGATATCGGACTGCTCGCTGACCTCGCCACCGTAGAGACCGAGTTGTTCCGGCGAGACGTAATTGTATTTGCCGGCGAACTTTCCGCCGATCAGCGTCTCGCCGCCTACGGCCGCCGAACGGGCGATGCCGAAATCGATGATCTTGGCGCGCTCCACCCGCCCGCCGGGCAGGATGATGTTGTCCGGCGAGAGATCGCGGTGAACCGCGCCCGCCTGGTGCACCGCGGCGAGCCCCGATGCCAGGCGATGGCAAAGCCGACGCACATCTTCCCCCGGCATCGGCCCGCGCCGCATGATGTCGAACAGCGACTGGCCGTCCACGAACTCCATCGCAAGATAGGGGCGGCCGATCCCCGGATCGATGGTGAAGACGTGGTAGCGCACCACCGCGTCATGCGACAGATGGTTGAGGATCGACGCTTCCTTGCGGAACAGCGACAGGATCGTCTGGTCGCGGGCGAATTCGGGCAGCACGATCTTGATCGCCACATGGTCGCCGGTCTGGATGTTGTGGCCGCGGTAGACTTCGCCCATGCCGCCGGATGCGATCCTCTCGTCGAGCTCATAGATGCCGCTGAGCTGAGTGCCGACGCCAGTATAGGTGACGTTCGTCGATATCCTGGTCTTGTCGTCGTCGCTCATCTTGCCAGGCTCTCCGCCCCGGACCGACCCGAATGGTGCGCGCCGTCGTGCCCGCCGCCGATTTTCACGAGCACGATGGTCACATTGTCGGTTCCACCGCGCGCCAGGACCGTATCCAGCAGGTTCTGGCATGCCGCCCGCGGCGTGGCGGATCTGGCCGCGGCTTCTATCTCGGCGTCGCTGACATGCGCCGTCAGCCCGTCGGTGCCCAGAATGAAAATGTCGCCCGGCATCAATTCTCCCTGCTGGAAATCGATCTCGAGCTCGTCGCTGACGCCGACCGCGTGCGTGATCACATTGCGGCGCGGCCAGGTGAGCGCTTCCTCGGCGCTGATCATGCCGCGGTCGAGCAGTTCTTGGACCTCGGTGTGGTCCTTCGAAACCTGGAAGATCGAGCCGTTGCGGACGAGATAAATGCGGCTGTCGCCGGCCCATAGGCAGGCGAACCTCCCATCCATGGCAAGCAGAGCCGCGAAAGTGGATCCGATGGTGACGCCGCGCGATCGCGATATGTCGCGTATCTCGGCATTGGCGCGGCTCAGCCGGTCCTCGAAGCGGGCGCGAAGATCGGGCGCCGAGCTCGCAATGCCGATCGTCGCCAGGTGATCGACGATGCTGGCCGAGGCCACTTCGCCGGCCTCATGCCCACCCATCCCGTCAGCTACGACCCAGAGGCCGGTCTGCGGTTCGATGAGGTAGTTGTCCTCGTTGTGATCGCGCACGCAGCCCTTGTGGCTCACGCCGAAGCTCTCGATGGGGAGGGCGACAGTGCTCAATTTGCCACCAAGCGCTTCGCGAGCGTCCTCTGTGACCAACCATGGGCAGCGTGCCCACGCCACTCTGCCACAAGCGCATACATTAGAGTACCGAAATGAAGGCTCGAGCTGGACATCTCAGAACGCCTTCGGACAGCTGAAGCCGGACAAGGCCGGCAGCAGGAAGGGGTTGACCCCAGACCCTGTCTGGATGGTGTAGGCGACATCGCGCCCGCCGATCACGAAGCGGGCTTCGGTGTTGGCGCCGTCGCCGGTGATGGTCGCCTTGTCGAGCAGCCGCTTCAATGCCCACGGCCCCTCGAATTTGAGCGCGGACTCGCGGCCCGGCATTTCCGGCACGAGGCTGAGGCTAGCGGAAGCCGATGCCGTGCCGTTCGGCCATGTCACCGTACTTGGTGCATTGCCGGCCTGGCTGCTCTGCACGGTCTGGCCATCGATGTTGAGCACCGCGCCGTCCGCATCGCCGTTCAGCGAAGACGGCGTGAAGGTGATCGACACCGATGGTGCTGAGCCGCCGGACGGGAAAAAGGCACTACGGATCTCCGCCGCGGACTGGAACGCTTTCAAGGTCGACTTCGCAAGATCGCGGCTGGAACGCGCGTCCTGTTTCCAGATCCACTCCTGGCCGGTCATGTCGATCAGCGGCGCGAGATTCTGCGCGAAGAAGCGGTCCATCAGGCCACCCGGCGCGAACAGCTTGGCGAAATCCGCCATCGAGATGTCCTCGGTGCCTTCGCTGGCAAAGGGATAGTGGCCGTTGACCGCCTCCTCGCAGGCGCGCGTCACCGTCTGGTCGAGGTTCTGGTTGAGGTTGGCGACGGAGGTCTCGGCAACATTGCCTTCGAACTCGTCCGCCGCCGCGTTGACCATGCGCGCCAGCGGCTTGGGAAGGCGCGAGACATTGGCGCGCAGCGTGGAGATCTGCAGCTGCAGGTTGGCGTTGACGCGTTCGGTCTGCGAGGGGACATCGGCTGAGAGCTTCAGGCTCTGGAAAATGTCGTGGAAATTCTGCGTCAGCGCATCGAGCGGCCGGCGTCCGGCGGCCCCGCCGACCAGCGCCTGGAACGGCCGGAACTGCGCCTCGACGCTCGCGCCGGCATTCTGCGCAACGGTTGAGCTTGCGCCGGCGCGGCTCTGCGACTTGCCGCCGGCGATCTGCAGCCCGATGCGGGCCAGGCCTTTGGCCATGCTGGCGGGGTCCTCCTGCGCCGAGCCGATCTCGCCCTCGGCGGCGCTGTCCTTCGTCAATGCGGTCACATCGGCGATCGCCGTGAACAGCTGGTCGAGAGGCGAGTCCGGCGACGCGACGGCCGAGAGCGCCAGATATTGCGGCTTGTCCTTCAGCATCGCCTTGAGCTTCAGCTGGTCGAGCACGCCGTTCCAGGCGGCGGCGAATTCCTTGCCGTAGCGGTCGATGAGCTCGGGACCGAGCCTGGGCAGGTCCTGGTCGATGCCGCCCTGTTCGCCGCCGCCGCCGAGCACCCACTGGTCGTCGACGAGCATCTGCGCGATGCGCGAGAGCTGCGGCAGGAAGAAGCGATTGAAGCCGGCGCGCGTGTAAAGGCCGGGGACGTGAAGGTCGCCGAGCTCGCTGCCGTCCGTGCGCTCGAACAACAGCTGCGCTTCGGAACCGGCTTTCGCGGCGACGGAGAAATCCTGCAGCCTTGCCGCGTAGACCGCCGACTTGATCTGCGCCGAGGCACGGTCGGCGAGGCTCATGCGCCCCAGCGAGCGCTGCGCGGCCTCGACCAGCGGCCGGTTGAGCTCGAAGACCGGGTCGTAGGCGTCGTCGAGCGCAAGCATGGCGCGCAGGTGTTTTTCGAGC
Source organism: Mesorhizobium montanum (assembly GCF_033977145.1). Lineage (NCBI taxonomy): Bacteria > Pseudomonadati > Pseudomonadota > Alphaproteobacteria > Hyphomicrobiales > Phyllobacteriaceae > Mesorhizobium > Mesorhizobium montanum. The sequence continues at coordinate 429,865 of NZ_JAVIJF010000002.1, read as the reverse complement.
TGCGCGCGGCCCTCGCGGTTGTTCTCGCCGGGGTAGCGGTTCTCCTCCCAGTCCTGACGCATCCAGGAGACGATCAGCTCGTCGTCGACCTTCGGCGCCTTGCCGCCCAGCATCAGGTAGATCTTGAGCGGCTCGTAGAGCACGATCGGATACGCCATCTTGGCCTGGATCGTCCGCTCGGCCTGCACCAGCAGCCGGGAGCGGAAGGTTCGCTCCAGCGCCTGCCGGTAGGCCGTCTTGGAGGCCGACAGCAATCTCTCCCGCTGGCTGAGCCCGAACGTCTCCTCGATCGGCTTTCCCTGGTCGCCGTTTTCGAACCCGGCCGGCAGGGTGCGCAATTGGTCGAGCGGATCGATGACGTTTTCGAGATCGACGTCGGTCACCGTCGTGCTCTTCAGCAGCGAATCGGCGCTGTCGCGATAGTGCGCCATGGCTTGCCTCGTGGCGGCGATCAGCGACTTATTGGCGAAGAAGCTGAGGCCCAGCAAGCCGAGCGCCGCCAATGACGCCAACGCGATCGCGGCCAGGCTGCCGAACCTGGCGAGACTGGCGCGCCGCTCGGCGGCCCTATCGAAGGACACCCAGCCCGATTCCGGGAAGATCACATCGGCTAGCAGATCGTGCAGGAAGAAGCTCTTGCCGGCCCCGGAAAGATGCGCCTGGGAAGTGCTGCCGAAACTGCGGCCGATCGCGCCCAGCACCTGGTCGAAGGGCGTCCCTTCCTGGGTGCCCGATGAGAAATAGAGTCCGCGCAGGCTGACATTGACCTGTGACCGCGAGGCGTCGAACAGGCTGCTGACAAACTGGGTTATCCGGTCCTTCAGGGCCCCGAACTGCGCCGGGAAGCCGAACAGCGCGATCCGCGCTACCGGGTCGGCCTCTTCCTGCAGGCGGTCGGAAACCTCTTCGGCGAGCCGCTTCGCCAGCCCGTCGAATTCCGCGGGCGCATCGCCGGCCATGTTCTTGGTGCGATCGGCGGTCTGGAATGTCGCTCCCCACACCTTGCGCCTGCGCGCCTCGTCGAAATCGCCGAAATAATCCATGAAGCCGGAGACGAGATCGGCCTTGGTGAAGAGCAGATAGACCGGGAACCGGATCTTCAGTGTCTCGTGCAGCTCGCGCAGGCGGCTTCTGATTTCGGTGACATGCGCGTCGAGCTGCTGGTCGTCGAAGCCGATCAGATCGGCAAGGCTGACGGCGAGGATCACGCCGTTGATCGGTTGCCTGGCGCGGTGTTTCTTGAGCAATCCCAGGAAGGCGAGCCAGCTCGCCTTGTCGCGCTGGCGATCCGATTCCTGCGTCGTATAGCGGCCGGCCGTGTCGATCAGCACCGCTTCGTCGGTGAACCACCAGTCGCAGGACCGCGTGCCGCCGACGCCGGCTACCGGCTGCGCGCTGCCGGAGCCGGCAATCGGAAATTTCAGCCCGGAATTGACCAGCGCCGTCGTCTTGCCGGCGCCCGGCGGGCCGATGATGATGTACCAGGGGATGTCATAGAGGAAATTGCGCTTGCCGCTCGTTCGCTTCAGCGTCGCGAGCGCTTCGCTCATGCGCACTTCGAGCACCTGTGAATCGTCGTTCCGCTCGTCGCTGCGCACGATGGCCGTTTCGAGCGCCTTTTGCGCCTTGCGCCGTTGCCAGAAGCGAACCCCGTAGAACAGCGCGAGCCCCGCAATGGTGATGCCGACGATCGTTGCCCTGAGCCACACAGGTCCAAGCGGGTGTGTATCGGCAAAGCGGATCAGCGGCCCGGCGTACCAGATCGCCGCCGAGAAGCCGGCGAGCGCAAGCAGGCTGAAGATACGCAGCATCCAGCGCATCAGTGCCGTTCTCCGCGGCACCAGATCACAGCGTCGCCTCCTTTGGGATCATGACGTCGACGCGGCGGTTCTTGGCGCGGCCGTCCGCCGTTCCATTGTCGGCGATCGGTTCGTCCTCGCCCTTGCCGTCGGCACCGAGCCGCGACGGGTCCTTCAATTGCTTGGCCATCATCGCCTGGACGGCTTTCGCCCGGGCGACGGAAAGATCGAAATTGGATTTGAACATGCTCGACTTCTTCGGCTTCACATTGTCGGTGTGGTCGACGACCTTGATCGGTCCGGGTTCGGCGTCGAGCGCCGTGGCGATGTCGGCGGCGATCGGCTGGAATTGCGGCTTCAGCTCCGCCTGGCCTGACGCAAACAAAAGCTGGTTGCTGATCTCGACGACGATGAACTCGCCCTTCTCGCCGACGCTCAGTCCGCCGCCGGCGATCTCCTTGGCAAGCGCCGCGCGGATGCGGTCGATCTGGCTGGTGTCCGGAACCGCGGGTGGCGGCGGGCTGGCTTGCACCGGCTCAGTGGGCGGCGCCACGCTGGCGCGCTCGATGGTGACGGGCGTCGACGGGTTGAGCGCCAGCAACTCGCCCGCGGTCGCATCGCCTTCGTCGGTGATCAGGACCCGCAGCCCGAAGAAGGCCGCCGTCACCAGCGTCGCGGCGGCGGCCGCGACCGCCCAGAGCGGCAGCCGCGCCCTTGGCTTTGGCATCGCCGCCGCCATGCCTTGCCAGCGGGGCGAGATGTCATCGGCGGCGCGCGGCTTGAAGTAGCGCAGCGTGTCATAGACGTCGCGCCGGACACGTTCGAGCGTGTTCCGCTCTTTGGCCAGCCCGCGATACTGGCCTTCGAAGCCCAGCGACAGGCAGGCATGCATCAGCTCGAGCAGATCGTAATGCGCTTCCGGCTTGGCCAGGATATTGTTCAACGCCTCATAGAAGCCGGCGCCCGTTGGCCGGGTGTGGAAGAACTGCGCCAGCAGGCTGTGCTGAAGCCAGCTGTCCTTGCTCGGCCAGGGCAGATTGCCGACGAGGTCGTCGGCGGTTTCGCAAAGGGCGAATTTGGCGATCCGCGCGTCTTCCTCCCCAATGCCGGCTTTCGCGATTGCGCGCTCGAAGGTCTCGATCGCGTCGGCTATATGCTCCGCCAACGGCGCCGCTTGCCGTTCGACCGGCATCAGCCGCAACTGGCCGAAGAGCATCAGCAGCGGTGCAGCGGCGGCAAGGATCGGATTTGCCGCAGGGTATTTCACGCCGTCGGCGGCGTTGAGCAGGGCATCCTGCGGCAACCCCGGCGCCGCACTGGCGGCCGCTCCCGGAGTGGGTCCTTGAAAGAGCACGGTTCCGGACGACCAGCCGGGCGGCACCTGCCGGCCGCCGCCGGGATCGAACACCGTCGATTCACGGGTAGGCGACGGAGCACGCCGAACGCTGTCCGGACCGGAGCTCTCGGGAGCCGCAAGCGGTCTTTGCTTCGGCCGCGGCGCGCGGATCACGGTTTTGTCCGCTGGCCTGGAGGAATCGTCCTTCGAGCTCATCGGCGGCGCCCCACCGTCCAGGTGCAACGGCCATGTGTTCGCCCAGGGAGACGCGTTTCAGGCAAAGCCTCGGCGACGGGCCGCATGGAAAGGCTCATCTCGCCGAAACATGACATTGCTGCACACGCCCCAAGCCACGCCGCTTTGCCCGCCAGGCAAGCTTCCCTGCGTATCCTAATCGCCGAACCATCCAATTGAAACGGGCAGCCGATTGAAATCGAAAAGCAAGATGATCGAAGGGGCAGCCTCTTCTATGAGGCCCGTCACATACGGTTGGCGCGGTCCGTGCGCATGCGGCTATTTCTGCTTGTCAGCCTTGGCGTAGGCTTCGGCGAAATAGGCGAGGAAGACATCCAGCATGCCGTTCTCGTGCTTGTCTTCCATCGTCCGCCATGTCGAGACAAGCGCATCCCAGGCCTGGCTTTTCCTGGACGAAAAGGACGCAGGCGGGATTTTCTTGGCGATCGCCTCCGGCGACAGGTCGTCGAGCAGCCGAGACAGCGCGGCCTGCATGGCGGCGTAGGTGGCGATTTCGTGCGTCTTCAGATCACGGAACGCATCCTCGATACTGCGCCTGGCATCGAGATAGCCGGCCCTGCGCTTGGCGAACATGATCTCCAATATATCGTCGGTGCCCGGCACGAATTTCAACGGATTGTTGTCCTCGGCGCCAATCATCGTGCGGTGCGCGCTCTTGGCGAGCACCTTTGCCGCCGCGCGTGCCTTGAGCAATTGCGACAATTGCTCGACCGTGGTCCTCAGTACGGCACCGATCTCGGCCGCGACGTCATGCGGATCTCGCGCGTGCAGCAATTCCGGCGCAATGCCGGCCGCCTTGGCGATCTCCCGCAGCATCGCGTCCGCTTCCGCGGGCCGATTGGCTGGGGCTGCCGGGCCGGGCTGCAGCGCCGAGGATGTCGACACCGGGGCCGCCTCGGTCGGGCGCTGCTCCATCGGATTGGAAAATGGCTCGTGGCCGAGATCCAGGGGGCGGCCGGTCGAGGGCGGTAGCTCGCGTAGCGTCGACCCGGTCCTGGCCTGCGGATGTCCGGTCGCGGCTTGTTCGTCTTCAATCGAAACGCCGACGACATAACGGCCGATCAACAGCCGGTCGCCCTGGGCCAGCCGATGCGGCCCGGCCATGCGTTGGCTTGAACCGTTGACGAAAGTGCCGTTGCGCGAGACATCGTAGAGCCAGAACGAACCCGCCTGGTAGCGGACCTCGCAATGCCGGCCCGAGATGAACTTGTCCGGATCGGATAGCGTCCAGTCGCAATTCTCGCGGCCGATCTCGAAGCTGCGGTCGCGGGCGGCGTAGCTGGCGGTGGTGCCGGTCGGCAGCCTGTCGACATTGCTGATCTGGAGAGAGATGAACATCCGGAAGCGTCGCCGAACCTGGTCAATAAATACTTACTTTCGCGCAATTCCCGGCGGAAAACCGTTGCGCGCTTTTCCCGGAATTGCTCCGGCATTCTAGCAGCTTGCAAGCCCAGCGGGAGAGGAGCGTTTCACACCGGCGCACGGGTGCGGTTTAGCCATCGCTGTTATTTGGCCTCCATCAAACATGTGCTAGGCTGACGCCGGTATGGTGCGGTGAATTCGAACGCTCCCGAACGTGATGCAGTTAATAGAGCGGGGGCTTCAAACCATCACACTGGCGGCCGCGTCGAGGAGGGGCACGACCCATGCCGAACGAACGTGCCACGGTTGTGCAGACGCCGGCTGGCGCCGACCTGACCTTCACCCATCTCATCGGCCGCGATGAGATTAGCCGTTGTTTCGCCTATACCGTCGGCTTCGTCTCGAAGAACCGCGACGTCGACCCGTTGAAGATGCTGGGCGGCGTCGTCTCGGTAGAGGGCGAATCCGATCCGAAACGCTGGTTCAGCGGCTTTGTGTCGGATTTCAAGCTAACCCGCATCGAGGACCGGCTGGCTTTCTACGAGGCCACCGTCAGGCCATGGCTCTGGTTCCTCGGCAACACCACCGACTGCCGTATCTTCCAGAACATGACGGCGGTGGAGATCGTCGAAAAGATATTCTCGAAATATGGCATCGCCAAATTCGAAAAACGGCTGCAGGGATCCTATCCCTCGCGCGAATATTGCGTTCAGTACGACGAGAGCGATCTCGATTTCGTTCAGCGGCTGCTCGAGCACGAAGGCATCTTCTATTTCTTCGAGCATGACGAGGGCAAGCACACGCTCATCCTCTGCGATGCGATGAGCAAGCTGAAGCCGGCGCCCGGTTACGAGAAGGTGCTCTATAATTTCGAGGGCCAGGGCTCGCGGCGCGACGTCGAATACATCACCGAATGGATCCCGGGCAGCGCGGTGCGGCCGGGCGCCTATGCCCATACGGACTATGATTTCGAGAAGCCCGGCGCCGATCTGATGGCGAAATCCGCCCAGCCTTTCGCCCATAAGGAAGCCTCGGGCGAGAACTACCGCCAGCCCGGCGCGCATCTCGATGTCGGGCGGGGCGACAAGATTGCGGGTATCCGCCGCGAGGAACTTCAGGCGGTGCACCAGCACAGCACCGCAGTGGGCACCGTGCGCGGCCTTTTTTCAGGCTGCAAGTTCATGCTCGAAAGTTTTCCGCGCGACGATCAGAACCAGGACTATCTGGTGATCAGCGCCGAATACCGGCTGTTCGATCCGGGCTATCGGACCCAGAACGAAGCCCACAGCGAGAACTTCAAGGTGGTGCTCGGCGTTGCGCCCACCAAATTGCCCTACCGGCCGCCGCGGATCACGCCACGGCCGATCATGCGCGGGCCGCAGACGGCGACGGTGGTCGGCCCTTCGGGCGAGGAAATATTCACCGACAAATATGCGCGCGTGAAGGTGCAGTTCCATTGGGACCGCCTCGGCAAGAAGGATCAGAACTCTTCCTGCTTCGTGCGCGTGTCGCAGACCTGGGCCGGCAGCGGCTGGGGCTTCATCCAGATTCCGCGCATCGGCCAGGAGGTCATAGTCGATTTCATCGAGGGCGACCCGGACCTGCCGATCATCACCGGCCGCGTCTACAACGCCGCCGAGATGCCACCCTACGCGCTGCCGGGCAACGCGACGCAATCGGGCTGGAAGTCGAACTCCTCGAAAGGCGGCGGCGGTTACAACGAACTGATGTTCGAGGACAAGGCCGGCTCCGAACTGGTCAATTTCCAGGCGCAGAAGGACCACCATCTGCTGATCAAGCATGATCGCAACAAGACCGTGCAGCACGACCAGTCCGATCGCATCGACCATGATGCCAAGCACTCCGTCGGCCACAACCTCGATGAAGACGTCGGCAACAACAAGACGGTCAAGATCGGCGTCGACCAGACCACAAACATCGGCAGCAACGATACGGAGACGGTGGGCAAGAACAGGTCGCTGACGGTGATGGCCAACGAGACGATTCACGTCGTCGCCAATTCGACGGAGAATATCGACGCGAACCACTCGCAGACGGTGGGTCTCAACCAGACGGTGACGGTGGGTGTGGCGCGGGTCGATACGGTTGGGGCCGCTGAAGCGAGGACCGTGGGTGCTTCGCAGACGAACACGATCGGCGCGTCGCGATCGGTGAGTGTCGGGATCGACCAAAGTCATAGTATTGGCGCCGCGGACAGCTGGGACATCGGTGCGGCGCAGACCGTCAATGTTGGCGCGGATCAAAGCGTCACGATTGGAAGCGCCCAGTCATTCAACGTCGGCGCGGCACGTAGCGCCAGCATCGGAGCCGACGATTCCACAAGTGTAGGGGGTGCTCATTCCCTGACTGTGGCAAAGGACAGTTCAATCAGCGTCGACAAGAACAGTTCGATCACGGTAACCAAGCAACTGGTGATAGATGTAGGCGACGAGATTCTGATTAAGTGCGGTTCGGCCAAAATCATGATGAAGAAGGACGGCACAATCGGCATTGAGGGCAAAGACATTTCGGTGAATGGATCAGGTAAGATCAACATCAAGGCTTCCAGCGACATCACGATGAAGGGCTCGAAGATCAGTGAAAATTGAGGATGCAGCGATGAGCGACGTTCGCGAACGCATTGACGGTGTGGTTATCGGCATCTTTCTCGGTTTCGACGACGACGCCTCACCACTGGTAGTCTTTCCCGGCAATCCGCAAGACACGGCGTTGCCCGCGCGCAGTTTGACCGAATTGACAGCCGGTATGATCGGCTCGGAGGTGGCTTTGCTGTTTCAGGAGGGCGATGCCAGGAAGCCGCTGATTGTTGGACGCATCGTCGAGCCGGCGCGCAAGATCACCGCGCCACAGATCGCCCGCGACGGCCAGCGCGTTCGCATCATCGGCGAAGAGCGAATCGAACTGCGTTGCGGCATGGCGACGATCCTCATGGAAAAGGACGGTCGAATTACCATTCGCGGCACTTATGTCACGAGCCAGGCGAGCGCAGCCAATCGCATCCGCGGCGGCTCGATCGATCTCAACTAATGTCGGCAGCAACCGAGAAACGAAAATCGGACGGCGCGCTGGAGAGGTCAATCGTTCCGGACGTCGTCAGACAGCACGCCGAGCAGGCCGCGTTCTTCTGGGCGCAGCGCGACACGCTGATGCTGGACGATCCGCCAGACCTTCATATCGTGGCCGGCGTCGACCGGCGCTTGGAAGCCAACCTCGATGGGTTACGGATTGCGGGACCGGTCGCCTGGCCGTTCATCGTCGCGGCGTATGATGATTTCCCCGAAAAGGGCGAGTTGTTCCTCTACGCATGGATGGCGATCGAGCAAGACGACGGCCGCATGGCCGAGGCAGTCGAGTTGGGACGACGAAGCAAGGATGAAGCGCGTGGGCTGGTCGGTGCGCTGGGATGGCACAGGCCGGAATCGATCGCCCCGCTAGTGCGGGACTGGATCGGTGCGCAAGATGCGTTCAAGCGATTTCTCGGCGTATCGGCCTGCCTCAGACACGGCGTCGACCCGAAGCAGATGCTGGGGCGACTTATCCGCGATTCAGATGGGCGCGTTCGTGCCGCCGGCCTGCGCCTTGCCGGAGAGTTGAAACGAGCCGACCTTGCCAACGAATTGCGGACCGCGCTGGAGGATACCGAGGAGCAGCCGCGGTTCTGGGCCGCGTGGGCGCTGGCTGAAGTCGGCTCGGGCGATCTTGCCGGCCCCGAATTGCGGAAAGTGGCGGCCGGCGGCGGCCCCGATGCCATGACGGCCCTGCGCGCCGCGATCAAGGCCGCGCCCGACAAAGATGCGCGCGCCTGGATGGGCGGATTGCTCAAATCGCCTGAAACTGCGCCCTTGGCGGTGCGCGGCGCCGGCATGCTGGGCGACCGCACCCTCCTGCACTGGCTGATCCGCCAGATGCGCAATCCGGCGCTGGCGCCTGCGGCCGGTGCGGCATTTCTGGAACTTTTCCCGGAAGCACGCGGGGCGGACCTGTTTACCAGCGAGCCAGGCCAGGTCGGCAGTGCCTTCCAGGATCACTTTGGCGACGATGTTGCGAAAGTACCGTTTGCGGACAAAGTGAAGGATTGGGGCGCTGCCTCGCAGTTGTTGTCTGACTCGGCCGTTACGGCCCAAGGCTGACGGATCGAATTGGCGCCACATTTTGATGGACCCATTCCAGCACGTTCAAAAGACTGTCGAGCGCGCTCTCGTCGGCGCGCATTATTTTGATGAACCAAGCCACGTAGTCGGCCTCGACATTCATGACATCTGGTCCAAGAAAGACGATAGATTCCTCGGGTTTGAACATTTCATTAGCGAATCCTCCCCGATGGGTCGCAAGCAGCCAGGCAGAAAGCGCGTCCACAACCTGGTCCGTTACCGCTTTTGGCTGTGGTGCCGTCAGTTCAATCTCCAAATCGATATCGTCGATCAGTTCACCGATCTCGAGCTCGAAGGAATATCGTGGCCATGGATCGGGAAATTGCGGCTCATCAGTGCGAACCACCCTTTCATGGGCGGGCCACAGAATGGTCGCACGCTGCAACGGGATTATCTTTTCGTGAAGCCAATGCAGCATATTGGCCAGTACGAACAAACTGGCCGGATCAATGATCACATCCCGAAAAGCTGCGCTTACCGTTCTCTCCCTCAGATCGATCGTACGGACAAGTGCTCGAGCTAAGCCCGGATCGTGAGTTTCTCCTGACAATCCTCCACATTCCGCCAAGCCCTGAAATGCCTTCCACACGTCAGTAATTCCAGTTAGCGCCCGATCGTCGGGCGGGTGCGCCAGTGCTAGGTTGACCACCAACTCGCTTCGGTGTTCATTCGGCAGAGCCGACATTGCAAAGGGCCTGTTCATTGGCATCCCGATCAATGCCCCGGCGGGTCAAAGCGCATCGGCCAGCGTGTTGCCAAATCGAGCTCGCTTGGTCCGAGCATCTCCAGTTCGATCCGCACAGGTTTGGTGATTTCGGCTAGCTTTTGAAGGCCCTTCACGTCGGCGGCGCCCCGGTTGACATCGCCGACAATCGGCCGGTCCGCGGCACGTATGATCAGAGCCTCCCCTACATCGAACATCGCGAGCTCGCTTGTTCTCTGTTGCCGCAGCTTATCCTTTCCACCCAACTCTGCCAGGATGTCTGGCCCCAGAACGGTCAACCACGAAACGTTGTAAACGCGGTTTCGAGCCCAGATCCTTATCGCATCTTCCGGGACGTCGAAACCAGTGTATCTCATTGCCTTGCGCGCGATGAATTCGAGCGCCTCGTTCGTAAATGTCATGAACAGGTGCTTGAACGCATAACCGCAATAGCCGGAATCGGGAGCTCGGATCCTGACAAGTCGTGCAAAGAACTCGGCAAGCCTCTCCGCTGCTGGTGGCTCCGCAAACTCCATGGGAAACTCCAGATGGAGTATATTCGCTTCCTTGTCGAAAAAGTCGTCGTCCAAGGGGCCTGCCTTAAAGTGCGCTCCATAGTCGCCGACATTGCCTGCAGGCTCCTGGCCAAAATGAAATTCTGCATAATTGCCTTCTCCGACATCCAACAGGTTGGAAAATACAGAGTTGAAGGTCCGTTGAGTCGCTTTCTTCCAGCTACCACTGTCAGACAAGTAGGTCTGCAAGGCGCCGTCGGGGATAAATTTGATGTACTCCTCAAGAATTTTTGCCACGTCCGCGCCGATGACGTTGGCAGTATCAGCGTAGATCAGGCAAATTGACAAGCCTGGTCGCACGATTGTGTAATCACCATCTGTTGTATCGATAGTAAACGTGAGGTCACTATTTTTCATAGGTCAACCTACTTCTTACAGCGCTTGTTTGTCAAAAGCTCTGGAGGATTCTTCACCTTCGGATTTTGCTTTGCCCCGAGCTTGATCGTTCGAGTCCTTTGGTCTTGCTTGACGATCTTGCCTTTCCTGTTCTTTTTTGCGGGAGTCCAGCTGGTGTCGGCTGTGCCCTGCGAAGGCTTCTTCCTCTTTCCACCTTTGGTCTTTCCCGTGGGTGTTCCAGCGGGGCATCTGAACTTGTATTCAATAAACCTGTTGGTCGAACCGTCGGGGTTGAGCATGGCGGCATCAGGAAAGATCTTCCCCGAGATGCCCGCGAAATAGTCCTTCGCGTCCATTCCAGGCGGCCATTCGCGAGACGCGCTCGGGTCGTGCTCTCCGGTCTTCTCGTCATACCCCTTCTCGGGATCAAATTTCGGCTCTCCGCCGACCTTTTTTACGGCGTCGTCACAGCATTTGTGTTTGGCATCTCCGAGCTCCTTGCAATTCATCATCTTTTGGTTTGACGCCTTGAGCTGCGCCTGCTTAGCATCCACCTGACGGTTGCATTCACAAAGGATGTCTTTGAGCTTTTGGATGCCGCGCGCGGCGACAGCCGGGTCGAGGTCTCCTGCCAAATTCACCGTATTCTTGTCATTGTGGAACTTTTTGTCGGTGTGGCGGCAGGCATTCTTGCCATCCATCTTCACGTCGAAAGAATAGGTGATCCAGTCCGTCGCCTTTTTGAAGACGTTCGACTTAACGCCCCCGACCGTGCCGGGCTCATCGCCGGTGCTCATCCCGTATTGCGAGCCCTTGATAGCGATCATCTTGCCGCCCTTGGCAAAGACGGTCGTCGTTCCGTCCTGCAGGGTCCCCTGGTTTGCGAAGTTGGGGTACGGCATTGGCACTGGGCCGCCAGGGGTTGGCGTCTTGCAGACATCGGGTATCGTCGCGATCGAAACGCCTATCGTGCCCTTGTAGGTCAGACCGAGGCTGTTGACGACAATGTGCGTGGGCATCAGGCTCTCCTCGGTCCGCCCAGCAACACTGCGGCGCGCGAGCCATTTTCGGACCCTGCCCAGATCAGCGACAGAGGCGCGCTCTGGTAGTTGCGCACTTCGGCCTCGGTAATCAGACTGACGAACAACGGACCGGATGCCGCGCCGACATCGCCCCAGCAATCGGCTGGCGTCTCGAAGTCCGCCGCATTCTTGAAGCGGCCTGGATTGCGGATCACAGCGAAGCCGTATTCGTTGCCGCGATAGCGTTCGCCGTTCATGTCGCAAATGATCCGCCCAACCGGATCGACAGGCGCATCTTCGAAGAGAAAGCGGAACGCCGCGCCCAACCCTTCGCCGAGCACCACCGTCTCGGTCTTGATCCTGTTTTCTTCGCTTGCCGTGGAGGCTGCGACGACCTCAAGGAGAGGCTGCAGCCCATACGCCCATGCCGTGGTCAACTTCGTCAGCAGACAGAACCCTGCTGCCTCCCCAGGGCAGAAGCCGTAGATGTTGGCCTCGGAATGGAGCTGCTCGTTTTCGTCAAGCCACTCCAGAGTTTCCGGTTCGAGATAGGTATCGACCCCGCCTGTCAGGCAGAATTCAGCTTTGCCATCTCGCAGTGTTTTGCAGGCATGGTAGATCGCGAGAAGTCCTCCAGCGTGACCGCCCGCGGTCGACCCACCACCTTCGAGGACCGCGTGCTGGGCCAATTGACTGCGCAATTTGGCGTTAACCTGCTCTGCGAAACCCTCCGGCTGTCCCGGCCTCGCTTCACCAGTCGAGAGAATCAGCGAAACCGATGCTGCATGCCGCACAGCTTGCAAGGGCAGTAGCGCGTCGAGGGCAGGCGAGACCGCGATTGCTACCGCACGGGCCGGGCCGGTAAGGGTCACGTCGATGCCGATGTCGCGCGTCACCTTCATCCGCTCGCCGAACCGGTCGATCATGTACGGATGATCCTGAATGGCAGAGATGCCGGCTCGGACCGCTGCGGCACTCGAGGCCGCGTCAAAACCCAGCGGGGTACGCGCTCCCACGCCGACAACGACAATCGTGTCTCTTTTGGCCATCATTCCTCTTCGTCTGCCAGCCAGACACCCGTCGCCGCGATCGTTGGAGAAATCCCGGTGCGTTCGCGGATACTTAGTGTTGTCTGCTTCAGGCGCTCCTCGTCGAACGGCACCGGCAACGTCGACATCCACGTGATTGAGAACTGCCTGAGATCGGGTTTGATGCGAAGCGTGTGAACGATGGCTTCGCCGTTCTTGCGATCCGGGCGGTTGTAGAACTCGGTGTTCATGTCGAAGGTGATGCGCGGCAAGAGGAATTGCCAGAATCCATCTTCTGTGAAGTTGCCCAGCCGGACGGCCTCGTAGCCAATCAGCGGAATCTTGGTTTGCTGATCCTCAGCGGCGCACTGGTAGTACAGGCGGCTGAAATCGCGGGGCAAAAGCGGATCGCGGGTTTTCTCCCATTCCTCGCCGTAGGTGCCGGCATATCTCATGCGCGGCAGCCAGTGCCGCGCCACCGGGCCGAAGCCGGCGGGCTTGCCGCTTCTGTGATCGCGATAGGGCGCATCGGGATACTCAAAATTGGGTCCGGCCTTGCCAATCAACCGCTGCGGGTCGGCCGCAAACCCTGTGCCGACAGGATTGCGCTGGTCCCAATCCGGCTTTGATGCCTCCGTATCCGTGCCACCATACGTTCGGCGCCAACTGATCGGTATCTTCGTAAATGGCTCCGGCCGGCTCATTCGTACCGATACCGGGCCAGGCATGAACACGCGATCACCCACCACCTTGAGGGTCTTGTCCAGATCGCCGACCTTTAGGCGCGCCATGCTCGCGACATTTGGGCGGCCACCAGGCGCATAGACATGTCCTTCAACCAGAATGTCGGTATGCTTTTTCTCAAGATTGAGATCAGTCTCGTCGAGAAGCTCGTTCGGATCCGCGCCATGTACTGGCGCCAGATTCACCGGCGTCTGCTCCTTCATGAGACGCTGTTTGCCATCAGGATCGATCTCGAAGGATGCCTTGATCGCGATCAGCCAGACCTCATGTCCGCGCTCGTCACGCGTCCAGCTTTCCTGGGCGGCGAATGGCGTACCGTTGGACAGTATCCACATTCTTACGCACGCTTCCTTAGGCGATGGCGAAACAACAGGTCTTCACGAGAAGAAGAATTTCCGGTCGCGGCCTCTTCGTCCGCACCGCAGATTGAATGTCGTTAAATGCTCCCTGCATCAGCTCGTCTCCCAGCTCGCGGCGAAGATCTCTTCCAGCGTCGGCTGCGGCGCCTGCGGATCGACGTCGAAAATATCCGTGCGCGCGGTCCACATGACGAGGTCGTCTACGACATCGCCATCCTCGTCGATGGGAGGCGCGGGCAGGGCAATCAGCGCCCCGTCCAGTTCGTCGGGCGTCAACTCGCCCCGCTGGGCTGCGAAGGCGGCTTTCTCGATGCCGTCAAACCAGCTGTCCGAGTAAGCCAGCTTGAGGGACGCCTCGGCGAGCGGAGCGACGACGCTGAGCGGGAACCGTCTGCCGACCCGGTCGGCGCTCTGCACGATGACACCCATCGATGCGCCGAAGCAGGCCGGACCGGCGAGGAAGCGCAGCGCCATGCTCTGGGGCCAGCTTTCTACCCCAAACAGCGGCACGATGTGTTGCGCAAGCCACCGGTCCCAAACGCGCACGAAATCCGCCGGCAGCCGCCGCGTCACGAAATCGCCGGTGGCGGGCATCTTGCCGTAGAAGCCGGGCAGGATCAGATCTGCGGCGGACATGTGAACTTCTTGAACATTTCGAGTGTGTATGGGTTTTCGACGCTGGCTGCCTTGAGTTCGAAATCGGCCCACATCCCCTTCGTGCCGAGCCGCAGGCTGTAGACGTCGGTGAGCTTGGTCGCGTTGAAGCGGCCGCCGCGCAGCATTCTCAGCCACGCCCAGCTGCCGGTTTCGTTGAGCATCACTTCGGGCGAGCCGTCGACCGGCTGGAAGGCCAGCGAGATCACGCCGGTGCCATCCTTGCCCGGCCATGTCATCGGCTGCGGCCTGGTCGCGTTGTTGTAGTAGACAAGGTTCTGGCCATCGAGGTTGAGCGCCACCCGTGCCACGTTGGGCGACAGGTCCTTGGGCTCGAGCGTGAAGTTCATCACCGGGCCGGTGCCGCCGGGAAACAGGTCGTCGCGGATATGCCTTGCCTGCTCGAAGGCTGCGAGCGCCGCCGGATCGAGGCCGAAATCGGCGCGCCATTTCCACGGTTCGCTGGCGGTGTCGACATAGTTGATCAGATGGTCGTTGGTGAAGGCGTCGATCAGCCCGGTCGGCCCGAACAGGCGCTGGAAGTCGCGCACGTTGACGTCGACCGCGCTGTCCGGGCTGAACGGATAGCGGTTGTTGAGCGCTGCCTGGCAGAAGGGCAGGATATCCGCCCGCCAGATGGCGTTGAGCTCATTGGTGACGGCCTTCTGCGACAGGCCGCTGGTGTCGCCGGCAATGCCGCCCAGCCAGTCGTTGATCGGCGAAGGCAGGATCTGCGCCTGCCTGGCGACCGCGCCAGTGAGTTCGGCCAGCCCGCCCTGCTTCTTGATCGCATCCTGCGGGTTGGGATTGGCTGTCACTGTTTGCAGCACATTGGACAGCGCCGTCAGCGCCACTATCGCCGCGTCGAGCGCCGGCGGCTGACCCTCGACCTGTGCGATCGTGCCCTTGAGCGGCTTGAAATGCTCGGCCACCAGGCTGCCGGTCATGTCGACCTGATTGGCGGAGCCGGCGCGCGGCAGGAGCTTCGCGCCTGAGGTCACCACCTTGCCGAGCTTGCCGAGCTTGCTCAGCAATTTCGATCCGGTCTTGGCGGCGCCGCCCTTGTCGTCGGCCGACGCTTCGTCGGAGTGGGTGAGGTCGGTTTCCTGCACCACTGCCGTCAGCAAGCGCTTCAATGCGGAATCGGCGCTCGACAGATCCTTGAGATTCTCGCTGGCGACGTTGAGGTCGGTTAGCGGTGCCAGCCGCATGTCGCGCAGGAAACTATCCCATTGCGCGATATAGTCGTCGTAATAGAGCTTCAGGATGTCTTCCGACAGCGCCGAGACCGACGTCTCAGAATTCTCCGAGCAGCCGCCGGCAAACACCGCGCGATCAAGCGCCGCCTGGCCCGCGACATCCTCGACACGGTCGAGGACCGCGTCATGGAAGCCGGCATAGGTGTAGGGGCCTGGAACGCCGACACGCAGCGTCTTGTCGGAACGGCGCGCGAACACTTTGGCGCCGTTCGGTCCGGCGAAATTGGCCGGCACCCATTCCTTGACGGCTGCCACTTCCGGGTCTGCCAGAAGCTGCTTGTAGGCGCGCTCAGGCAGCGAGATCGTGCATACTGTCTTCAGCGCCTCGGCGACCAGCTCCTTGTCCGGCGCGATGTAGCTGTCGTCGACCGCCATGCGGCGGATCGCGGCGAGCTGATGTTCTTCGGCGTCGGCGGTCGGGAAGGGTGGCGCCGGCGCGAATTGCGGCAGGTTGTTCACCCACCAGTTCTGGACGAAATCGGTGTCCATCTGCGACAGGCCGGTCATCATCCGGTAGGTCTTCAGCGCGCCGAGCATGAAATCCGGGTCGCGGATCTGCCGCCACATCGTGGCCTCGAGCAGCGCGACCATATGCGGCTCGAGCAGGTTGCGCAGCGCATGGTCATAGGTGTCGGTCTGCGCGCGCACCAACTCCGCCGAAGCGGTCGGGCCGAGAAGATTGTGGACGGCATCCGGCGGTGCGGTACGCGCCGTCGCCACCGCATCCATCGCCGCCAGCGCGCCGTCCATGGTCGGCTGCTCGACCGCAGCCGGCATGGCGGCTACGTCCGTCAGTGGCGCCTGCAGCGCCTCGAACTGACCAGCCTGTTCGGTGATCGCATTGCGGTTGTCGAGATAGGACCATGTGAACAATCCGCCGGCGAGCAAGGCGGCGAGCGCGCAGGCGGCGGCCGCGCCGCGCCAGATCCAGGCGCGGCGACGCTGCGCCAGTGGATCGAATGTGCCGAGGCCGGCTTCCTTGAAGATCACGTCGGTGAGAAGGTTCCTGAGGAAGAAGCTGCGCTTCTCGACACGTGCCGCCGGCATGGCGCGGCGTGGCGGCAGCCCGAAGGAGGATGACAGCGCCGCGGTCAGGCGGTCGATCGGCGCGCCTTCCTGGGTCGCCGACGTCAGATAAAGACCGCGCAGCCAAGCCGCCTCCTCGTAGCGGCTTTCGCCGAACATCGCCTCGATCAGCACCTGGATCGGCTCGGAGAGGCTCGCCAACTGTGCCGGGAAACGGAAGATTTCGGCACGCTGGCCGAGCTTGTCCTCGTCCTCCAGCCGCGGCACCAGCCGCCGCTCCAATTCGGTGGCAAGCCTGGCAAGTTCCGTCTGGATCGTGCCGACGTCGACACGGGCGGCGAGCGGGAAAGTCGTTCCCCACACCTGCTCGCGCGCCGTCGTCGACAAGCCGCCGAAGAACGCTTCGAACCCTTTGATCAGGTCGGCCTTGGTCAGCATCAGGTAGACGGGCAGGCGGATCTCCAGCCGGTCGTTCAGTTCCGCCAGCCGACGGCGGATCTTGCGCCCATGCGCCTTGATCGCCTCGTCGCCTTCCGAAAGCGCATCGATCGACAGCGCGACGATGACGCCATTGAGCGCGCGGCGGCCCCGGTGCTTTTTCAAAAGGTCGAGGAAGCCCAGCCATTCCGCCGCATCAACGTCCGGCTGGCTTTCCTGCTGGACGTAGCGGCCCGCGGTGTCGATCAGCACCGCGTTCTCCGAGAAGAACCAATCGCAATTGCGCGTCCCGCCGACGCCCTGCAAATCATCGGTGAGATCGATCGGGAAATTGAGGCCCGACTGGCGCAGCGCAGTCGTCTTGCCGGTGGCCGGCGGACCGACGATCACATACCAGGGCATCTCGCGCAGGAACTTGCGGCCGCCGAGCTTGCGCCGCTTGAGTTCCGCCATCACCTCGCCGAACTTGGCGCCGACCGCCGCGACACTCTCCTCGCCGGGCGTGAGCTGCTTTTCCGCCACGGGCGCCGCGATCTCGGCAACGAACATGCGGTTGGCGCGGATTGCGCGGCGCTGCGCGACGATCAGCCAGATCAGCCACAGGATGATCAGCCCCGCGATCATGGCGATGCGCACATTGTCGGATTCGAACGGCGCGTAAGGACCGACCTGAACGATCGGGCCAAACACCCAGATCAAAAGCGAAAGCAGCGCAATGCCGATCAGCGTCCACAGGAATCGCGACGTGATGACGGCCCAGAGGAAGCGCAGGATGAACATCTCAGAGCCTCTTCTCGACCAGGACCTCGACGCGCCGGTTGAGCGCGCGGCCCTCGCGCGTCGCGTTGTCGGCCACCGGATCGGTCTCGGCCCGACCTTCGGAATGGATGCGGTCCTGCGGCACGCCGGCCTGAACCAGAAGCTTGGCTATGGTCTCGGCGCGCGCTTCCGAGAGACGCTGGTTGCTGGCAAGCGGATTGGTTTTTTGCAGGCGCACATTGTCGGTATGGCCGATGACCGTGATGTTTCCGATCAGCTCCTGATTGGCGAGGATCACCTTGGCGATCGACTCGACCAGCGGTTCGTAGCCTTGGGTCAGCGTCGGCCGCGAAGACTGGAACAGCTCGGGATTGGAGGACTGGATGACCAGCTTGGCCAGCGAGACGCTCTCGGTACCGCTCAGCGCCCCCTTGAGGTTGTCCGGCGCTTCGGCCTTGAATTCCGGCAGCAGCGCGAAATCGACCGGCTGTGGCTCGGGCGCGGGTGCATCCTGCTTGGGCGCGGCGCGGGTAATGTCGCCGCGCGAGGCCGGCGGCAGCGTGCGTACCAGCGCGGAGAGTTCGACCGCCTGGCTGCTCAAGCCCATCGACAGACCGATATAGGCAGCGGCGGCGACGACAACCGCGGCAAGCGCCATCACCCAGATCGGCACGATGAAGCGCTGCGGTTCGTCGGAGGCGATCACGCCTTTCCAGTTCGGCGACAGCGGGGCGTCTTCGGCGTCGGCGTTGCGCAGGAAGCGCGCCGCGGCGACGCGCACGGCGTTGAGCGACCGGTCGCCGGCGCGGCCGGGCACGCGATATTTGCCGCGGAAGCCGAGCGCCAGGCAGTAATATTGCAGCTCCAGCATCTCGCGGTCGCGGTTCGGGTGGCGCTCGAGCTCGTCAAGCCGGGTGAAGAACTGGGTGCCGGCATCGACGTCGCCGCGCAGCATGACCACCAGCGGCTGGCGCGGCCAGGCGCTGGCGCCGCCCCATGGCGTGTTGAGCGCGAGATCGTCGAGCGTTGCTGCCACCGCCCATGCCGCCTGGTCGGCGCGCTCCAGCGAGGAACCCGCCGCAATAGCGGCGTCGCGTGCCCGCACCAGCTCGTCGAGCAGGCGCGTGCGCATCACTTCAGGGTTCTCCGGCGCCAGCGCGCTTTCGAGCTCCGGCGCGAATTCGAGCAGCGGCGCGAAGATGTTGATGAGCGTGTTGGGGTGCGCGCGCGCCCGTTTGACCGGTGCTCCCGGTGCCAGCGGCGCCATCGGCCGGGGCGCAGCACCCGTCAGCCGGATGCGGGTGCGCTCGCGATCCTCCGACAGTCCGAAAGGATCATCCCGGCTCATGGCCTCACCTGTTCACCGAATAGCAGTCGACCTGCGGCTCGCTTGGCAGCACGCCGGAAACGCCGATGACGAAGCCGGGGGCGTCGAGCAGCGAGGCCCAATGCTCGCTCTTCTGGTCGAGCTCCAGGCACAGCCGGTCGCCGTCATAGGGAATCTCGCGCGGCTGCGAATGGAGTGGTTTCAGTGGAATGCCTGGGAGGCGGGATTTCCACAGCCCTTCGAACTGGTCGGCGGCGCCGACCGTCGCCTGATTGACGAAGATCTTGCGCAGCGCGTCTTCCGAGAGTTCCGATCCGACGCGGATGACGATGCGGCTCGCGACCAAAAGCTTCGGGTTGTCGATGCGCACTTTCCAGACATTGGTCGCGTGCCGCATGACCGGCAGCGCGCGTGATTTCGGTTCGATGTAGCGCAGGCTGAGGATGAGCGAGCGCAAGGCGTCGGCCAGCGCCATATAGGCCGGACCGGGCGCCATGTGGTCGTAAGCCGGCAATTCGCCGAGCCGGCGAGAGCTCGAGCCGTAGGTCGCCATCTCGCCGGCGAGACCGGCAAGTTCGAGATAGAGCTCGGCCGGATGGAAGACATCTTGCGCAAGCATATGCGCGAGCCGTGGCCGCGCGGCATTGGCAAGATGCAGCATCAAAAGGTCCTCGACGCTGCGGCCGGCGCCGCCCATCACCATCTTGCCATGCGCTTCCGCGATCTGGTCAAGGCCGGTCACGACCTCCTGCAGCAATTGCCGGTACCAGTGGATGGCGCCGGTGATCAGCGTCGGCGGCAGGAATGTCTCGTCGAGCGAGATGCCGCCATCGGCGCGCACACCTTTGACATCGGCGATCGGCAAAGCGGTATAGCCGCCGACCGATTTGCCGGGCGCCAGCAGCACCGCTTGCGGCCGGGCGATTTCGATTTCCTCCGGATCGGCGCCACCCTGCACGGCATCGCGCACCGAGACGATCTTGCCGTGGTATCGCGCGCCCGTCGATGCGGCATGCGCCGGATCGAATCCGACGCCGCCGGGCGGCTCGAGCGGCAGGGCGACCAACACCGGCCCGGCGCCGGTGTCGGCCGTGACGGGCAACGGCTTAGGCGCGTCCATCAGCTCCGGAATGGAGAAGGGCGTGCCGTCCGGGAAGATGCCCCGGGCGGACACGATCGAGACCTGCCCGGCATCGAGCAGCGACTGGTCGAGCGTCAGTTGCTGGAAACCGAACGTATGGAGCTGGCCGGCCTGCAAGGCGCCGCGCACCATCCCCTCGAAGAACCGGTCCTGCTGCTGGAAGTGCTGGGTCCTGAGAAACAGGCCCTCCGACCACAGCACCCTGTTTGCGTCGCTCATGCCGTTACTCTCTGCACGGAACCATCTGCTGTCGATTGGGTCAGGAGCATGATCGTTTCCAAAACCGGTTCCCACTTTTTGGGATCATGCTCTAAGCGGAAATGCCGCCCTTGCCGAGGCTGACGTTGATGGTGAATTTCGACCCTGGCGAAACCGACTTGGTCGTGCGCCAGTTGCGTCCGCCAGGTTCGCGGATCAGCGCGACGAAGCCGAGCGCCGTCGCGTTCGGTTCGACCGTGATGGTCTTTGCCGAGGTCTTGCCCGGCGCGACCGAGATCGCGTCGGAGCCGATCAGGTCGGCGCCGAGCGCCGAGCCGGCATCGCCCTGCAGGGCGAAATAGTCGGCCGAATTGAACTTGCCGGTGCTGGCAAGCCGCATCACCAGCACGGTCACCGGCCGGTCGCCGCCGCCCGGTCCCGGATTCATGCCGGCGCCACCAGTCACATTGACCGAGATAACCGATGGTTTCGGCGGGCCGCTCTGGCAAGCCGCAAGCAGCCCCGTCGCGCCGATGGCAACGATGAATTCGCGTCTGTCGATCATGTCCCTACTCCTCTTCATATGCATCCCTGAAATCTGCGCCGATCTCGCCCAGGAAGCTCGATTCCGCGCTCTGGGCGATGTCGCGGTGGCGTTTCTGGTAGAGCTCCCACAGCTTGGCGTTGCGTCCGCCGGACAGCAGATTGCCGATTGCGGAATTGGATTTGAGCTCTTCCTCGATCGCGGCCGGATCGAAACGGTCGATCATGCGCCGCAGAGCTGCCTGCACGCCGCGCCAGGCGCGCACGTGATGTTGCGCGAGGTCCTTGACCGCGTCGCCGATCGCCGCCTCGCCGGAGAGAAAACCGGGACTGCGTTCCGCGATGATGGTGACGATGACATCCTCGACCGTCGGCAGGAATTTGAGCGGGTTGACCTCGGAGGCGCCGACCATCGTCTGGGCGACACGCGCGCTTCCCTTCTCCTCGGCGCGCTTGCGCAGCAGCTGCATCAGGCCGTCGAGCATCAGCCTGTATTCCCGCCCGAACTTCTCCATTTCGGCAATCGCATCGCGCCCCGGAAAATCGGCCTCCTCGATGCCCATGCCGCGCAAGAAAGCGGCGCGCAGTGCCATGTCGCTGGGCGCCGGTTGCGTCGGGCGTGACGGCTTGGGAACGGGAACAGGGCGTGGCGGCGGAGCAGGGGGTTCGGCCACCTGCACCGGTATCTCCCATGGACGAGCGGCCTGCGGCTTTTCGGCGGGGCGCTCGACACGACCAGCTGGATCGGTGCCGTTGCCTGGAGCGGGCGTCGCGGCCGGCCCGAAACTGAAATCGTCATCGAAGCCGGACGGTTTCGGCGCGGGTTGTGCTGAATCGCCGCGCGAAGGCATCTCGCCGAAGGCGAATGGATCCGACCGGCCAGCGGCGGGCTCTTCGTTCGAGGCCGGCGTCGCCACCGGATCGAGGCTGAACGGGTCGTCGAAGGCCGGCGAGTTGCGCTGGCTCGAGGCGCGATCGTAAGCCCCGGGCACCGGCTGCTCGAACGGATCGGGCAGCCCGGCCGGGCGCGGCCGCTGCGGCTCTTCCTCGACCTTGGCCGAGAAGAAGTCGTCGCCGCCGATGCTGGCCGGAGTCGGTGCTTTCGGCGATGACCATGCAGGTGCGGGGTGGCTAGCGACCGGGGCCTGGCCGACTGACGTCCGGTTCGTCTTGGATTGAACCTCGACATGGAGCACATAGTCGCCCATGCGGAGCCGCATACCGCTTTGCAGCCGCGTCGACCTGCCGGTCCCGAGCGGGCTGTCGGAGTCGTCGATGAACAATCCGCTGCTCGACGTGTCGGTGACGTAATAGCCGTCGCGGCCGCCACTGATCTTGCAATGGGCGCGTGAGACGAACATGTCCGGGTCGTCGATCTGCCAGCCGGCATCGGCGCTGCGCCCGATCACCAGTTCGCCCTCGTCCAGCCGGGTCTGCCTGACCACCTGTGAACGTGGGCCCTGTTCCAAGGTCAGAAGCAGACTCATGCGGCTGCCTCCGCCATTTCCGGCCGCCAGCCGACGATGGTGCGCAACCTGAGATCGTCGGCATCCCCCTTTTCGGCGGGGCGCGGAAGCCAGGAGGTTCGGCCGAGCTGGATGGCTCCGATCTTCGGCTGCGGCACCGCGTCGCGCGCAAGCACGATGCGCAGATCGACATCGAGCGCTTCGCCGATCATGTCGCGCACTGCTTTCTTGAACAGGGCGAGGCGCCGTTCGCCGGGCAGGAACGACTTGAAGTCGTCGAGGCTCAGCGGACCGACCCGCAACTCGATCCGGCTCTGGCGGCTGAAGACGCGCGGGCCGATCGTCGCTCCGCTGCCGAGCGCCGCATAGGCCTTGCCGATGCGGCTCTGCAGCGCCGCCGGGATGGTCATCCAGGCGGCGACGAATTCTTTGATCCGCACGGGCACCTTGAAGGCCGTGGCGAGAAACAGCGTCAGCCGCTCCGCGCCATCGACCTGGTTGGCCAGCGATCCAGCTTGACGCAGCCGCACCGCATCGAGCTCGGCATCCTGTGTGCCGGGAAGGCCGATCCCTGCCATCGCCTCAAGCATGGCACGGACGCGTCCGCCGACCGAACGTTCGACCTGCACCGCCGGATGCGCGTCGGCCCAGGCGCGGTAGTAGAGCGCGATCATGCGATGCTGCAGGATGTTGACGAAGTCGACGAAGGTCGTGTCGCTGGTCTGCTCGGCATCGGCGCCGGTGAACCAGCGCTGCGACAGCCGGTCGAGCACCCAGCGCGTCAGATGCAGAGGCATCGGCCCTTCCGGCCCGAGCAGGCCGAGATTGGCAACGGTCACCCGCGCCGGAGCCTTGTCTCTGGCCTCCTGGAATTTGACCACGTCGCTCGCCGAGAAGCTCAGGCGCACATGCTGGCCGAGCCTTGCCGGCTCGCGGTCCGCGGTTCCGGAATGGCCGAACAGCCCGCGCCGCTGCTCCAGGCGACGCAGCAGCTCGAAGAAGTCGAAGCTCTCCGACAGCGCCTTCGGGGCAGGCCGCGCTAGATCAGGTAGCGATTGCCGGGCGTCATCGGCCATGGCACATCCTCCTGCTTCTGCAGCAGCCGCGTACGGGTCCGCACGAAACCGTTTATCCCGGCATGGCGGGCAAACAGCCGCGCAAGCAGAGCCGAAAGCAGCAGCGAGCTTTGACCCGCCAGCACCGACTGGTCGACATGCAACGTCACCTCGGTGCCGCGTCCGAAACACATCGGTCCGTCGATCTTGAGCCGCTCGATGACAGGGCGCGAGTCGATGCGGGTGATCGAATGCACGTTGCGGGCAAGGCTTGGATCACCGCGATCGGCGTAGAGGTCGAGCAATGCATGCAGCGGATCGACGCCGCGGCCTTCCTTGGCAAGGCTTAGGAAGTTGAGCGAGAGCTGCGCCACCAGTCGCCAGGCGAGATTGTCGGCGCGGGATTCACCCTCGGCGCCGGCCGGCAGCGCTGCCGGGATCGCCGGCTGCGGCGGCCGCAGCGCGCCCAGCAACCGCACCGCTTCGACCGGATCCGCGGTCTCCAGCGTCAGCGCCGGCGTGTCGTCCAGGATCGGCAGGTCGCGGTTGGTGCAGAGCGCCATGATGTCGAGCCGCTTCAGCGGCCGATTGGGCTGGCTGCCGGCCGGACGCGAGACGGCGAGGAACACGTCGTCGCCCGTGTAGGAGGTGCGGGTCAGGCCGTCGCGCCGCTCGTCCTCCGTGGCCCGGCGCGGGCGCCGCTCCGTCGAATAGACCCAGCCGCTGCCGCGGTTCTGTCCCAGGCTGAACAACTCGGGAATTATCGCTTCGCTGCCTTCCGCGTCGGCATCTTCCACCCGGATAACGCGGAAAATCTCGAAATCCCGCGCACGGGTGCGGTCGGCGTGCAGCACCTGGCGCGTCCGGCGCGGATCGATCTCGATGACGTTGCATTCGCGTTCGAAGAGATTGATGATCGGCGTTGCGAACAGTTCGAAATCGGCGACCGTCACATCGGCTAGCTCCGGCACCGGACGCCGGAACAGGAAGATGATCTCGATTCCCCCATCGCATTTGCGAACCACCGGCTGCAGGCCGGCGACCCGCACATAGTGGAAGCGCTCGGGGATCATGAAATATTCGCGCAGCAGCCGGTAGCCTTCGAAGGTCGGGCGTGTGCGCGGCATCAGCGCTTCATCGTCGCTTATGCCGATCATTTCGGGCTCGGGCAGCGCAGCAAGCGGATTGGTCTTGCCTTCCGGCCGCGCGCCGACGGCCGAACAGGCGCCGAAGATCGCGTCAAAGATGAGCGGCGCCTTGGCGCGCCCGGCGAAATAAAGGTCGAGACGGTCGAGCGACAATTCGCTGAGTTTGCCCTTTCCGGTTCGGGTGAGCGCGATACGGAATGCCGCCTCGCCGCGCACGCCGCCGACCGGCGCGATGCCGGCCGCCCCCAGCGCGCTGCGATCCTGGAAATAGCTGACCGAGGTGATCGCTATCGGCCACAGCGTGACTTCCTGCGCGGTGGTGAAGGTTGAGCGCGTCGAAAGCCCCGGATGCAGGCTGGAGACCAGCCGCGTGCCGCGGGCGACGGCGTGGCCGGCGATCATCGACTGCACTTGCTGGCCGGGTTTCAGCACGGCCATCGCCGTCGCCGGCGCCGGTGTCACCAGGTCCGGATAAAGCACATCGAGCACGGCGCGCGAGAAGCGCGAGCGCTCCGCGTCGACCTTCAGCCGCGTGCGCGCGGCAAGAAAGGCCACGCCGTCGAGCAGCCGCTCGACATAAGGGTCGGGGCAGGGAACGGTGTCGAGGGAAAGGTTGCGGGCAACCGCCGGATGCATATCCGCGAATTCGGCGGCCAGCGCGCGGATATGGGTCAGTTCTTCTTCGTAATACTCCACGAAGACCCGATCCATCTCAGGTCTCCCTGAATTCGGTTCGCGCCAGGCCGTTGTCGAGATTGATCGTGGTGCGCAGCCGCATGCGTTCCGGCGTCGGCGTCATGATCAGCACGGCATCGATTTCGATCTTGAGGCCGACGCTTTTGTCGCCGAGCGTGACATTGACGGTCGTGGCGCTCTCCTTGAGACGCGGCTCGAAGGTGGCGAGCACGGCGCGGATCTCGCGCGCCAGGGTATCGCGGTCGAAATCCCGCGAAGAGCGGCCCGAAAAGGATGGCACGCCATAATTGACGACGCTGCGGCGCACTTCCGGAAAATCGGCGAGCGGCGGCAGTTCGTCCAAAGGCTGTTCGTGTTCGGTATCGGAAAGCATCGGTACGGACTCGAAGCGCTCGGTGTTGAACAGGGCCTCGATGTCGCGCCGAACGGCTTCCCGCAGCACGCGCGCCGAAACCACCACGCCGCGGCTCTCGATTTCGGTGCGATGCTCGGTCTGGAAGACAAGCCGCTGCAGGCGCCGTTTCTGCTCGGACGTGAGCTCGGCATCGGCATCGATGGCCCGCGCGCTGCCGGCAAGAAGTACCTCGACGCGCTCGGCGCCGAGTTCTTCTTCCAGCAGACGGCGCAGCCCGTCGATCTCCGACGTCAGCCCGGGCAAGTCGTTGACGAGGCGGTCCCAAAGGGAGGGCTGGACCGCCTCGCGTTTTGCCCGGGAACTGCCGGCAAGCTGCGCTTTCGCACCAGGCCGCCTGGCCTCACTTGCCGACATAGACGTCCATTTCGATCTCGTCGTCCTTGTCGTAGACGAACTTGATCTTCTTGTAGGCGAAGCTGACTTCTTCCTCGATCAGGTCTGGCTCGTCGCGAGCCTGCCGCATGTCGTATTCCATGATCGAGGCGTCGGTGAGCGTCACGACCAAATAGTCGCTGGTCTCGCCGTCAATGGTGCGGCGCGCCGAAAACACCACCTCGTCCAGCGCCTTGTTCTCGAACAGCGCCTTCTTGAGGTAGGGCGACGACTTGTCGTAATGCTTGAAGAACTTGATCATGCCCATCGACACGCGGCCGCGTCGCGACAGCGAATTAGGGTCGTAGGGCGCGATCATCTTGTAATCGACGCCATGGATCTCGATCTGGTCTTCATGGCCGTCGCGCTTGCTCGGGCCCTTGATATCCGGGACTTTCAGGAAGCCGTCGATTTTCATCGAAGGCGCATCGGTTCTGTCTGGCATTGTCTTTCTCCACCGCTTTCAAACGAAACAAGATGACTTTGCTTATGATTTCAGCCCTTCACCGACGGCAGTTCAGATACCAGCCGGAGCGAGGCGTTGATGCCTTCCAACTGGTAGTGCGGCCGCAGATAGAAGCGGGCATTGTAGTAACCGGGCCGGCCCTCGACGCTGTCGACTTGCACCTCCGCCGCGGCAAGCGGGCGCTTGGCGCGCGCCTTGTCGTCGGCAAAGGCCGGATTGGCCAGCACGTATCGGTTGATCCATTCGGTCAACCAGATCTCCATGTCGGTACGCTCCTTGAACGACCCGATCTTGTCGCGCGCGATCGCCTTCAGGTAATGCGCGAAGCGCGACACCGGGAAGAGGTAGGGCAGGTTGGCTGAGAGCCGCTCGTTCGATTGAGCGTCCGGATCGACCAATCGCCCGGCGCGGGTCTCGTCGTCCTGCAGCGAATGCGCACCGATGAACGCCGCCAAGTCGGTGTTCTTGCGGTGCAGGATCGGCATCAGCCCGAGCTTGGCCAATTCCGCCTCGCGCCGGTCGTCGATGGCGACTTCCGTCGGGCATTTCATCGCGATCGACCCGTCATCTGTCGGGAAGGCGTGCACCGGCAGGTTGAGCACCGTGCCGCCGTTTTCGACGCCGCGGATCTGGGTGCCCCAGCCGTAGAGCTTGTGGCTGCGGTTGATGTTTACGCCCATTGGGAAGGCGGCATTCATCCAGACATATTTGTTATGGTCGCCGCCCACCTCCTCCTCGAAAGTGAAGCCTTTCACCGGAACGGTTTCGGAGCCGTAGGGCAGGCGCCCCAGCACGCGCGGCATGGTGAGGCCGATGTAGCGGGCATCCTCGCTTTCGCGCAGCGACTGCCACGATGCATAGGCCGGGTTGTTCACGATCATCTGCAGGTCCTGCGGGTTCGGCAGTTCCTGCCAGCTGTCCATGCGGAACAGCCGTGGCGAGGCCGCCGCGATGAACGGCGTATGCGCCGAGGCACAGACACCCGAGATGTTGCGCAGCAGGCCGACGTCGCGCGGATGGTTGGAGAACTCGTAGGCGCCGATGATGCAGCCGATCGGCTCGCCGCCCAGCATCGAATACTCGTCCGTGTAGACTTTCTTGAAGATCGGGCTCTGGTCCCACATCTGGCCTTCATAGTCTTCAAGCGTGTCGGCCAGCTGCTCCTTGGAGATGTTCATCACCCGGATCTTCAGCTTGGTATCCGTCTCGGTGTTGTTGATAAGGTACCAGAGGCCGCGCCAGGTGCCTTCCATCTCGCGCACTTCGGGCGCATGCAGGATCTCGTTGACCTGCGTCGTCAGCATCTTGTCGATGCCGGCGATCAGCGACTTGATCGACCTGATCGCATTGGACGAGATGGTCGTGGTCTCGGAGCGCGATTGCGCGGCCAGCGCCAGATTGCGCACCAGCTGCTGCAGCTTCTCGCTGTCGTCCTTCTTGACCTTGAAATCCTTTTCAAGGAGTCCGCTGAATTCGCCGAGATCGATGGCTTCCGCCTCGGCGGTGGCGGTTGCGGTCTTTTGCTGTTCGGCCATGACTTACTCCTCGCCCTTGCCGTCATCCATCGCCTGGCCGGCGATCTTGCTCAGCAGCGGCTCGTTGTTCAGAAGCTGCGCGATGCGCTTTTCCGCGTCGACGCGGCCGTCCATGAAGCCCAGCAGCTCCTCGAGCTGACGGCGCATCTTCAGGATCTCGGCCAGTTGCGGGACCTGCTCGGCGACTTTGTCCGGCGCGAAATCGCCCATCTTGGAGAAGGTGAGATCGACGGCTAGCTCTTCGTCGCGCTCCTGGCCCTCGGCCTGCGGCAGGGTGTTCTTCACCCGCGCCTTCACGCGTGGCCCCATGGCCTCCATAAATTTCGGGAAGCGGTTGGCGTCGGTTTCGACGAAGTTACGGTCGAGGACCGACTTCGACGCTTCCTTGGTCTGTGAAGCGCCGGAAAGGTCGGCCATCACGGCCATGACGAACGGCAGTTCGATCGTCGTCGGGCTGCCGTAGGTTTCAACGTCGTAGGCGATCTGCACGCGCGGTGCGCGGTTTCTTTCGATGACCTTCGCTTTGCTCTCTGCTGGCATGCTTGTTACCTTTCATCCTTCTGGGCCGGCTTCTTGGGATCGGGGACACCGGCAAGCAGCCGGAATTCCTTCAGCCCCGATGGGGCGAGATCTTCCATCAGCTCCACGAAATCCATGTGCACCATCCGGCGCACGCGGCGCGCGAGGTGCGGAATGGGGCTGGACGGTTCGGTGCGGTCGTAGAAGGCGACGACGAGGTCGAGGCATTTGACGACTTCATCGCGCGAGTTGATCCGGTCCGGCAGACCGGTGCTCGCGTCCACAGAGCTTGCCACACTTGCCATCGTCTCGGCTCCATGACCGTTTCGGGCGGTCGTCGATGCCGGCTGTGCCGGCTGCGGGGCAGTTTTTGCAGCGCCATTCGCAGCGGCGCCGGCACTGGAATTTCGCTCCAGCGTCGTCAGCAAACGCTGCAGGAACTTCTTCAATTCCGGGACAGTGGCGCCATTGCCTTCGATACGGGTGTTGAGCGCAGCGTCCACCGCGTCGAGGGCCGCGATCGCGGCGCGCGCGTCGGCCAGCAGCGTCGTCATCGCGTCCGCTGCCTGATCGATTTGCGCCGCGCATCCCGTGCGCACCCGGTTCAACAGCTGGTTGTGGGCGCTCGTCAGCGCCGCCTTTTCGGCGGTCCCCAGACCAGAGGCTGCTTCTTGCAGCATGACGCGCTCGTCGAGCGCAGCCTGTTCCAGGTCCCGGCCGCTGATCGGCCCGATCGCGCGCGGTGAAAAGAAAATCTCCTGCCTGAGGTTCGCCAGCAGGCCTTCCTGGCCGTTTTGCAGGTCAAGCAGCGCGTTGATGCGGCGCAAGGCGGCTTCGCGCGGCGCGCCGGTGCGCAGCGACGGGTGCATCGTGTCCCAGTACTGCTCGAAGGTCCGCGTAATCAGCGTCAGCCCCTGGGCGAGGCCGGCCAGGCCTTCTTCATTGGCGAGAGCGCGCGTGACGAGAACCAGCAGACGCAAGTCCCGGCCGCGGAGCCGCAATTCTTCTGCCTTTTCCAGAACGGCTGCCCAGTTTACCGGGAGAGTGGTCTGCGAGGTTTTGTTGCCGCCGTCGTGGACCACCTTGAGCTGGGCTTCGGTCAGGCGCTCCAGCTCGTGAAAAGCCGGGTCGTTGCGCAAGTCCTCTCCCGACGGATTCGCACCGTTCAGAGGATTCAGCCAGAGTGCGAGATCAATCACACCTACCCCCAGCCAGCGGCCCTGAGACCCCTATGTGACGCAACGTTATCACCGGCCCCACGCCACGACAATTGAGCATCTGCTCAAAAACTAACGGAAGCTAAACGCGACCGTTCTCATTCGCCGAACCCATCGCGCGATTGCCGGACCGGGTATGTGAAATGGCTCGCATAGCCCAGGCAGCAATCCGGTGTTTGTTGCAGCGAGTTTGCAAGGCTTGTGTAACCGGGCGGTGCCGCCCGGATAGATACAAACGCCTTATCCGTCACACGGCTTTGTCAAGCGGCCGCTTATATGGCAGGGTACGGGCGACAGGTTGCGGGGAGCAGGTTCGATGGAACAGCGCCGGTCATCGCAAAGTTTCAAGCGTAAGGAATTGGTCGCAAAGCTCAATGCCACGGGGGTGCGCGCCTTCAAGGCGGCGGCCGACACCGCCAAGCTGCGCGGCAATCCCTATGTCGAGCTCGTCCACTTCATCCAGCAACTGGTGCTGTCCGAGCGATCGGACGTGCAGATGATCCTTGCCGACGCCGGCATCGATGCCAGCCGGCTGACGGCGGACATGACCCGCGCTATCGACAAGCTGCCTTACGGCGCCACCTCGTTGGAGGAATTCTCCGACCACATCTTCCACGCCATCCAGGAGGGTTGGAACCTGGCAACGCTGGAATTCGGCGTGGAAGAGGTGCGCAGCGCCCATATCCTGCTTGCCTGCCTGAAGACGCCGGTGCTGGAAGGCCTGGTGTCGAAGATCAGCGCCGAATTCGACAAGATCGATGCCGACGGTGTCATTTCCCGCTTTGCCGATGTCACGGAAGGCTCGCTCGAAGCCGGCTCATCTCCTGCCGCTCCTGCCGCCGAGACGCCGATGAAGCGCGGTCCGGGCGGGGATTCGGCACTGGCGAAATACGCCACCGATCTCACCCAGCGCGCCCGCGACGGCAAGATCGATCCGGTCGTCGGCCGCGATCCGGAAATAAGGCAGATCGTCGACATCCTGATGCGACGCCGGCAAAACAACCCGATCCTGACCGGCGAGGCCGGCGTCGGCAAGACGGCGGTCGTCGAGGGCTTTGCGCTGCGCATCGCCCAGGGCGACGTGCCGCCGACGCTTGAGAACGTCAGCGTGCGCATGCTCGATGTCGGGCTGATGCAGGCGGGCGCCAGCGTCAAGGGCGAGTTCGAGAAGCGGCTGAAGGCGGTGATCGACGAGGTCCAGGCCTCCGAGGTGCCGATCATCCTGTTCATCGACGAGGCGCATACGTTGATCGGGGCCGGCGGCGCGGCGGGGACAGGCGATGCGGCCAATCTGCTGAAACCGGCACTGGCGCGGGGCGAGCTGCGCACCATCGCGGCGACCACCTGGGCCGAGTACAAGCAGCACATCGAGAAGGACCCGGCGCTGACCCGCCGTTTCCAGGTGGTCAAGATCGAGGAACCATCGGAAGCGGTGGCCGTGCTGATGCTGCGCGGCGTCGCCGGCGTGCTCGAGCAGCACCACAAGGTGCAGATCCTGGACGAGGCGATCGAGGCGGCGGTCTCGCTTTCGCATCGCTATATCCCGGCCAGGCAGTTGCCGGACAAGGCGGTCAGCCTGCTCGACACCGCCTGCGCCCGCGTCGCGATCTCGCAGCATGCGACGCCGGCCGAGGTCGAGGACATCCTGCGCCGCCGTCAGGCGCTCGAGGTCGAGAGCGGCATCATCGGCCGCGAGGCGGCGATCGGCATCGACGTCGTCGACCGGCAGGCGAGGGTCGACGCCGGGCTGGCGGAAACCGAGACGACTTTAGCCGCCGCCCAGGCGCGTTGGGATCGCGAAAAGACGCTGGTGGCCGAGATCCTCGACCTGCGCGCCAAATTGCGCGGCGAGGGTGTGCCGCTCGACGAGGCGGCCGAGGAGGCCGACGGGGAAACGGAAAGCGCGGACGCGGCGGCGAAGGCGCCTGTGCAAAAGCCGGCCGAGAGCAAGGCCGCTGAGACCAAGGCTCAGAAAGCCAAGGCCTCGAAAGCCAAGGGATCCAAGACTGCAAAGGCCGAAGCGGCTTCCGCCGAGCCGGAGGATAAAGCCGCCGCCGACCTTGCGCGGCTGCGCGAACTGATGGCGGAACTCGCCGCGGCGCAGGGTGAGACACCACTGATCCTGCCTTCGGTCGACCGCAACGCCGTGGCGGCTGTTGTCCAGGATTGGACCGGCATTCCAACCGGACGAATGCTGTCCAGCCAGACCGAGAAGGCGTTGAAGCTCGCCGCTACGCTGTCCGAACGTGTCGTCGGGCAAGACCATGCGATGGAAATGATCGCCAAACGCGTGCAGACCAGCCGCGCCGGTCTTGGCGCGCCGGAAAAGCCCGTCGGCGTGTTCCTGCTTTGCGGCCCCTCCGGCGTAGGCAAGACCGAAACTGCGCTGGCGCTTGCCGAGACACTTTATGGCGGCGAGCAGAACCTGATCTCGATCAACATGTCTGAGTTCCAGGAAGCGCACACCGTCTCGACGCTGAAGGGGGCGCCGCCCGGCTATGTCGGTTACGGCAAGGGCGGCATCCTGACCGAGGCGGTGCGCCGAAAACCCTATTCGGTGATCCTGCTCGATGAGGTCGAGAAGGCGCATCCAGACGTGCACGAGATCTTCTTCCAGGTCTTCGACAAGGGCATGATGGATGACAGCGAGGGCCGGCGCATCGATTTCAAGAATTCGCTGATCCTGCTCACCTCGAATGTCGGCTCCGACGTCATCATGGATCGCACGAAGAATGGCACCGTACGGACCGGGATCGACGATCTGGACACCGCCTTGCGCGCTCCGCTCCTGAAAGTGTTTCCCGCCGCCTTCCTCGGCCGCGTGGTGACCATCCCCTACTATCCGCTCTCGGACGCGATGATCGAGGCGATCGCCAGGCATCAATTCGGCAAGATCGCGCGCCGGCTCAGGGCTACCAACGATGCCGAACTGGTCATCGGCGACGGCGTGATGGATCTGGTGAAGGCGCGCTGCACCGAGATCGAATCCGGAGGGCGCATGATCGACGCGATCCTCACCAACACACTGCTGCCGGAACTCAGCCGCGGCGTGCTCAACCGCTCGCTCGAGGGCAAGAAAATGACGAAAGTCATCGTCGGCGCCTCGGCGGAAGGATTTACCTACGCGTTCGAATAGTTCTGCACGGGAGCGGCCCGGCATTCCGGCGGCTCAAGTTGCCACGCTCACGTCGCCACGCGCCGGGCCTGACCGGCGGGGGCTGAACGAGAAACATGGCACCGGCTGAATTAAGCCATATCAGCTTTTGCTAATTTTTCTGCCATGCGAACGAAGGATACGAGCGGCCAAAAGGGTCCGGACGGCCACGCCTCCGCGTTTTGGTGGCGAAGACGCGCAAGGGCGAGGAAAGCGGCGGCAACGACTTCGGGAAGAGAGTCAGCGTCGGGAATCACCTAGGTTAAAGCCGGGCTCGCCAAGGTGACGCAATATCGCTTTGCCTCACCGTCCCTCGGGCGAGGTGAGACCCGGCCTACGGTCCTGGTCAAGAACATGATCCGGTCGGCCGAATCTCTTGGGAGGACATTTATAGGCGCGTGCATTTGGAATTTACACTGAATGGCCGGTTCATCTCGGGAGAGGTTGCAATGGCTTTGTCCAACCGCCTGTTCGACCAGGATCTGACGTTCCAATGCCCCCTCTGCCACGCCGGGTTGGTGAAGAAAGGCTCCTGGATCAAAAGCATCACGACCTTCAAGTGCGAACAATGCCAAGAAAGGGTGCGGCTACCCTATGGCGACAAGCTGGCGATTTTCGAGCGGCACCTGCGGCTGGCGGGATGATGGCATTCGGCCTTGGTGTCAGGCGCTCTCGCGTTTCAGACCCGGTCCAACATGGAAGTAAGTTCGCCGGTCACCACGGCGGAGCCGGGTACCGCTCGGCAGGCCCGGGAGGCCCGGATTGCAGCCCAGACCGGCTTACCGGAAAGCGCGTGACATCTGGTCGGTGAGCGGCTTCAGCAGATAGGACCAGACGCTGCGCTGGCCTGTACTGATATGAACCTCGGCCGGCATGCCGGGCTTGAGCACCTTCGTGTCTGTCAGGCAATCGGTCTTGTTTTCGACGCTGATGCGCGCCGAGAAATAAGAGAGTTGGCGCTGCTGGTCCTTGATCAGGTCTGCGGAAATCCACTTCACCGTCCCCTGGCAGGCGGGTGTCGTGCCGGCGTCGAATGCCGGGAAACGGATCGAGACGGGTTGGCCGGAACGAACGTCATCCACTCGAGACGGAGGAACGAGCGCGTCCACAACCAGATTGTCGGCATCGGGGACAATTGTCATGAGCAACTCCCCTGGAGCGATCACGCCGCCGACCGTATGGACACTGGACTGTTGTACCGTTCCCGACTGCGGGGCGCGGATTTCAGTTTTGGTCAACTCGTCCTGCGCCACGATCTTGCGCTCGTCGAGTTCGGTCCGCTTGGCTTCCGTTTCACGCAGCTCCTTCGTTACTTCGCTGCGTCTTTGTTCGTCAAGCTGCAGCACCTGCAACTCGGTTTCGGTGATCTTGACCTGGGCTTCCGCGACCGCCGCCGCCAACCGCCCGGACTCACCCTTGGCCCTTGTCGCGTCCAGCCTGACGTTGCTAAGCCTCTCTTTTGAAACCAATTTCTTCGAATAGAGAGAATCCACATCCGTGAGATCGCGGCCTAGCAAAGCCGCGGATTCGTCCATCGCAGCCTGCTGGGCCTTCAGTCCTTCGAGCTGACGCTGAATCTGCTCGGTTTGGCTCCGAAGAAGCGTT
This sequence comes from Mesorhizobium montanum, assembly GCF_033977145.1. NCBI lineage: Bacteria > Pseudomonadati > Pseudomonadota > Alphaproteobacteria > Hyphomicrobiales > Phyllobacteriaceae > Mesorhizobium > Mesorhizobium montanum. Next base: position 395,181 of record NZ_JAVIJF010000002.1, on the reverse strand, counting down.
TTCTGGCCGGCCAATTCCGACGCTCGCGTTTCGAGCAAGGCGCGCTCGCCATCGACCAGCGCCACCACGCCTGGCTGGCCCATCTGTGCCTGAAGAGCGGCTGGAAGCCGCATTGTCGCCAGCCCCTGACGCTCCGCCTCCAGCCGGGCAAGCCGTGCCGTGGCGCGGTCGAAATCCTCGCTGATGATCTCGAGGTTTGCCCGCGCCAGCGTATCGTCCAGCCTGACCAGCACGTCGCCGGCCCGAACATGATCGCCATCTTGCGCAAAAATGCCGCTGATCGTGCCGCCAGCCTGGTGCTGGACCTTCTTGGTATTGCTTTCAACCACCACGGTCGCGGGTGCGATCACGGCACCTGCAATCTCGGTCAAGCCAAGCCACAGTCCTCCGCCAACGACCAGCAGGCAAGTCACCGCCAGTCCGAGAGCCAGGCTGGATCCGAGGCTGCCGGGCGGCTTCAATAAGTTCGCACCCACGGAGGGCGAAGCAGCATCGAACCAGGCATAGGACCGCAGGAACGCAAGAACGCGAGGCAGGACGTCACGCATGTCCACTCACGCCCCTTTGCGTCGGAATAATCGGACGTTGGATGGCTGGAGCGGGCGGTCGCGCCATACTGGCCAGGACCTCCTCGCGGGAGCCGAACGAGCGGACCATGCCGTTGGCCAGCACCAGAACCTGATCAATGTTGGTGAGGGCGGACGGACGGTGCGCAACAACAATGACGATGCCCCCGCGCTGCCGCACGGCCAGAATTGCTCCGGCAAGTGCTGCGTCACCTTCGACATCGAGATTTGAGTTTGGTTCATCCAGGACAACGAGAAACGGCTCGCCATAGAGTGCCCTGGCGAGGCCGATCAATTGTCTCTGGCCTGCCGACAAAGCCCTGCCGCCCTCGCCAATGCGTGTATGGAAACCCTCCGGCAAATGCATGATCATCGAGTAGACGCCTGCGGCCCTGGCGGCTGCAAGCACGCCTTTGGGATCGCTCTTGCCACCGAACCTGGAGATGTTGTCCGCTACGGTTCCATCAAAAAGTTCAACATCCTGCGGCAGATAGCCGATATAAGCGCCGAGCGCATGCGGGTTCCACTGATCGAGAGGGGCTCCGTCCAACCTTACTTTACCGTTGAGCGGTCGCCAGGCTCCGACCAACGCCCGCACGAGCGTCGTCTTGCCGGACCCGCTCGGGCCCACGATGGCCATGCCCGCGCCGCGGGACAGTTGGAAATTTACGTCGAGCACGGTCGGCTTTGGCATGCCAGGCGGCGCCACCGTCAACGTCTCGACCGTCAGCCGCGTTTGCGGCCGGGGCAATTCCATGGGTTCGATCGGGTCTTCAAACGACTCCAGCATCGCCTTGAGTTGGAAATAGCTATGTCGCGTCGCCAGAAAGCCTTTCCAGTTTGCAATCGCCGCATCAACCGGAGCAAGCGCGCGGCCCAGCAGTATCGATGATGCGATGATCACCCCAGGGGAGGCTTCGCCGCCGATGACCAGGTAAGCGCCGAGGCCCAGCACTGAAGACTGTAACGCCATCCTCAACGCCTTCGACAGCGAGCTGGTCCCTCCAATGATATCGGAGAGCCGCTCCTGATGTGCGAGGTAGCTATGAACGACGTCGCTCCAGCGCCCGGCCAGTCTGGAAGACAGGCCCATCGCATGGACGACCTCTGCATTGCGACGGCCGGACTCGGCAAGGGTGCGCTGCGAGATCATGGCTTCGGATGTCAGCCTGGCAGGCCTGCGACCGAAAATTTCCGCGACCGCGGTCAGCGCCACGACGGCAAGAGCACCGATGGTCGCCAGCACGCCGAGCGACGGGTGCAGCATATAGATGACCAGCAGATAAAACGGAATCCAAGGCGCATCGAAAATGACTGTCGGCCCGGATCCCGAAAGAAAGCCACGCAGGTGATCGAGGTCTCGCAACGGGTCCAGCCGGTCTGCCTCCCGGCCGGCCTTGAGCGGCAACAGCACCGATATGGCGAATGCCCTTTGGTGAAGATTTCTGTAGAGCCGGCTCGCAATGCGGACCAATAGACGAAGCCGCACGAAGTCGAGCAGTCCGTAGGCCGCGTATAGGCCCAGCATGCCAACGGTCAATCCAACCAGCGTCGGAACGCTCTGGGACGGCAGCACCCGGTCATAGACCTGGAGCATATAGAGAGACCCGGTCAATGCCAGGAGGTTCGTCACCGCGGAAAAAAGCCCAATCCCAAACAATCCCGGTGCGCAGTCCGACATTGCGGTCCGTAAAAGGGAGGATGATTCTTGCTTGCTCTTCATTTGCCTTCTGATTTTTCACACGGAGAACCGCGCGGCTTGGTTGGCCTTGCGCGATATGGGAAACCTTCACTGCATGGATATTGTCATGTCCGGGCGATATGCAGGACGTGAGGCGGCTCTAATGTAGCCTACTTTAATCGAAATGAAGCGAAATCGTGACCCTGTCCCAAAATGGGAGCGGGTGAATCAGTGGAAATCGGGGACAATATCGGGAGACGCGCTTCGTGATATGTTGACTAACGAAGCGCGACTGGACTGAAAACGCTGAGTTTTTTCTTGAAGCGGTCAACGAACGAACGGGTCGCGATCAATTATTTTGACCGGCGAAATCTGTATGTGATTTCTGTCTAATGTACCTTTCGTCTAGGCAAGCGGCGCGGGGGGCGTTGCCGAATTACAAGAAGGAACAAGCATGGCAACTCTGCACTATGCATCGGGCGGTTCGGCCGCCGAGGTTGCGACGGCCGGATTCAATCTGGCCGACGTCCAATATGTTTCCCAGGTGAATGAGCTTCCTGATGGAATGAAAGGATTGGTTTACCTCGGCGCCCATGACGGCGTTACCCAGTCGTTTATCGATAAAGTCACCCCGTTCCTCAACAATCCGAAGGTTTTCGGATTCTTCCTGATGGACGAGCCGGATCCGACCGGGAAATGGGGAACCTATGCCAGCACAGCAAATCTGAAGGCGGAATCCGACTGGATTCACTCGCATTTTCCAGGCGCGAAGACCTTCGTCACCATGATGAACATGGGGTCCTCAACCAATCCGGATTTCACCAACACCTATAATCCGGCCAGCACGGGGATCGACTACTACGGTCTTGATCCCTATCCGGTGCGCACCGGCACAACCGGCGTCGACTACAACATGATCGACAGAGCCGTGGCTGCCGCAGTCAAGTCCGGTATCCCGATCGACAAGATCATCCCGGTTTACCAAACCTTCGGCGGTGGTGGTTGGGAGACCGACACCGGCGGAAAGCACGTCATGCCCACCACGTCGCAAATGCAGACGATGATGGATCACTGGGCCAAGCTCGTGCCGTCGCCGGCATTCGACTACGCCTATGCCTGGGGTTCGCAGAATGGCGACACCGCGCTTGAGAACTCGCCGGAATTGCAGGCCTTCTTCCGGCAGCACAATGCCAACTCGACTTCGTCGACGCCGCCGACGACGACAGAGCCGACACCGCCACCAACCTCCGAACCTACGCCGTCAACGTCCGACGCGACGCCGCCGAAGACGACCACCACGGATTCTTCCCACGGCGATCATGTTATCAATGGCAGCAAGGGCAATGACACCTATCACGTCAACAATGCGCACGACAAAATAATGGAAGGTGTCGCTGGCGGCTTCGACAAGGTGATGGCCTCGGTCAGCTATGCCCTGTCCGCCGGCTCGCATATCGAACAGCTCTCCACCTCCAAGACGAGCGGCAAAACCGCCATCAATCTGACAGGCAACGAGTTCGGCCAGACGATCCTTGGCAACAACGGCGACAACAAGATAAACGGCGGCGGCGGGTCAGACCTGTTGAAGGGTTATGGTGGCCACGATGCCTTCGTGTTCAACACGGCCCTTGGCGCGAACAATATCGACAGGATCGCCGACTTCAACGTTTCTCAAGACAAGATCCATCTGGACCACGCCGTATTCGCCGGGCTTCAGAAAGGCGCGCTTGCAGCCGGCAATTTCCACGTCGGTCTCAGTGCACATGATGCGAGCGATCACATCATCTACAACAGTAACACAGGAGCGCTCTCTTTCGACAGCGACGGAATTGGCGGCCATGCGCAGACTCAATTTGCAAGCCTCGCGCCGCATCTGCACCTGGGCGAGAACTCCTTCCTTGTGATCTGACAGAGCGCCGGACCGGTAGGAGCGACTCAACGCTCCTACCGGTCCGGCCGCGTGCCGTTCCACGACATGGTCGGCCAACTGGAGTAAACCTCGACCGGACGACGATCAGCTCTCGTCCATTCGTCGCCCACTCGTCCTGTACGGTTTTTGCAACCGCTTTTCCCTGGACGTCAGATCCACCTTCAAAATCCGATCACCGCGCGCGCGTAGGATCGCAGCCCTCACGGCTTTTCCTGGCTTTGTGGAACATTTTGCCGCGATCGAGGTTGATGGGATTGGTCGCGGGACAAGGGTGCGGGAGGACAGCATGCCGAACTACGAGGTCGAGGAGATCTTCGCCGGAAAGGTGATCATCTCGCACAAGGTTGTTGCGCCAACGCCATTCCGAGCTGCAAAGCTCGCAACAAATCGGGACATTACCCTGCGAAACTCCGAGGTCCGGTGGATACGGGTCTTTGAGGAAGACAGACGGAACCGGGCATACGAGTATACCGCCATTGAGCGACCTCAGTTTGCGTCGCGCGGCGAGCCATTCTAGACCCTCCGATCATACGTTCGACAGGAAGGAATGCTCCTCCAAGGCAGCGTTAAAGCGCGCCTGAGCATTGCCGCTAGAACCTGGATAGGTTCCCGGCTGATCGCCCTGATCACTGCGCCGAACCGACTGGCTTCTGTCATTCGAACAGACGAGGACAAGCTTAGGGCCCGCCCATAGCTTTGATGGCCGATTGAACGCATTCCTCGCAAAGATAGCGGGCCATGAGAGACTATCCAGGTTCCGGCCATTTCGGGCAGCAGGCGGACCGTAGATTTTTGGGGGTGGCAAAATGAAGCCGCACCTGGTCTGCGTCGGCGGCGAGGATCACGCGCTAAGAATTCCATTTCTCATGGAGATGCGCGACAGGGGTTTTCAAGTCACTGCCGTTTCGACTTGCGACGGCGCCTCATTCCTGAGACACGGGATTGCGCACAGGCACTATGGATTTGACCGCTTCAGCAGCGGCAGCGGGAAAGCAGGCACGATCAGGGCACTTCGCAGATTGATAGCGGAGTTGCGTCCGGACATCGTGCAAAGCTTCGATACCAAGCCTAACCTCTTGACCCCGCTCGCGGCACGAGGACAGGTGCCGGTCGTCCGCACGATCAACGGCTTGGGCTGGACCTTTTCGTCGCTTGCGCCGCGCGCTTTGGCGCTTCGTCCGGTCTTCTGCGGCCTGCAGTGGCTGGCCTCGTTTTGGACAGCAGCGACGGTCTTCCAGAACCGTGACGATCAGACGTTCTTTGAAAGATATCGGCTGCTCGGATATGGCGACAAGCGCCTCATAGCCGGTTCCGGCATCGACTTAGGCTCGTTCGCGGCCGCAAGGCACCTCGGGCCGCCAGCTACGAGGATGCGCCAGGAATTCGGTCTTCAATCGGCTGAAGTCGTGATGTTTGTCGGGCGCCTTACTCGTCAAAAAGGCGTTCCGACGCTCCTCAAGGCTGTCCCAAAGATTCTCGCCAAGAGGCCGAATGCGCGCTTTGTTTTCATCGGGCCCTGGCAGTCCGAAGGGCCATTCGCCGTCGACGAAGCGGAATTTCGGCGATTTGGTTCGAATATTGTCGTGTTGGGGAAACGCCAGGATGTTCCCGCGCTTCTGGGTATGGCTGACGTATTCGCCTTTCCAACCGAATACCGCGAGGGGATTCCGCGTGTATTGCTGGAGGCCGGGCTTGCGGGTCTGCCCATCGTTGCCTCGAGGATGCCAGGCTGCACCGATGTCGTCCAGGATGGATGGAACGGCTATCTGGTTGAGCCGCGCGACGCGGACGCACTGGCAGATCGCATAGTCGACCTGCTCTCGGATCGCCAGCGCGCCAAGATCATGGGTGGCCGTACTGCCGCACTTGTAAGAGAGCGTTTTGCCCTCCCGCAAGTCGTTGAACAGTATTGCGATCTTTACAGGAACGTCCTCGCGGCTCAGGACAGAGGCGGTCTGGCACATCCAGTCTCGGCGGGTCTTATCGCCAAGCGCCGTTTGGACGAGGCGCGCCGATGATAAGGGATGCGTTGCTTGCTGCGGGCGTAACCTTGTCCTTCGCGTCGCAGATACTCGTGCCGGGCCTGCCATTCGGTTACGGCGAGCTTTGCCTCGTGCTTTGGATCATGCTGTCGGTCGGCCGGATATTGGCGGGCGCCCCCATCGAAGCGACGCCGGCCTTTCAACAACTGGCGAAGTTCTGGTCGCTCTTGTCGCTGACCCTGGCGATCGGCACAGTCGTCGGCTACTTCACGTCGGTGCTCTACCTCACCGGGTTGTCGCACGACGTGATGGCCTATGCTCTGCTGGCGAGCGTCACCTGCCTCGCAGCATTGGAACCTGACGCCGAGCGCCATCTGCGGCGTAGTGCATGGTGGGTGATCGCAATCGCCGTCGGCGCCTTCGCGATACAGCTCGGGCTTGGCTGGGGCTGGATCCAGCAGCCGGGAGTCGATCCTTGGTACTGGGACCGCTTGCGTGGGTGGTCCGAGAATCCCAACCAGCTCGCCCTTTATTGCGCCGTCTTCGGTCCACTGGCGCTGCATCTTGCAGTGACCACCGACAAGCGATGGGCTCAGTTCCTCGCGCTCTCCAGCCTTATCCCGATCTTTTATGTCGGACGGCTGACCAAAAGCGACACCTATCTCTACACGACCGTTCTGAGCAGCCTCGTTTTCCTTGGGCTGCGGCTGAGAGCATGGTTCGCGTCTGGCGGCGGCAGAGCCAGCTTTCCCCGGCAAATTGCGCTTTTGCTGATGGTTGCCGCTGTCCCGCTCGCGACAGCGGCGGCACCGTTTGCCGTTGCCGAGGAGAGCAACATGGCAAAGTTCGCCAAGAGCCTTACCAAGGACGGAGGCGGTGACGCAACGGAGGAGACATTCGACCTTCGGGTCTTTCTGTGGGGCGAGGCAATCGAGAAGGGATTGCAATCCTGGTCGCTCGGGCTTGGTCCCGGTCCGCACCTGGAGCGTCCGCCGGTCGCGGACAGGCAGTTTTTGGAGCGGCCATTCGAGGCTCACAACACAATACTGGATCTTTACCTTCAGGGAGGACTGGTGGCGGTCCTCGCCTTGGTTTGGATAGTCCGAGCGGCCGCCATCTCCGCCTGGCGCAGCCGTTCCGACGCGCTATCGGTGCTTCTTGCCTCGGTGGTTGTTTTCAGCATGCCACATCTGATCATCCGCCACCCGATCGTCTGGTTCGCGCTGACCTTCTGCCTGGTTGCAGGAATATCTCGCGACGTCCGCCCGCAGTCCCAGCATGTAAGGGTCGCGTGATGTGTGGCATTGCAGGAATTCTTGTCACACCCGAGGTGATGGATCCGAAGCTGCTCGAGGCGATAGGACAGATGACGAGCTCGCTGCGGCACCGCGGACCGGATGGCGAAGGACTATGGATGGATCGTGACGCCGGGGTTGCCCTGGGTCACCGACGCCTGGCCATAGTGGACCTGTCGAGGGCAGGGCACCAGCCGATGCGTTCCGCCACTGGACGGTTTGTAATTACCTTCAACGGGGAGATTTATAATTTCCGCGACCTGCGGCGCGAACTCGAAGGCGCAGGTCATCAGTTTCGCGGGACCGGCGACACCGAAGTCCTGCTGTGCGCCATCGAGATGTGGGGTCTCGAACATGCCCTGAGGCGCTGTGCAGGCATGTTTGCCTTTGCGTTGTGGGACCTGAAGACAAGGACCCTTCACCTCGCCCGGGACAGGATGGGCAAAAAGCCACTTTACGTCGCATTGGCCGGGCGTGCCCTGGTCTTTGCGTCGGAGCTCAAGGCTATCAGGTGCTTTCCGCTCTTTTCTCCTGAGCTCAATCTTGATGCCGCCGGGTCCATGCTTTCGAAAGGATGGGTGCCGGATCACACATGCATCTGGCAGAATGCGTTCAAGCTCCCTCCGGGTTCCGTGCTCTCGGTCAAACCCACGGATCTTGCGGGGACGAGCAGTGCGGCCTCGCTTTCCCGGCGTGTCGAGCATTGGTGGTCGCTGGCAGAAGTCGCCGCGAAAGGCCGCGAAGGACCAATCGCGGGCAGCGACGACGATCTCACCAATGAGCTGGACGGTCTGCTTCGGCTCGCAGTCCGCGAACGTATGATCTCCGATGTGCCTTTGGGCAGCTTTCTGTCCGGTGGGATCGACAGCTCCACCGTCGTGGCTCTGATGCAAGCCCAGTCCAGAAGTCCGGTGCGCACTTTCACCATCGCTTTCGCGGAGGGTGGCTTTGACGAGAGCTGCTATGCGGCCCAAGTGGCACGGCACCTAGGCACTGACCACACGGAGCTTCGCCTTTCGCCCGATGCCGCGCGCGACGTCATCCCGGAACTGCCCCGGATATGGGACGAGCCGTTCGCCGACGAATCCCAGATCCCCACTCTGCTCGTGGCGCGGCTCGCCCGCCAGCATGTCACGGTCGCTCTGACGGGCGACGGCGGAGATGAGTGCTTCGCCGGCTATGGCCGACACTTCATGGCGAACCGGCTGAAGCGCCAGCAAAGCCTTCCCCTGGCAGTGCGGCGAACGATGGCCTTGGGTCTAGGTCTGCTGGCCCGTGCAGCGCGCGAGGATATCCTGGGCAGGCTCCCTCTCACGGCAAATGTGCGCCACATGCTACGCAGCGACCGGCTCAATCGTTTCGCCGGCTTGCTCGGCGCAAGGCATGAAGATGAATTGTATCAGCGGTTGGTGACATCACCGACCGCGAGCCTCACTCGCCATGATCAGCCTGCTTCGGTCGACAGCTCGCCGAAACTCGACGGACTGCTGTCACGACTTCTCTATGATGACATGGCTGGCTATTTACCCGGCGACATACTGGTGAAGCTGGACCGCTCGACCATGGCCAACGGGCTGGAGGGGCGGTGTCCCTTGCTTGATCACCGCGTCGTGGAGTTCGCCTGGCGCTTGCCGTCGGATGCAAAGGTGCGCAACCACAGGGGTAAGTGGATCCTTCGCAATCTGCTGCGTCGGTATCTTCCTGAGCAGTTGATCGACCGGCCGAAGCAAGGGTTCGACGTTCCTGTTGCCGCATGGTTGAGAGGTCGATTGCGCAACTGGGCGGCCGATCTTCTCGCAGATATCCGGCGCGACGGCGATGACGTGCTGGATAGCGCCAAGGTTGACGGCTGCTGGCGCGATCATATGCGAGGGCAGGACCGCTCACGCGAATTGTGGTCCGCGTTGATGTTTCAGGCCTGGCGCAATGAGGCAAGGCAAACGCCCGCCACGATCCCATCGCGCGAACTCGACATGGCAGGAGTATGAAAATGGCAGGTTCCGCCGTCAGCCGAATCAAACTTCCGCGAGGCGCCTCGCAACCTGTCCCAACAGTTATCGAATCCAGGGAACGCCCGCGGCCGCGGCGCGAAAATATCGACCCATCGACTACCACCCACCAGACGTTGGTGCTTCTGGCGAGAGGGAAATGGTTGATCCTTGCCTTTGCCGTTTTGGGCGGAATCCTCGCGGCGCTTGTGGGACTTGCTCGCCCCGTGATGTTCGAGGCGACCAGCCAGCTGATAATCGACCCGCCGGAACGCAGCTCGATTGCTCCGGGTGGGTCTTCCGCGCAGGACCTTGTCGATTCCAGCATCGATGACCACATCACCATGCTTTCGTCGCAGGGGCACCTGCGCCGGGTCGCGGCGGCGCTGCATGACATGGAAAGCGTCACGCCGGTCGCGCGCGCGCCCAATACCGAAACGTCCAAGCCTGGTTCAGGTCCAGCATCGACAGGGTCACGTGCCGCCGAGATCATCGAGCGACTTTGGCCGCAAGGCGCGCAGGCGGCCGTCGATCCCGACCTGAAGGTGCTGAGGAATAGAACAAGGATTGGGCAGGAACTGCGCTCGAGGGTCATCTCCGTCGCTTTCGCGGACGAAGATCCGGTGCGGGCTGCCCTGGTGGCCAACACATTTTCTAAAGTCTACATCGACGAGCTCGCGAAAAAACGGCAGGCCGAGGACAAGCTGGAACTCGATTCTGTCACCGCCAGTCTGCCAGCCGTGCAAAGCGATCTCGTCGCGGCGACCGATCGGCTGGAGAAATACCGGCTGAGCCATGGGGCCGTCGATCAAGGCGCGGCTGATAATGCAGCCAGGGAAAGGGCTGATCTCAGCCAGCAGATATCGATGTCAAAGGCCAATCTCGCGGCGACGGAAGCGCGCCTTCAACATATTCAGGACCTTCGTAAACAGGGTGCTCCAGTCGCCTCGCTGGCCGAAGCCATGGGCACACCGGCGTTGGCTGATCTTGCGGATCGCCTTGCCAAGGCGCCGGCGGACAAGGATCTAAGCGCGGAGATTGACAATGAGGTCCAGCAAGGCCTTGCGAGGATCGAGGCGGAGGTGAGCACGTATCGAGCTCAGGTCGACACGCTGGAAGATCGCACCAATGTTCTCGACGTGGTCGTCGCCGACACCGCCAGCCGGCTTTCCGGGTTGCGCGCACTCGAGCCGCAGGTCAACCTGCTCACCCAAAGATACAACGAGCTCCTGAGCCGACAGCAGGATCTGACGAGGCGCGTCGGCGCTCCCTCGGCAGGCGTCTCGATCCTTTCTCCGGCATGGCCGCCGGCCAAACCACAGACCTTGCCGCCGATCTTCCTGGTGCCGCCGGGGATGATTGCGTTCGCCCTACTTGGCGCGATCTTCGTGCTGGCCCGCAACAGATTCAACCGCACCTTGCGCGGTGAGGCCGAGACCGAAGCAGCGCTCAGAGTGCCCTGCATCGGCCTTCTCCCCGATCCGGGCAAGGTCCATACGAAGCAGCTGCGGGAATTGATCCTCGGGCAGCCCAAATCGGTTTACAGTCGCGCCGCGATGTCACTTCTGGTCGCGGCGGCTCCAAATCAAGCCCGGGCCCGCTCGCCACATACTATTCTTGTCACATCCAGCCTGCGCGATGACGGCGCGAATGAACTTGCATGGAGCCTGGCACTGGCTGCTACACGGCTGGGCGGTCCAGTTCTTCTGATCGATCTTGAACCCACACACCATCAACTCACGCTCGAGTTCCTGCATCAATGCAGCGGGCCCAAAGCGCGCCGTTCGTTCGGCGAGTTCATCGGCAACCGCTGTACCTTGGAGGATGCGGTCGCTGGCGTGCCTGGCGTAGGCGTCGACCTGATGACCCTTGCGCCGGGCGACGATCTGCTTGGACTTCTGACGCGCGCGGACAGCCTCGAATGCAGGGATGAACTGCAGGCTGAGTACAGCCTGATCATCATTAACGGGCCGTCCGGCCTTGCCGGACCGGAAGCAAGGTTCCTGACGAGTTGGGCGGATGCGATCCTTCTTGCCATCCGCTGGAATAGGACGCCGCGCGATATCGCTCGCGGCGTTTTGGAGCTGCTTCAAAGGGACGGCGCAGTTTCGATTCCGATAGGGAGCGTCCTTACCCGGGTCAATCTCAAACGACACGCCAAATATCGGTTCGGTGACAGCGCGGATTTGTTGCTTGCGCGGATACTGTGAGTCCCGGCCGCCATGTCGAGTGTTGAACCGTGATCGTCGAGCTCTTCGGTCCGCCCGGTTCGGGCAAGACAACCTTCGCTCACGCTCTCGCCAGCCGATTGCGCGAGGACGGGTACCGTGCCGAGGTTGTCCGAAGTTACCGACCAACGACCAAGTCCGGAACGCTCGATCTCGGCGTCTTTCTGTTCGTGGCGAGGATCGTCTCGGCGACCGTTTCCACGGCTAAGATCATTTTTTTCCCGCGAAACGGCGGGTCGAATCTATCGAAATCCCTGTTGATGCTCAGGGCAATACCACCGAAAAAGCCGATCTGGCGTGCTCGGATTTGGCAGCACATACTAAAGCTGTCGCACGCTTGGGATCGAGCTAAGCTGGCCCAGGATATTCTAATCTTCGACGAGGGTTATGTTCAGGCAATTGGATCTCTGGCGCTGCTCAACGGGAATGCGGACAAAGCCATTCTCGAAACGATGCTAAGCAATGTACCCGTCGCGGATTTCACGATCAGAGTTGTGGTGCCACGAGCGATGGTGGCGGCCCGTCTTCGCCGGCGCATGGAACGCGAGCCCCCAGCAGAGCGGCTCTTCGAGGCCGATTTCGAAGTCAATATGCGTTCCCTCAGCGTCTTCAAGACGATAAGCGACATTCTTGCCGTGTCAGGGCGGGACGTCATTTGTGCGAAAACCTCAAGCCAACGCTCGACGGTGAAAAGCACGCAAGACGTCGAGCAGGCGATCATCGCCAGGTACATTCTGGATAAAACGGATGGTGAGCGCCGACGGGGCGATCAGTCGTCCCAAACACTGGGCCTCTACGGGCCATAGGCAGCCGCCTTAGGGCCATTCAACCTGCTGATCCAACTCGCCAAAAACGTGGCTGATACGCTGACAGGGCTGTTGGTCGCCAACGGGGCTTCGTCACATCCGCCGTCGGCGCTTCATTTCCCGCACTACGGAATCGGGCCGGCTTTGGACGTGCGCCATCATTCAGGTGAATGATGGCGAGGTGCGGCAGCCACCGTACGCTCCCCATTCCCAGTTGTCAGCTGCTTCTCGGAATCGCGAGCCAATGTCCTACAGCGACTTTCTGAGATCCGGAGAGGGGCAGGTAACGGCAAGCCCGATCGGCAAAATCGTCCGCGCGGCGAGCGGTGTTTCAGCAATGGCGATCGCAGGGCAACTCATCCTGGTCGCCACAATTCCGATATTGGCCCGTCTCTATTCCCCTGCGGATTTCGGCGTCTTCACGATCTATCTTTCGACCGTCAACATACTCGGCGCGGTCGCAGCGCTGCGCTTCGAGCCCTCGCTCTACGGCGTCAAGGAAACCGAGCAGACCTATGTCACAGTCAAGCTCATCGTGCTGGCCGTATTGACGACTGGTATCCTGACCTTTGCAGTCGGGCAGGCGCTTCTGAGCTTTGCGCCTGCCCAGTTCAGACAGCTGTTCTGGCTCGTTCCGCTGGGAATGAGCGGCGCGGCGCTCGTTGAAACCATGAATTGCTGGGCCTTGCGTGCGGGCCTGCTGCGCGACTTCGCCCTCGGCCGTCTGATCCTGCCGGCCACCATGGCGCTGCTGCAACTGGGCTTTGGCCTCGCCCATCTGGGAGGTGAAGCCATGGTGCATGCGCATGTCATCAGCCAGTTTGTCTTTCTCGCTTTCCTGGGCTTTCGGATACTGAGTTGGGACGACGTGCGTGGCATTTATCGAGCGCCATTGAGAAGTGCCTTCGACAAGGCTGTCAGGGAATACAAATTCCCATTGTTCGATATCCCCGCGACTCTCGGCAGCTATGCCATCAACAATCTTCCGGCCATTCTCGTGGGTTCGTTGTTCGGCGCGGCTTTCGCCGGTTACCTCGGCGTCGCGAGCCGGCTGGTGACCGGGCCCATCGTGCTGATTGCCACTCCGCTCAGCAACGTGTTCGTCGCCGAGGCGAACAAGAACAGCAATCGCGGCCATATGCTCGGCATCGCGCGGGGCCTTCTGATCCTTGCCGCAGGCCTCACCGCATTACCGATATTGGCGCTTGGGCTGGCAGCTCCCTACCTTGTCGTTCCGCTCCTGGGCGAAGCTTGGATCCCGACGGCCCAAATCATGACTGCTTTGGCATTCATGGGCGCCGTGCAGGCTTTATCGACACCGCTCGGCGAAGTTCCTACTCTGTTGCGGCGGCAGGAGGTGCGGTTGGTCGTGGACGCGGCCCGGATGGTGCTTGTCTTCGGTCCGCTGCTCGCGGGCGCCAGAGCGGGCTGGCCGCCTATCGACGTCATTTATCTCATGGCGGCTGGCGGGACGGTGGGGTTCGCCATCAAAACCGCAGCCTCATTGTACCTTCTGAAGCGGGACACCGAACCGGCACAGGCAACAATGTCGAGTCCGTATCCAATCGCGAGGAAAAAGCACGATGAAGCTCCTGTCGAGTAGCGACGCGCGCCCTGAAGGAGTTGCGACGTCGGTAGAGCCCGTGGCGGGCGACAAAAGCGGGACAGATCTGCCGCCTGGTTCCATGACCGATGTCGCTCATCCTGCCGACGCTTCGACCGTGCGACCATTCATTTCGGTCGCCGTCCCGACGTATCGCCGGCCGGACACCATTCGGCGCACCATCGACAGTATCGTGGGGCAGGACTTTTCCAACTGGGAACTCGTTGTCAGCGACGACGAGGGACGAGGGGGGCCGAGTTGGCCTATTGTAGAAGAGTATGCGCGAGGCGATCCGCGCATCCGAATCGTTGAAAATCGCGGGGGCAGAGGGCAGGTGGAGAACACCAACAATGCCATGCTTGCCTGCACGGGTAAGTGGATCAAATTGCTGCATGATGACGATTGGCTGGCCCCGGGTGCTCTGAAAAGATTCGCCGAGATCTCGGTCCGATATCAGTCGGCAGCGTTCATGACCTGCGCAGCGCATGTTGTGGAGGAGAACCGGGTCGTAACGCGGTCGGACCCGCCGGAGCAAAACCGGGTTTCGCTCTATTCGAGCCAGCAGTGCCTGACGGACCTGTATCTCGTACGGGTGACCAGGAGCCTTGGTATCATACCTTCGACGCTCTTGATCAACGCTGCGGTAATTCACGCCGGATGCCGGATGCGCGCACATAAATCCATCCCGGCTGGCGTCGATCAATTGTTCTTTGTTGATCTGGCCCGTTTTGGGGAGATGGTGGCAATCAATGAAGGTCTGATCTTCTACGATGCGACACATCATCCGAGCATAACGACGTCGAAGAGCTACGAGGAAGTGGACGAGGTCACCCTTGCCGTCAAACAGCTCAATTGGCGTCTGATCGAGGATAGAAAGGGCCTTCCGAGACCGGAGTCGCTTTTGCGTGCGCTGCGGGTCGCTCGCATCCCAGCCAGGTTCCGACATCAATCCTGGAGAACGACAATGCGAGACGCACTGCAAATCCTTCGGCCGTCCGTCATGAGGATCGCAAACCAGTACGTCCTGGAATACCTGTTCAAGATACGCCCAAAACTGGGCGCAGTGCAGACCCGCAAACGCTGACGCTACCCTTGTGAGGTGCTAGGGCACTGTTCTTAGAGCAACTCCAGGAAAAGTGCTTAGCGGTTTCCGTCCGGAATTGCGCAAAAACAAGTCTTTGAAACGCTGAACTGCTATCGGAAACTGCGTAGCATTCGCAAGACAGATCAATGCCCCACATCCGACGAGCGCCGTCCGCATCGACGAGGCCCATTCGATTGGTTCGTGGGAACAAGCCCGCGCGCTGCGCCGCCATTGCTTTAAGTAAGTAAACCCAGAGCCGGTGACGCTCCGCAACGTGGAGGCGCACCGAATATTCGGAAGGATCCCGGTTCTACGGCAGCACCGAGATGCGCCCTAGAAGGGCGACCAGTTCCGCTTGGCGCCGCGTCTCCGTCTTGGCAAACAGCGACGCGAGCTGGGTGCGGATTGTGGTTCGGCTAAGCCGGCTGCGCTCCGCAATCTCCAAGGGAGCATCGCCACTTGCCAAACGCAACGCCAGATGCGTTTCGGCGCCGGTCAATCCAAACATTTTCCTCAGGGTCTCCGGATTGGGCCCGGTTCTCGGCTGGCGGTCGAGGAGTGCGACCATGATCGACCCATCGGGGGTGACAACGCCTTCTTCATTCATGATAACCGGCCGATCCCCGGCGTTGCGGATTACGATCCAGGACAACGATCCGGCCACAAAATGAGTAGGCACGCCTGCTATCAGGTTCCTCAACGCCGCCGATAGATCACCAGGCGGATCCAGAGAATCCTCACAGGCGGTGAGGATGGTTTCGGCGGCCATATTCCATTCGAGCACCCTCTTTGCCTCGCTGAGCACAAGCCACCCACAGCCTATTCGCTCGAGCATGCCGGTTATGGAATCAAGGCACGGCCGCACGTATTTGCCAGCTGTGATCGGCCTGATGGTTTTACGAGAGGCGCTTCTGGCGAAGGCAGTCGTTGTTCTGCTGCCGGATCCAGCCGCTATCATGCCAGGTCTCGCGATCAACCTCGTGTCGTTCCGCTCGCTGATCAGATTCATGGATCATCCATCCTCATTCTCTATCTCTGCTATCCGTGCTTGACGATCGATAGCCAGAAGATTGGTGCCGGTTTCATAAGGCCTTGATTTTTGGCGATCTGAAAGTGAGCAGACGTACTAGCTGCACGCTCGACGGTCTAATCTCGACGGGTTAAGCCAAAAGTTGTAGTTAGGTTGGATGAGGTTGCCGAGGAGGTCCAATCCTGTCGCGAACTCACCTGGCGTCGACGGCTGTACTGATCGCTACGCTGCTCTTCGAGGTAAGTGTTTCCCTACCGGGCGCCACAGACCCAGCCTTCCTCGAATTTATTCCGGCGATAGTTGTCGTCGCCTTCCTGGAAAACCGCCGGATTGCAGTCGGATCAACGCTTTTGATGGCGGTCGCCGGCCTGGGTGCCCGGACAATCGTGAGTGGCCAGATTCTCGCCGATGAGTGGGTACGCGCAGTCCTGCTTGTGCTTTCCGGCGGGATGATTGCCTTTCTTTTCGAGCGATCCAGGCAAACCTTGCGGGTCGCATCAGATGTCAAGCTCGCCGCGGTCGAGGCGGCGGAGTCGCGGTACCGCCGAGCCTTTGAACGAGCCGCCTTGGGCTTTGCGACTGCCAACGACAGTGGAGAATTGCTATGGCTGAACAAACGCCTCAGCGCCTTGCTCGGCTACCTCGAAGACGATCTTGCCGGGCGGCGGATAGGTGAGCTTGTCCATCAAGACGATCGCGCCCTGCTCAAAAAGTCGCTCGCGGCATTGACCCCCGAAACGCCGTGGTTCGGCTCGGAAATGCGCCTGGTCAGAAGGGACGGCAGCACACTTTGGGCTTGGTTGACGCTTTCTCTTTCTGCGTCAGACACTATGCCGTCGGACAGTCTGTTCGTGGTGGTCGATGACATAACCGAGCGAAGAGCTGCCCGAGAAGCGCTCGTAGCTCAGAACGAGTGGCTCGACCTTGCATTGTCAGCCGGCCGGTTGGGCACCTGGCGAATAGAATACGGCCAGAACGTCATCTCGGGCTCACGTCAGTTCTGGGACATTCTTGGGTTGCCCCCGGCTGCATTCCGGCCCCTGTCCGATCTGGCATCGATCGTCCATCCCGCGGACTGGGACACGCTCGTATCACCTCCAGGAAAAGGTCAGCCGGTCGCCAATTACGACGTGGAGGTTCGTCTCACGCGACCGGACGGCCAGGTCCGGTGGATCGCCTTGCGGGGACGCGAGGAAAACCATAATGGCCGTGACCAACGCATTGGCATCGCAGCGGATTTGACTGAGCGACGCCAAACTACACTGTTGCGGGCTGCGGTAAGAAAGCAAGAAAAATTGATGCTTGAGCAGCGCCACCGGTTCAGCAATCTGTTCCCCGTCATCACCGCGATTGTGAAGATGCTGGATGCGCCGGAGGGCAACATCGTCAAATTCAAAGAAACCCTTGTCGAGCGAATTCGCGCGCTCGAGACGACGCATATGCTGCTCACGCACAGCGCGGATGGATCATCCACCATTCGTGATCTCGTTGTTCAGGAACTCAAGCCCTTCTCGGAAGCCGGCAAGACAATAATCACGGGCCCTGACGTCACGATTTCAGGCGGGGCGGCCGAGAGTTTTGCAATGATAATCCACGAACTCACCACCAATTCGATCAAGCATGGCGTGCTCGGCGACGCGCCAGGCAAGGTCGAGGCACGTTGGGCGTTTGCGTCAGGCGCGGCGGGCGATGAGATTGTTTTTGACTGGATAGAAACGGGGCGCCGACGTTCGGCTCCGATCAAGCGCCAGGGTTTTGGATCGATGGTTCTTGGGGTCGACGGAACGCCTCTTGTGGGTCATTCCTCGCAATTCGAAGTCAGGGAGGATGGATTGCGATATTCCCTCCGGCTGTCGCCGAAGGAAGTCCAAGCTTAAAGCGCGTCGCGATGAAACGGATTCAGGCGACGCGCTTTAAGTCTTTGTTTTGATGCAATGTCGTTATCCCAAAACCGCTGCGCACTTTTGGGCGACATGCATTAGCTCACACTGTTCCCAACCAGGTCTTTATCAGAACTGCGGCTTCCGTACGGTTTCGAACCCCCAATTCCCGCATAATTGCAGCCGCATGAATCTTCGTCGTAGCCTCGGCGATATCGAGATCCCGCGCAATTTCTTTGTTCGAATATCCTTCCGCCATCAGCCGTAGAACATCCTTTTGCCGGGATGTGAGCCTTTCGAGAGCGCTGGCGCCGGCGCTGTTCCCGTGGCGGATCTCGAGTGCCTGCTCGTGCGTTCCCAAGTGCCGGGACAGGAGCGCTGGCACGTAGATGCGACCTGACAGGATTTCCTTGACTGCCAGCACGACCTCGTCATCGCTTTGCGATTTCACGATATAGCCGTGCAGCCCCACATTGAGAGCAGTCAGGATTTCGGAGCGTGAATCGTTTCCGGAAACAATCGCAAACCGTGTATTCGGGTACGCCGCCAGGACGTCGCCCAGCACTTCTTGCGTGAAGAGCCCCGGCATGTTCAGATCAAGCATCGCCAGGCTGACGCACTCCTGTTCGGCAAGGAGGCTGACGACCGCATCAAAACACGTGGCTTCGAATATCTCGGCGTCCTCGATGCCGGCGCTCAGCGCCAACCTCAAGCCACGCCTGTAGAGACCGTGATCATCGGCAATGATGATCTTGTACATCGCACCCCAACGCACACATCTCCGGCATGCGGACGACGGCAAGCGTCCAGAACGTTATTTGCTAGCGCGGTCGTTCTGTGACGATGTCGGCCTGCCCGTTGGCCGGACCAACAAAAGATATTGACCCTCTCATGAACCTTTTCAGGTCCAAGGTTACTCCGCGTTTACCATGATGCAAAGTCAGACCTTGGTCTGTTGCACCCCACCCGACATTGGCAACTTCCAACTTTCTTGCCATGCCACCCCAGCAGGGGCGCCATTCGAATGCACGACGACACGCCTGCTACCCGAGCGTAATTTCGCGCCGAATTCGGAGCACGTCCGGCAGCTCAAACGTCACAATCCATACTCAGCCGGGCAAGTGAAGTTTCGGATGCCGAGCTTGATTGTCGGCCTGTGTCGGCCATGTGCGCAGGGAGTGTCATATGAAAGCGGTTATCCAATGCGGTGGAATGGGCATGCGTCTGCGCCCCTTTACGTCAGTTCTGCCAAAACCTCTGATGCCTATCGGTGCCCGGCCAGTGCTTGAGTTGCTGCTTAAATGGTTGCGGCGCAACGGCATCGAAAACGTCTACGTCACAACCGGCTACCTGGGTCATCTGATCCGCAGCGTGTGCGGCGACGGTTCGCAATGGAACCTGAAGATTCGCTACACGCAGGAAATGGAACCGCTCGGGACCATCGGCCCACTCTCCTTGATCAGAGATGAACTGGACGAACCGTTTCTGGTCCTCAACGGCGATGTGCTTACCGACCTGAGCCTCAGCCGTTTCGTGGCGGCGCACCGGGCCCACAAGGATCTTGTCACAATCGCCACGGCGGCGCGTGTCACCAAAATGGACTTCGGCGTCATCGACGAGGTTAATAACACTGTCCAGGTGTTTCGCGAAAAGCCTGCGCTCACGCATTTGGTAAGCATGGGAATTTACTGCATGGATCCAGCCGTTCTGCGGTTCATTCCATCAGGCATTCCCTTCGGGTTCGACGATCTCATGCTGCAAATGCTCCAAGATGGCCAGATCGTGCATGTCTACAAGCACGACGGTCTTTGGCTGGACATTGGCCGCGTTGAAGATTTTCAGAAGGCGCAGGCCATTTCCTGGGAGGAGCAGTCGTCTTCGATCGAGGTCGCCGCGGCTGCGGCCTGAGGTGTTTTTCGAGGCGCGCATGAGTTCGCCGGGAGGTTGGGATGCTCTTGGTTAGTGCCCCCGTGCTGGGTGTACCGGAGAAGGCCGCTTTGTCGAAGGTGATTGACAGCGGCTGGCTGACGATGGGCGAGCGCGTCAGGGCATTCGAAGAAGCGTTCGCCGCGATGCACGGCGCCGATGATTGCGTCGCCGTCAGCTCCTGCACCGCAGCCCTCCACCTCATTCTCTATGGACTTGGGATCGGACCCGGTGACGAGGTTCTGGTGCCTTCATTAACCTTCGTGGCGACTGTGAACGCAGTCTTGTATGTCGGTGCCAAGCCGGTCTTCGTCGACATAGAATCCGATGACGTGCCTCTTATGTCGATCGAAGATGCGGAGGCAAGCTGCACCTCCCGCACCAGGGCTGTGATCCTCGTCCATTTTGCAGGCTATCTCGCAAACAAGCAGGAGTGGCAGACATTCGCAAGCGTGCGAGGGCTCTACATCATCGAGGACGCCGCGCATGCACCCGGCCTGAAGGAGGTCGGCACGTTTGGCGCGGGAGCGGCGTTCAGCTTTTACGGCAACAAGAACATGACCACCGCCGAAGGCGGCGTGGTCATTACGCGCGACCCCGGCTTGCGGGAGAAGATTCGCCAGGCACGTGGCCATGGCATGACCACCGGCACGCATCAGAGACTGAACAGCCGCACCCCGCAATACGATGTGACCATGCTGGGCTTCAATTATCGCATGGATGAAATGCGGGCTGCCGTCGGCCTGGTTCAACTTCGCAATTTGCAGGAATGGAATGAGGTCAGGCGCATACTTGTCGCGCTGTATCGACGCCTTATCGCCATGCGCTGTCCGGCCGTTTCGATGCCATTTGCCGAAGCGCGCACCTCTGCCTATCACATCATGCCGATCCTCTTGCCGCGCTATGTCAACAGGCAAGATGTCATCGATCAATTGCGCGAGCAGGGCATACAGACGACAATTCACTATCCGCCCGTTCATCATATGACGCTCTACCGGGAGCTCTTTCCCGGAGTTCACCTGCCGCGCACGGAGGATTTCGCCGACCGTGAGCTGACCATTCCGCTCCATCCGCAGATAACGTCTCCCGTGGCGGAGGCAGTAGTGGATGCCCTGGCATCCGCTCTCAACGGCGGCGCTCGGGCAGGGACAGCGGCATGAACGCGTTCGACATGCCCATTGGCCGGCTTGCGATGCGTTGCGTAAGCCATGGACTTGGCCGACGCGCCATGGACATCATTGCCGCATTCGTCGGCCTCATCGTCCTGTCACCGCTAATGCTGCTTATTGCAGTGGCGCTGCTGTTCGAAGGCGGCCGCCCAATCCTTTTTGTTCAGCCGCGCATTGGCGCCGGCGGTCAGCTTTTCCATATGTACAAGTTCCGAAAATTCCATCCGCGGTGCGATGCGGGGGGCCTCGCGCTGACCCTTGCCAATGATGCCCGGATGACGACGGTGGGCAGGTTTCTCGCTTTCAGCAAATTGGATGAACTGCCGCAGTTGTGGAACGTCCTGAGAGGCGAAATGGCCCTGGTCGGCCCGCGTCCGGAGAGTCTGTCTTTCGCGGAGTGCTTCAGGGACGGCTACGAGGCCGTCTTGCAATACAAGCCAGGCTTGTTCGGCCCTGCTCAGATCATGTTCCGCCATGAGGCTCTCTTCTATCCTCGAGATATCGAGCCAACCGTTTTCTACAAGGAAGTCCTGTTTCCGGCAAAAGCCAGGATCGATCTTTCTTATTATGGTCGCCGGACCATCGTCACGGACGCAGAACTCATCATTCGAGGTGTTTTCATCGTCCTTGGCATGGCCGCGGAACATCCAGGCGATACTTGAGCCCTTCCCATTGGTGGTTCGCAGTATTCGCAAAATTTGGGTCTAGGTGGTGCAGGGACTGTCTGGTCATGACCTATAAGGGCAAACGAGTTCTGGTCACCGGCGCGGACGGATTCATAGGATCGCACCTGACAGAAGCCCTGGTTCGCGCCGGGGCCGATGTGACGGCGTTGGCTCTCTACAATTCGTTCGACAGTCATGGGTGGCTGGATGATCTTCCGGATGAAGTCCGAAGCCAGCTTAAACTCGTCCGCGGTGACGTTCGCGACGGTGCGTTCCTGAACCGGATCGTACGTGGCCAAGCCGTCGTGTTTCATCTCGCGGCATTGATCGCCATTCCGTACTCTTATGCAGCTGCCCAGTCCTATGTAGAGACCAACGTCCTGGGCACCGTAAATGTCCTTGAAGCGGCCCGCCAGTGGGACACCGAGCGCATAGTGCACACCTCGACCAGCGAGGTTTACGGCACCGCTTTAACCATGCCGATCAACGAAACCCACCCGCTGCAGGGCCAGTCGCCATATTCGGCTTCCAAGATCGGGGCCGACATGATGGCGG
This sequence comes from Mesorhizobium montanum, assembly GCF_033977145.1. Taxonomy (NCBI): domain Bacteria; kingdom Pseudomonadati; phylum Pseudomonadota; class Alphaproteobacteria; order Hyphomicrobiales; family Phyllobacteriaceae; genus Mesorhizobium; species Mesorhizobium montanum. The sequence continues at coordinate 372,793 of NZ_JAVIJF010000002.1, read as the reverse complement.
AATCTTACGCTCGCTCGTTCGACGTTCCAGTCGTGGTGCTCCGTCCATTCAACACATTCGGGCCACGGCAAAGCGAACGGGCAATCGTTCCGACCATCGTCAGGCAGGCCATCGACCCAACGTGCCCAGCTATCATGGTGGGAGATACCAGTCCGGTTCGCGACCTTACCTTTGTTGAAGACACAGCCGCGGCGTTTCTCAGTGCAGGCTCTGCCGAGCTCGAATTCGGGCATGCCTATAATGCCGGAAGCCAGCGTGCCGTGACGATATCGGACGTGCTGGGCCTGGTGTTGGCGTTGAGCGGCTCCAACAAGCCAGTCCATCGCGACGAGCGCCGGCTGCGGCCGCAAAATTCCGAGGTTCGGGCGCTGCTGGCAGATTCGTCCCGACTTGAGAGCGCAACAGGATGGAGGGCACAAACGGATTTGCGCGAAGGCTTGAAACGGACCATCGCGTGGTGGCAGGCACGCCTCAACGAGGGGCTGGTGCGTCATGAGATGGGCTACATGACATGAGGCCGCGGTTCCTTGCTGCTGCATTCGTGCTGTTTTGCGTTGCCGCGTTTCTGAATCTTCGGGAGGCTGGCAGCCAAGGGAGCAACGCGTCCGGTTTCGTCGCGCCTGTGGCAATGGCGCTGCCAGAACTTCTCCATCCTGCGGTGGACCCGGCATTCGGCACAAGCGTCGTTCGCATCACCAAGCCTGGCCCTCTCGGAAATGGCGTGGTCTGCGGACCCAAATATTGCAGCCATCGCTATTCGAGCGCTCAAGCCTGGAACGCAGACCAGACATTGCTCCTGCTCGCCAACGGCTGCAACGGAATGTGCTTTCTCGACGGGCATACCTACGTGGCGCTGTTTTGGCGCAACAGAGGGGGAGAGTGCGAGTGGCATCCTCGAAATGCCGAATTGATGATCTGTGTTCAAGGCCGGACGGTATCGACCTGGGCGCCACGCACGAACCACGAAGACATCCTTTTCACATCCGCGGATTACCACGATCTGCAATTCGGTCCTTCGAAAGGCAATCCGAGCCGGGACGGTAGCCGCATCGCGGTCCGCGCAGTCCGCAAGGACGGCGCGGACGTCGTTTTTGCCTATGATCTGGACCACCGGGAGAAATACCCGGACATTGACCTTTCTCGCGTTCCGGGGAAAGCAAGTTCCTGCACGATCTCCCCGCTGGGTGCGTATATCCTGTGTTTCCAAAACCTCCCGGACGGCACAGAACAGAGAGCCGTTTTCAACGTTGACGGTACCTTGCGTCAGAGATGGACGGACCATCATCGTCCCGGCCATGGCGATCTGACGGTCGATTCCGACGGCAGCGAAGTCTATGTCGGCATAAGCAAATCCGATCCAGACAAGTTCCACATAATCAAACGCAGGCTGTCGGACGGGAAGGTGACCTCTCTTACCGCATACGGCCAGGCGGAGCATGCATCGACCCGCGCGGTGGCCAAGGGCGATTGGGTTTTCCTGAGCTATGGCGGCGATCCGGCCGAGGTCGCGGCCAATCCGGGTTGGGCTCCCTACGCGCGCGAGATCATCGCACTTCGCATTGACGGCAGCGGTGCCGTCCGCCGTATGGTGCAGACGCGGAACCCACCTTCCGATTACTGGAGCGAGACGCATGCTTCGCCTTCTCCCGATGGCACCCAGGTGATCTGGTCGAGCAACTGGGGCGTGCCGGGCGGCCCGGTCTACGAGTTCGTCGCGCGCCTCGACTGGCGCGAACACCAAAACCCGAAGGAGGTTGTTGCCAATGACCAACCTTAGCAGGTCCATCCTTGCTGCGCTTGCGATCTTGAGCACCGCGCCGATGGCCGCCGCGGCCGATAGTTTGACGGCCTACCGGATTTCGCCAGGCGACACGGTCGAGATCGGAATAGCCTCCGTTCTCGACCGGACCCAGCGTGCCGTTGTCCAGGTGGACGGCACGATCGTGCTGCCTGATGCCGGCACGGTCTCGGTCGGTGGTCTGACGCCGCCCGAATTGCAGACGCGGATGCAAACGATTCTGCCGACCAAGATTTTTCACATCCGCATGCCGGACGGCCGCGAACAGATGGCGGTCGTGAGACCGAGCGACGTGACGGCGATTATCGCGGAGTATCGCCCCATTTATGTAACCGGCGATGTGCTTACCCCGGGGCAGCAGGCCTATCGTCCGCTTATGACCGTACGACAGGCGGTCGCGGTGGCTGGGGGTTTCAGCCTCTTGCGGGCGCGGACAAACCAGGCGGGACCGGACCCGACGGATTTGCGGCGCGACTATGAGATGATCTGGGGAGAATACACCAGGGACTACTTCCACAGCGCGCGCCTGCGCGCGGAACTCGACAAGCAGGAAAGCTTCGACATGCAGCCTCCGCAAGGATCGCCCCTTTCTCCTTCGCTCGCGGCGGGGATAGCGAAGGCTGAAGCCGAAGCGCTTAGGCTCTCCCTCGACAATTTTAAGCAAGAGCAGAGCTTTGTCGAAAAAGGCGCCAAGGATGCCGCAGCGCAGGTCGAAGCGCTGATGAAGCGCGCGCAGGATGAATCGGATGGAGTCAAGGCCGATGAAGACGACCTGGAGCAGGTCACCAAGCTGTTCAAGGCTGGAAACCTGACGAACAACAGGCTCGCCGATGTTCGGCGTTCCGTCCTGCTTTCGTCCAGCCGGGCGCTGGAGACATCGGTTGAACTCATGAGAACACGGCGCCAGCAGGATGATTTTGCCAGGCAACTCGAGCGCAACGAGAATCAAAGGCGTATCGGTTTGCTGAACGAATTGCGGGACACCGAGGTTCGGCTGGCCGACATCGGCACAAGGCTTCGCGCGGCGAGCCAGAAGTTGCAGCCATTGGGTGCAACCGCCGCGCCTCTGTCGATCGCCGGCGAAACCGTCCGAGCCCAGATGACGATCGTTCGCAACGTCGATGGGCAATGGCGCAAGCAGGCTTCCGACGAGGACGCCGAAGTAGCGCCAGGGGATACGATAGAAGTCAGGTTCAGCAACGAACTGGAGAGCGCGGCGGCACAATAGCGCCGGCATTTCTGCACCAATCGGCGAGCGCTGGATCTGGTTGTGGAGGCAAGTCTTGAGCGAGGACATCGACGTCGCGGACGCCTATGGCAAAGGTAGCGCGGTCTTCATGGGAATGGAGATCCTTGTTGCGTCCGGTGCACTTGTCCCGAGGCCGGAGACAGAGCTGTTGGGCTCGACCGCCGTCGACGTGTTGCATCAAATGAACCTGCCGGCGCCGCGCATTGTCGATATGTGCTGCGGCGCCGGCAATCTTGCTTGTGCTATCGCCCATCGGGTCCAGACGGCGCGGGTCTGGGCAAGCGATCTTACCGATGCATGTGTCGAGGTGGCGCGACGGAATGTCGTCCATCATGGGCTGGCTGGGCGGGTGTCGGTCTTCCAGGGCGATTTGTTCGAAGCTCTCTCCACCTCGCTGCCGCGGGGTACGATTGACGTCGTCATATGCAATCCGCCCTATATTTCGGAGAAACGGCTCGAGGGCGACCGCTCCCATCTGGTGGCTCTCGAGCCGCGCGAGGCCTTCGCGGCCGGGCCTTACGGCATCGCCATCCACATGCGTGTCGTGAAAGATGCCCTGCGGTACCTGCGGCCCGGCGGTGCTTTATTGTTTGAGGTCGGCCTCGGCCAGGATCGCCAGGTCGCAAGCCTGCTGGAGCGCAGCAGGGGCTACGACAATATCCGCATCCTCACCAATCTCGCCGGCGAGGCGCGCGTCGTGCTCGGATACGCAAAGCCGCAGGCCTGAGCGATACGCAGATCGGGTTTCATCCTCTCTTTCGCGCAATGAACTGCGCTATTCCCTGGATGGAATCGAGGTTCTCCGGCAGGAGCTCACTGTCTTCGACGATGATGCCGAAGGTCTCTTCGATGAAGCCGATGATCTCGAGCACGCCGGTGGAATCGACGATGCCCTGATCGAGCAGCGATTCCGTGGTGCTGAGCGATGTCACATCCGCGATGTAGAAGTTTGAAGCCAGGAAATCGCGAATTTGTCTGGTGTAAATGTCGCCTGCGGGCTTCGTTGCCAAAATCGTATCCATAACCCACCCTCCAATAAAAAAATTCAAATACGTTCCGCGTCGTCCAGCAGCGCTACGAAAGAGCCAGCTTCTTGAGTTTGCCGGTATCCGTCTTCGGCAGACTGGGCACGATGACGATGGACTTCGGGACCATGAAGTTTTCAAGCCGCTTCTGGCATTCCATCTGAAGCTGCCGCTCGCCGACAATCCGGCCTTGCTCGATCACGACGAACGCCTTCACCGCCTGGCCCAGAAGTGCGTCCGGGACACCGACCACAGCGGCCTCCTTGACGCCTGGGATATTCATCAGCACGTCTTCGACTTCCTTCGGCGCAACTTTCTCACCCCGGGACTTTATGATCTCGTCGCCGCGGCCGATGAAGTAGAGATAGCCGTCCGCGTCCATTCGACAGTAATCACCGGTGTAGAGGACCTGCTCGCCCGGCAGGGGACCGGGCCTGAGCTTCCGGGCGGTCGCTTCCGGCTTGCCCCAGTAGCCCTTCATCACCGTCGCGCCCCGGATGACCAGCTGGCCGACGGTCCCTGGCTCGACCCGTTTGTCGTTCTCGTCGACGATCCATATTTCCGTGTTGGGGATCGCGATTCCGACGCTCAGCGGCTTTCGCGCGAGATCTTCCGGTGGCAAATAAGTGCAGCGTTTGCACTCGGTGAGGCCGTACATCGAATAGATTCGAGCGCCCGAAAATAGCTCCCTGAGCATAGAGATGTGCTTGAGCGGCAAGGCGGCCGCGGTGTTGGTGACATAGCGGATGCTCGAAAAGTCGTGATCCTTCAGCGATTTTAGTTCCGCAAGCGAGGCGAAGATGGTCGGCACCCCGGGGAAGCCTGTGATCCTCTCGTCCTTGATGATCTGTAGGATCTGCGCCGGGAAAGCGAATGAGCGTTCGAGAACGAGCCGAGCGCCGGTGCGGAAGGCCATCAGCATCTGATACAGGCCGTAATCGAAGGCGAGGGGCAGGACGTTGAGGATTACCTCGTCTTCGCGAAGCTCCAGATATGATGCTATCGACGTGCATGCCGCGGTCATGTTGCGGTGTGTCAGCATCACGCCTTTGGGTTCGCCTGTGGACCCGGAGGTATAGATGATGGCGGCGAGGTCGATGTCGATCGATTTGCGTACCGGCGCGGCCGGCGTTCTTCTGGCGGCCGTTTCCCAGCGTATCGCGTGCGGCAGCCGGCTGAGCTCGTCGTCCTCGATCAGCCCTGACACGATCACCTTCCGCAGCGAGCGACAGCTGCGCGCCGGCCCGTCGAACACGGAGCGCAGATGCTGGTCGGTGATCAGCGCCGCCGGTCGGCAATCACCAAGGAGGTAGTCGAGCTTCTCGCTTTTGGTGAGCGGGTTGACGATGCACACGACGGCGTTTGCCTTCAGCACCGCCCAGAAGCTGACGACTGTCTCGACCGTGTTGTCGGCGAAGATCATCACCCGGTCGCCGCGTTGCACCCCCGCTGTCACCAGACATTGCGCGATCCCATTGGAACGCTCGTCGATTTCGGCATAGGTGACGCGTTTCCCGTTGCAAACCAGCGCCACCTTGTCGCCGAGCCGGCCGGCGGAGTGGATCAGATAATCATGCAGGAGCGGTACGGCATCATGGATCATGCCGGCACCCTTTCCCGATGCTCGTAGTCGACGTCGGTGCCGAGAGTTGGCATTGTTATGCCAGCGGGACGACTTGCGACAAATTGCTGGTGCAGAAGCTGCGTCGACAGCACGCCCACCAGGGCCATATTGTCGGAATTCGACATGTCGCCGCCGCCAGCTCTGGCCTGGCATTTCCCGACCAGGCGTGTAACCGACTGGGGATCGAAGACGCCTGATGCCCGCAATGCCGTCTCGGACAATGCTTCACGAATGTATGCCGGGGCGTCAGCGGTGAAGAAACTTAGCGCATTCGGCGCCCGGTAGGGTTGCTTCTTTCGGGCAACGACCTGCGGCGGCAGGATGGGCGCCGCCACGCGTTTCAACACGTGTTTCTCGTCGAGGCCCCGTAGCTTGTAAGCATCGGGAAGCGCATTCGCCAAGGCGACGACGTTGTCGTCCAGGAAGGGAAAGCGGCCCTCGATGGAATGAGCCATCAGCATCCTGTCGCCTTGCGAGGAGAGCAGATAGCTCGACATCAGGGTCCGGATCTCCAGATACTGGTCCTGGGCAAGGGAACTCCAGCGCGCGAATTCGGCCGGCAGCGCGCAGAGCAGTTCAGTCACAGCGTCGCGGCGTTCGGAGGCGGCGCGCATATCCGGGCAGAACAGGCGCTTGATGGCGCTGGTCGTGCGCCAGCGCGTGTCATGCGCAAATCCAGCCACGGCGTGGGCCTCGATATTGCGGCCGAAGAACTGCCGGGCCAGCGCCTGCTGATGAACTGGTGAACGCGAGAGGTAGGGGTAGAGCCGTTCGAGCAGCCGGGCGCGCCTGGTCGAAGCCGGTTGCCGTCCCCAGAAGCGGCGCACCTTGCCTTCGCGAAACAGGTCATAACCGGCGAACATCTCGTCGGCGCCTTCCCCGGTCAGCACCACTTTGATGCCGCGTTCCCGCACCAGTCTTGACAGCAGGAAGAGCGGTGCCGGAGCGGTCCTGAGGATTGGCCGCTCGGTGTGGCGGATCACCTCGGGAAATATCTGCGCGATGTCGCTGCGCGAAACGGTCACCTCATGGTGCTCGCTCCCGGTTTGGGCGGCAACGAGCCGCTGGAAATCGGTCTCGTCATATTCGGCATCCGCAAAACGCAGCGAGAAGGTCTGGAAACGCTCGCCGGCGAAGCGCCTTCCGAGTGCTGCGACAAGGGAACTGTCCAGCCCGCCCGACAGATAACAGCCAACCGGCACATCGGCCTGCACGATTCGCAAGGCCGTGGCGGCTTCCAGCATCAGCTTCACCTCTTCGACCGCCTGCTCCAGGGAGCCGACAAACCGGTCCCGGTCCTCACCATTGATTTCCGGGAAGCGCGGTTGCCAGAATGGGTATTCTCGCGCCGCTCCCCTCTCATAGAGGCGCACATGTCCGGGCGGGAGTTCTCGGATGCCCTGGAACACGTTCTGCGGAGCAACAGCCGTCCACATGGTGAAGGTTTGATCGATGCCCGCCGGATCGAAGGCGCGCGGGATCGCGACCTCGGCCGCGAAAATCGCTTTGACTTCGCTCGCAAAGAACAGGCGCCCGCCATGCTCGCAAAAATGCAGCGGGCAAATGCCGTAGCGATCGCGCGACAGTATCAGCCGGCCGGCAGCCGGGTCCCAGATTGCCAGCGCCCATTGGCCGTTCATACGCTCGAAGGCGGCCTGGCCCCACTCGCGATAAGCGTGCAGGACGACTTCGGTATCGCTGCGGGTGCGGAACCGATGGCCGAGGGCGAACAGCCTGTCGCGCAGTTCGAGATAGTTGAAAATCTCGCCGTTGAAGACAATCCATGCCAGGCCGTCCGCGTCGGCGAGGGGCTGCTGCCCATGCTGAAGATCGACGACCGACAAACGGGCATGCGCCAGCCCTGCGCGTCTGTCGCGGTACAGCCCCCGCTCGTCGGGACCGCGATGCGCAAGCGCGCCAGCCATGCGCAACAGTGCTTCGCGTGAAGGCGGTTCGGCGGTGGCGTTCAGCGCCAGTATTCCGGCGATCCCGCACATCGGCGTCAGTCCACATCCATCGGCACGGACGCCAAGGGCCGCGCGTGAAGATATCGGGCTGCCCGGCGCTTGGCTTCGATGTCCTTGAAGACTTTCTCGACCTGGCCGCCGGTGAGGCCCGCAGCCGCTGCAACCTCGTCGGCGCATAACCCATGGTTCACGCCATAGAGGCACAGATCCGTCAGGTGGTAAGGCAGCGCGAAGTAGAACTCCTCCTGGCTCTGCGCCATGGAGAACGTGTCGGTGGTCGGTGGCCTGCGGCGGATTTCTTCGTCTACTTCGAGATATTCCGCCAACTGATAAACTTGCGTTTTGTAGAGGTGCACGATCGGCATGACGTCGGCGATGCCGTCGCCTTGCTTGACGAAGAAACCCTGGTCGTATTCGAGTCGGTTTGGCGTTCCCGCAACAGCGTAGCCGAGGCGATCGGCATGATAATATTCGGTCATCTTGCGAATGCGCTGCTTGTAGTTGGTCGCGGCAACAATCTGCAGATAGGCTGCCATGGGCAGCCGAACCGTGTTGATGTTGCCGTCAGGATCCTGAACCGTGAGACGGGTGATGTTGAGGCCCTGGCTCTCCAGGACCGAGGTAAGCACAAGTTTGCACTTCCAACCTTCGTCGTAGTCCGGGACGACGGCGCGGATGGCCTCGATCTGCCGGCGATAGGCGCCGATGGCATCAAGCGCCGGGGCTATGTCTTCAACCAGAGTGTCGATGCCGAGTTGGGCGGCGACGACACGTCCGAGCCTTAGCGAGTCTCCGGAGGAGTCACGCTCCGGCATGAAGATCCCCAGCACCTTATCCCTGCCGAAGGCGTGCACGCACAATGATGCGACAACGGAACTATCGATGCCGCCTGATAGCCCAACCACCACTCCACGCCGACGAAGCGTTGCCAGAACCTGCTCACGGGTCGATGACACGATGCGGTCTGCCTCCGCCGCGGCGTCCAATGCCAGCACTTCCTTGGTGAATCCCGAGATCACGCCGGCTGGCCCTCCAATTGCAGAGTTTCGGCCGTCGTATACGTTTGTAAGACGGCCTTTTCGATCAGCGGACGGTTGGTCGCGACGTGAGGCTCCGCGACGAGATCGATGTGTGTGCCGACGATCGCGATCACCTGCAGGTCCCGAAACACTTGATCCCACCCGATGGCGCGGGACATGCCCGGGCGAGCACAGCGAAACAGTGTGCCATGAATCGGAAGCACCGCTTTGGGTTCCTCCAGCCAGCGGAAAAACGCTTGAGCCCGCAAGACTTCCTGCAGCTCCAGCTTGACCCGGAAGCACGCTCCGTTGAACTGACCTTCGGTGTAACGGTCGATCGCGCCAGCGAGGCGGGTTTCGTAACCCATTCTGACCGCGATCTTCGCCAGGGCGCGGCAGGCGACGCGATGGAACGAGATGCGGTTGGACCGCAGCCGGCGCGCTGTGCGGGTGACCGTATCCCAGAGGCGGCTGCGCTCGCCCTCAAGGCTTGTGTCGAGGATGCCGACGAACTTGACCGACCGTCCGGCCTTTAGCAGACGCACCGCGACTTCCAGCGCGACCGCTCCGCCGAGCGAGTGGCCCAGAAGCCTGACATGTCCCGACGGCTGAGCGCGGCTGACTTGTTGGACAGCGGCGTCTGCCATGCTCGCGAGATCACTCTGTCCGCCGAGGATGAATGCGAGGGCCGGGTACCTGATTGGAACCACCTTTGCAGTTTTCCCCATGGCAGAGGCAAAGGCGGCAAGACTTGGACCGTAGCCGACAGACCCGGGAAACAGAAAAAGGAGTGGCGGGTTGCGCTCGGGGGCGGCTTTGCCAGATGAGGCTGGTTGTGCTGCCACAACAGCCTTCACCATTTCGTCGGCGCTCATCCCGACCGTAAAGCTTTCCAGCCCGAGTTCCTGACCGATGAGATTCTCGATCTCCATCACGCAGTGCAGCAGTTTCAGCGAGTCTCCCCCAGCCTCGTCCCACCTGCCCACGGCTGCTCGCGTATTGAGAACCTTGATCCATGCCTTCCGCACCACCCGACCTACCGCCGGGTCGCTATCGGAACTTGACGGATCGGCGGCGGCAGCCGGCGTCCTGGCCAGGAGGTCCATCTTCCCTAGTTTGGCCAGGTCGATCTTTCCGCCGGCAAGGTATGGGATCTCACCGACACGGTGGAGCCGCAGAGGCCGCAACGGTGGGGGCAGCGTGTCTCCAATCAACCGGCGCAGATCATCCACAAAGTCCGGACCGGCGGAATCGTTTGGGATCGCGAATGCGACAAGTTCGCTTGCCTCCGTTACGATCGCGACAGCGTCCCGGACCGATGGGGCGGCTCGCAGAGCCCTTTCGAGCTCGGCCGGCTCGATACGTCGACCGTTGATCTTTATCTGCCTCCCCTTGCGGCCGATGATCCTCAACAGACCATCGCTGTCCAATCGCACGAGATCACCGGTCGGAAAAATCCGCTCGCGCGGATTGTCGGGGTCCGCATCGACGGGAACGACGGTGCCATTCTCCCAATGCCCAAGGAGGACATAGGGGCTCTTGATCACAAGCTCTCCCGTCTCACCGGGCCGGACGACGTATCCCTCTTCGTTCACGATAGAGAATGCGATCCCCGGCAAAAGGCGTCCAACCGGCACATCGGGCTCGGTGTTCGGCGGCTCTGACGGCAGGAACCACTGCGATCCTGTCGTTTCCGTGGACGAATAGCCTATCTGGATGAGGCAATGCGGCGGGACGGCTTTTCGCAGAAGAGCAATATCGGTCCAAAGCACTTTCTCGCCCCCGACGCGGACAACTCTAAGCGAGCTGAACGTATCGGCAGGAGCATCAGCCATCAGCGTTCGAAGCAAGGCGGGCACGAGATAGGTGACAGTCGCGCCCTGGTCTTGCATCCTCGCGCGAACGCCGCGCAGGCCGATCGCTTCCAATTCAACGAGCTGCAAGGTGGCGCCAGTAAGAACGGCAGCCAGAATCTCACGACAGCCGGCTATCGTGGCCAGGCCCGCCAGGGGGAGGAAAACATCCTCCGAGTCGACGTGACAAGCGTCGACATATTGTTGCACGCGCCACAGCAAGCTGCGCTGGCTGTTGACGATGCCCTTGGGACGCCCTGTGCTGCCCGAAGTATAAAGAATGATGGCCGGCTCATCGACGGAAGGCCGCGGAAGAGGCGTCGCCAACAGGTTTCGCTCCGAGGCCGAACTTACGCCCATGTCGATCCATTGGACGTCTGCAGCCAGATCGCGCGGGCGGTCTCCCATGCCCAGCATCGCCGAGAGCTTGGCCGCTGACACGATCTCCTTGACCCGGGGGCCGGGATCTCTCGCATTAAGCGGAATTGAAACCCGTCCAGCTGCCATCGTTGCGAGCATGGCGACGATGCTCCAGACCGAGTATGGCTGGCAGATTCCGACTGGCTTCCCCGCGGGAACGGCGCTTGCAACTCGGCGGGATAGAATCTCGACGGCGGCGCCGAGCGCCGAATATGAGAGTTCGTCCGCGCCGTCATTGATGGCGATCTTGTGCGGATGTTGCCTGACAATAGTTTCCAGCCGGGGACCGATCCCGATATCCGCAAACCCGGCTGGCAGAGGCAGATATGGCCGCAGGGCCGGTTCGCCCTGGTCCAGAGCATAATCATACACCTCTGCCCACCTGGGGGGCCCCGGCGGAAGAGGAGCCTCATCAAGATCCTGGTCCGTTGCTGGTGCCTTCACATATGCCGGGAGCATGGCTTGCCTGAGCTAGAGATGAAGTTCGGTTATGGTCCCGCTCAGCAGATGTTTCATCGATCATTCTGATGATGCTTCCTGGGATAAATGGAGGCGAGGGTGGAAGTGGGTGTGAATCTGGTCACAGCTTAACGTTAGGGCCATGCCGTGACATCAAACAGGCCTGTTCTTGTCACCGGGGCAGCCGGTTTCATCGGCTTTCATCTGTGCCGGAGACTGCTTTCCGACGGCTGGCAAGTCGTCGGCCTCGATTCGATGAATGAGTACTACGACGTCAACCTGAAGCGAGCCCGGCTCGATCAGTTGGAAGAATTTCCGCATTTCCGGTTCGAGCATGTCGACCTCACCGATCGGGATCGCATTTCGGCGCTTTTTGCCTCGGTCGATCCGGAAATCGTCGTCAATCTCGCAGCCCAGGCCGGCGTTCGTCATTCGCTGATCAACCCTTACGCCTATGGCGAAAGCAATCTAAGCGGGTTCCTCAACGTCCTCGAAGGATGCCGCCACGCGTCAGTCGGCCATCTGGTCTATGCATCCTCGAGCTCGATCTATGGCGGCAGCACGCGGATGCCGTTCTCCGTTCACGATTCCGCCGATCACCCGCTCAGTCTTTACGCCGCCAGCAAGAAGGCCAATGAGTTGATGGCACATGCCTACAGCCATCTTCTCGGGCTGCCGGCGACTGGTTTGCGGTTCTTCACCGTCTACGGGCCGTGGGGGCGGCCGGATATGGCCCTGTTTATCTTCACAAAGGCCATACTTGCAGGCGAGCCGATCGACGTCTTCAACCATGGCAACATGCAGCGTGATTTCACCTATATCGATGACATCATCGAGGGCGTGGTCCGCATAATGCAGCTGCCTGCGACACCCAACAGGGAATGGAGCAGCGCCGCGCCTGACCCCGCGACCAGCAATGCGCCATTCAGGATCCACAACATCGGCGGCAGCTCGCCGGTTGAGCTGAACCACTTGATTGCGCTGCTCGAAGAGGCGCTGGGCAGAAAGGCGAAACGCAACTGCATGCCGCTCCAGCCAGGCGACGTGCCTGCGACATGCGCAGATGTCAGCTCACTTGAGAAAGCGACCGGCTTCAGGCCGAGGATTCCGATCGAGATCGGGGTCCGGCGTTTCGTGGAATGGTATCGGGAATTCTATCGAGCATGATCCGGACAGCTCCGGTTCAGGGCGGTCATCGCGGTCCATGTGGCAAGGCTGTCCGGCGAAGAGAGCGATGAAGAGCGCGCCATCCGCGAGAGATGGTCAAAAGATGTAGCGGGACAGGCGAAAGCGGCCGGGCCTGCGCTCCGCCGCGGTTGCTTCCCCGAATCTCGCGGTGATTTCCGTGCCTTGGTACCTTGAGGAACCCAAGCTCGAAGAGGCTCATTGAATATTTCCGGGTTCATTCAACCGAGCCGCTCCATCGAAACTTCTGGTCGAGCGATCGAAAACAGGAACGTTCCTTTTTCTCAGGCATTCTCCTTGGGCTGCACCTCCTTCACCCTACCTGCTGGGATCGGGACATTGTCACCCAGAGAGCACAACTTTCCAAACCACGACGCCGACGAGATTTCCATTGTCGATCTGATCCCTGCCTTGCGGGCTTTTGCGCGCACGTTCTGTCGCGTGCCGGACGATGCCGACGATCTTGTGCAGGAGACATTGACCAAAGGGCTTGCCAATCTGGACAAGTTCGAGCCGGGGACGCGCCTGAAGTCCTGGCTCTTCACCATCATGCGCAACACCCATTATACGCGCATCAAAGCGGCGGCCAGGGAAGCGCCGGGGCTGCTCGACTGCGCCTCGAGCCGTCCGATTTCGGAGCCATCGCAGGATTGGTCCGTCCAAAGCAGAGAAGTGCATCAGGCCATCCAGAAACTGCCGTCACATCAGCGCGAGGTCTTGATGCTGATCGGCGTGCTGGGCGTAAGTTACGAAGAAACCGCGGGAATATGCGGCTGCGCCGTCGGCACGGTCAAAAGCCGCCTCAACCGCGCGCGCGCCGGCGTTCTGGAGTTCTTGGGGGAAAGTTCGCCGCAGACGCTGGTTGAGCGGCGCCATCAAGTTTCGGATAATCACTGGGATGCCGAAAGCGCAAGACGCTAGAACAGTTCAGCGTTCGATAGAATCGCTGACCTGCTCTAATGCCGGACGGAAAACAGCTGCGCACTTTTCCTGTAAGCAGATTCAGTGCCTATCGGTCACTGAGGTGCTTTCATGGCTTTCGCCTCCCTCATCAAAGAGGCCCAATTCAAGCCAAGCAGAGAAACAAGTTCGAGCGCCTGCGCTTCGGTAATGCCCGTCTTTTCGACCAGCCGCCGAACGAATTCGCCTACTTCCGGGGATCTGCGGTCCTGTACCATCGGACTACTCCCAATCGACGACAACGATTAACTTATGTTAACGTTCCATTGTTGCTGGTAGGAGTTGCCGATGCGCGCGCGGGGAGGCGACCGAGCCCCACCCGCCGAATAATGCCGCATGCTTCTCGGTGATATCCGCCGCTATCGGTGGCCGGAGCGCGTCTGCGGTTCCGTGAACCGACGAACCGCTTCCCCTGTCGCATCGAGTCTGCGTTTTTCGACCAGCGCGTTCTGAAGCTCGAGTGCAAGCTTTGTGAGCCGGTCAGGGACCTTCTCGCGCTCGATAGCGGTCAACAGGGATGCGATCTCCTGGTCCAAGCCCAGGCTTGCCTGGTCGCAAAGATCGCGCTGGCTCGTGCGAGACATCGCCGTCTCTTAACAATAGAGGCCCCTTCAAATTTCACCGAGACATACCCCACCCGCCTTTGCAAGGCGCTTGCCGCAAGCCGTGGAGTTTCTGGCTCGTTGTCACCGGATTTCGAACATCCAGCTGGACCGAATGTTCCTTGGACGGCAGGATTTCGGCACGGTCGAATTGCCTTGCCTTACTGGCCGACGACGGAACCATCGGGGGCTCCGGCTGTTGGGCATCAGCATGGAGCAATCGCCATGGGGCTCTTTTCCGACCTGAACAAGAAGCTGACCGAAAACATCTATGCCCATGGCAGCTATCTGAGCGATCCGAGCGCCGACCTGCCGCGGCGGGTCGAGGAGACGGTCGACCTTCTGATGCCCTTCATCCAGCCCGCTGCACGCGAAGCGGTGAGGCTGGAAATCCTCGGCATCATCCATGAGCATATCTACGACGAGGAGTAACGGGCCGTTGCCGCGCGGCCGCTGATATCGTTGCCACGGCTGTGGCGGCGATCTCAGGCGCTATTCCGAATGCCGCCGGGACCGCTGCTTCTCGGCGTCCCGCAACACGCGGACAATGGCATCCACGGGGGAAGGGTCGGCCGTGGGCTGTGCTTTCCACCGCCAGAGATGACGAAACAAACTTCTCAAGCTCGGCATCGCAATGATCTCCTTTTGCGTTATCAAACCTGCAACAAGGAGCGATGTTCCTTCTCGCCGACCACCAGAAGACCGCGGCGAACAGGAATGCGGCCGCCGCCAGAAACACGATCACCGGCACCGGGCCGTTCCTGCGCGGCTGCAGGCCGGGCGGCGGCCCCGCCTGGATGTCGCAACGCTGCTCGGTGTTCGCTCGTTCGATGGCATCTGGCCTCTCCTTCGCCCCCGAACCTCTGTCCAGGTCCGCTGTTCCAAAAGGTCTTGGAAATGAGAAGAGGCCCGACTGAGTTTGTTCGCGAGCGCTCATTCGGCGACGGGCCTCGAAGATCGATTCCCGAGTGCAGACGGAACTTTGATACGAGCGGGGCCTTGTATTCTTAATGATGCCAAGACCGAGAGGCAAGAATGCAAGTTGTCGATAGTGAAATACATATCGGGCCAGAAGGTGTTCTGGCCGAGTTCCTCGGTGAGGGCGGCGAAAAGAAAGCCGTTACCGTATCTGTACCCGATCCGCGACTGGCGCAATTCCGGACGGAAAACCGCTGGGCGCTTTTCCTGGAATTGCCCCAGAGGAGGTCGTTATGCGGGCGCCCTTGGCACTGATCATTGAAGACGAATATCTGATCGCTTCCGACGTGGCGAACGGCTTGAAGGCGCGTGGTTTCGAAGTGGCCTGTGTGGCTTCCGAGCGGGCGGCCGTGACCTGGCTCGAGGACAACAAGCCGGACCTGGCCATTATCGACATCCAATTGCTCGACGGGCGACGTGGCGTTGCCGCCGCTCGCCTCAAGGAGGCGGGTGTGCCTTTCCTGGTGCATTCGGGCTACGATCCTGAGTTTCAGTCGCCGATCTTCCACGGCGCGCCTTACCTGTCGAAACCCGCGCCGATCCCGCACCTGGTCGAACTTGCGAGCCAGTTGGTGGAGTCATAGGCAGGCCCGTTCTCAGCCTGACGCGGCGCTCCCGCGGAACCGCGACACCGCCTCGACTAGCACGTTGTAATTGACTGGCTTGGTGAGCTTCGGCGCGTCCCGAAACTTGTCGGGAAAGACCGTGACGCTGTCGTAGCCCGTGAGGAAAATAAACGGGACATTACCGAGGGCAAGATGCTCGGCCAAAGGGAAGCTGGGCTCGCCCCGAAGGTTCACGTCCAGCACAGCGCCGTTCAGCGCGACGCCCTCGATACGTTGGAGCGCCTCGGCAACCGTAGGCGCCGGGCCGATCACGGTGCATCCTGCCTGGGTCAACTGATCGGAGAGGTCTTCCGCAAGCATAAACACGTCCTCGACAACAAGGACAGTCAGGCCGGATAAGAGCATGTTTGTGTCCACTCCTTATCGCATAGCGGCAAATGTCAGCGAGCTGTGCCTGACGCCAGCGGAATGTCTATGTAGCATTCAACTCCGGAGCGCTCGAACCTCAGATCGACCTTGCCTCCCAGTTCGTACTCCAAACTTTGCTGGATGAAGCTTGTTCCGAAATTCCGCCGTGGCGGCTCCTTGACGGCAGGCCCGTCGATTTCTCTCCAGCGGATCGACAGAAGGCCGGGCTTGTCGGTGTTCCACGCCACGTCGACACGACCGTCCTCGGTAGAGAGCGCCCCGTATTTCGCGGCATTGCTGGCAAGCTCGAAGAACACCATGCCGAGCGTCGCGGCAGCGCTTGCGCCGAGCTGCAGCGGGCGCCCTTGGATGACGATATTCTGGCGCTGCTTGTTGCCGTAGGGCGAGAGGACCGCCCGCAGCAACTGCTCGAGATCGGCATCTCTCCAGTTGTAGGAGGACAGCACCTCGTGCGTTCGACCCATTGCCTGCAAGCGCTCCTGGAACGAAGTGGAAAAATCGCTCATCGACGTCGAGGTGCGGACCATGCGGGAGGTCAGCGCAGTGACTGTGGCCAGAATGTTTTTCACGCGGTGCTGCAGTTCGTGCAGCAGCCTTTCCTGGCTGCGTTCCGCCTCTTTGTGGCTCGATATGTCGACCAGCGCCGCGATGGCGCCGCGCACCTTGCCCTTTTCATCGAAGAGCGGGTTGGCCGACATCATGACGTCGACGCTGGTGCCATCCTCATGCCGGATCTGCGCTTCGTAGCCCGGAATTGCCTTGCCGGTGTGGATTGCCTTCAGCAGAGGCTGATCATCGGCACCCACTTCGGCGCCATTTAGCGTCAATGGCAAGACGGTGGGCACGGATATCAGCTTGTTGCCGGCGGCGCGCTGGTCCAGGAGCTCCGCCGCACGCCGGTTGACGCGGATCTTCACGCCATCGCCGTCCTCGGCGATGAAGATGCCGACCGGCACAAGGTCGAGCAGGGTTGCGAGGCTTTCGACACGGTTGCGCAGGTCATGCGAGAGCACGCCGATCCTTTCCTCGGCCCGCACGATCTGGGTGACGTCGACGAAGGTGACGACGACGCCGGCGATAACGTTGTCGACGGTCCGGTAAGGCAGGACACGCATGATGTAGCGGCGGTCATTGTCGACGTCTCCGATCTGCCGCTCGATCGTGCCCAGCCTCTGCAGCACCTGCTCCAGATCGGACTGAAGCCCGTCGGCGGGAAAGCGCGGGCGCACGTGAGCCAGCGGCCGGCCGACATCGCTTTCGACCAACCGGAACAGGTCGCGCGCCGTCGGCGTGAAGCTCTTGATGCAGAGCTCGCGGTCGAGGAACACGGTCGCGATCTGCGTGCTTTCGAGCAGATTGGCCATGTCGTTATTGGCGCGGCTGAGCTCGTCGACGCGGATGTTCAGCTCCGCATTGACGGTCTGCAGCTCCTCATTGATCGACTGCAGCTCTTCCTTGGAGGTCTCAAGCTCTTCGTTGGACGACTGCAGCTCCTCGTTGATCGAGGACAGTTCCTCGTTCGAGGATTTCAGCTCCTCATTGGAGGATTCGAGCTCCTCGGTGGTGATCTGCAGCCGCTCCCTGGTTTCCCTCAGCTCCCTTTCGAGCTGATTGACATTGGCGCTTTCGACGTCGTCGGTCGTATGGACCGGCTCGCTCTGGGACTCCGCCTTGATACCGCCGATGTCGCGGAAGACCAGCATGTAGAGCGGGTCGGAAGAACCGTCGGACGGCAGTGGTTGCACTGCAAGGCTGATCGTCTGGCGGCCGCCATTGGTGCCTATGCTGATCTTGTTCTGGATCGCCACCTGTCCGGTGCTCGCCGCCTTGTGGAGCGCCGCCCGCAAATCCATGCGCAGGCCGCGCCTTGCCATGGAAAAGACGTTGTGATCGGGAGCGCCGGCGGCGAGCTCCAGGTACTTTCCCGTGCCTCCCGAACTGTGCATCAGCTCGCCGGCGGCGTTGGTCACCACATAGGCAGGCGCATAGCGCTCGACGAGAAGACGCTCCGCGGCCTCCTGCAGGGTTCCGGCCGCCGCCCTCGGCCTTGGATGCGGGACTGTCTGTCGGGGGGCGGCGGCGAGCGGGAATTCCGGCAGGCGTTGCGGAGCCACCCCACCGCGCTTCTGGAAGATACGGGTCGCCTTGTCGACGGTGGAGAACAGGCGCACATGCCGCGTGACGTTCTCCGACGATCCAAGGAGAAGATAGCCGTTGTTGCGCAGTGCGTAGTGGAAGATCGGAATAATCTTTTCCTGCAACTCCGGACCCATGTAGATCAAGAGGTTCCGGCAGGCGATCAGGTCGAGCTTGGAAAAGGGCGGGTCGCGCAAGAGATTGTGCGCCGAAAACAGGCAGACCTCGCGGAGATCGGCCGAAACGCGGTAAGTGCCGTCCTCGCGCGAGAAGAACTCCTTGAGCCGTTTCGGTGTTATGTCCGTCGCGATCGCCGCCGAGTAGCGGCCGGCGCGGGCCACTTCCAACGCGCGCTCGTCGATGTCCGTGGCAAATATCTGCAGATTGAGCGAGGCGGATCCGCGCAGCGCGTTCTCCTTCAAGAGCATGGCGATCGAGTAGGCTTCCTCGCCGGTGGCGCAGCCTGGAACCCAGACCCTGACGGTCTCGTCCGGCTTGCGGCCCTCGAACAGCTTGGGGATGACCAAACGTTCGAGGGCGTCGAAGGCTTGCGCGTCGCGGAAGAAGCTGGTGACGCCGATGAGCAGGTCCTGGAACAAAAGATCCACCTGCTGGGGCTCGTCGCGCAGCCTTTCGTAGAAGGCGGCCGGATCGTCGATCTGCAGCACCTGCATGCGGCGCTGAATGCGCCGCAAAATCGTGTTGTCCTTGTAGCCGCTGAAATCATGGCCGGTGCGCACGCGAAGCAGCGCCGCGATGCGCGAAAGCTGTTCGGCCACTTCGCGCTTGTGGCGCTCGCGCTCGCTCTCGGGGCGGTTGGAACGGCTGAAGTAGCTGACCAGCTTGCTCGCCATTTCCTCCGCGGGAAGGACCATGTCCACGAGCCCGCTCTGGACGGCGCTGCGCATCATGCCGTCATACTCGGCACTTTCCTGCGCCAGGGTCAGTCCGCCGCGCTCCTTGATTGCCCGGAGCCCGATGGTGCCGTCGCTGCCGGTTCCGGAAAGGATGATTCCAGCCGTCTTTTCCGACTGGTCTTGCGCCAGCGAGTTGAAGAAATCGTCGATGGGCGTCCGTCTGGTGCGCGCTGCCGCCATCTTCGCCATACGGAATCGCTGGTTCTCGACGGTCACCGATACGCCCGGAGGGATGACGTAGATATTGTTTGCCTCGATCTCCGCGCCCTCTGCCGCGGTTTGCGTTTCGATCGCGGTCGAACGCTGGATGATGCTGGCGAGCACGCTTTCGTGCTCGGCATCGAGGTGTTGAATGACCACATAGGCAAAGCCGCTGTCGTCCGGCACTTCGGGAAAGAATTTCCGCAACGCCGCGATGCCGCCCGCCGATGCGCCGATGCCGATGATGGGGAAGGGCGCGGACTCTTTCGCACCCTGCCGCGAACTAGTTGTGGCCTTCCTCGATGTTGCCTTCCTCGCCGCCTGCGCCATTACCTGTTACCTGTTCCCGCCTGCTTTCGAGAATACGCCCGATAAGAGCCGCATCCGAATCGTATTCCTGCGCCCGCTTGACGAATTCCGCGGCGAGTCCGGAGCGGTCCTTTGTCCTTTGCCGCTCGGCCATCCGCCTCGCAAACTCAGCCCGCTGCTGATGCGAGCGCAGCAGGCTCCACAGGATCTCGTCCGCCTCGGTCGCCTGCGCTTCCATAACAGCGTCGGCGGTGAAGGCGTGCCCGGTATGGCACCGATAGCGCAGCATGTCTCCGTCTTCGATCTCCCACAGCGGCCCGTGGCATTCCGGACATGTAAACACCGACAGTTGCCCAAGTCGATCTTCATCTTTCATGGTCGAATGCTCCTGCGCGGCAATGGCCGCCTCCAGCCTGACCGCTGCCGGGGGGCGAAAGGATTCGCCGGCCGGTTCGGCCACGAGTTCTGCCAGCAAAGGGCCGATCTGCGCCGCGGGGAGGCAGTGGTCGACCTCGACATAATGCAGCGCGCTTTCGACCATAGCCGGCACCAGCGTATCCTCCGGATGCTGGACGACAGTCAGCCCGCCGACGGCCTTGACGGCCCTCAGCCCGGCGGTGCCGTCGGAAAGCGAACCCGACAGCAGCACACCGATGACGCTCGCGCCGTAACTTAACGCCGCAGAGCGGAACAACGGGTCGATTGCCGGCCGCGCGAGATTTTCGCGCGGGCCGCGCCGCAGCAGCATATGGCCGTCATGAAGGAGAAGGTGGAAGCCGGGCGGCGCCACATAGATGCAGCCTGTCCTGAACGCCGCCCCATTCCCGGCCGATATGGCGTCGAGCGCTCCCGCGCGGTCGAGGATCTCCGGCAGATAGCTGACCTGGCCGATATGCACCACGACGAAGACGGCCGCCGGCAGATCGGCGGGCAGGTCGCCGACAATCCGCTTCAGCGGTTCGATCCCGCCGGCCGACGCTCCGATGACGACGATGTTGTGATTTTTCGATGGGCCTTTGAAACGAGCCATTTTGCCAACCAACCTCCCGGTCAGGCGGTGGGAGCATCCCCTGCGGCGATGGCACCATCGCGGTTCAAGCGCCCGGTCAGTCGTTTAACCGTTCAAAGGGTCCGAATGTTCCATTGCCGGCCGGTTTCACCCATCAGGCGCGAGCCTCCACGGGAGCGGCAAAGTTCCGTTGGCGAGAAGGACTGCTGGAACATAGGGGATCGCCCGCAGTTCGGTTTCGCTTCGGACGTCGCGAGGCGTCTGTTGAAGATCGGTGGACAACACCTGGTCGGCCCGCGCCTGTCCCTCACAGGTGCGGGCTTGAGGCCGCGGCCGGACATGCAGCCGCGGCGAGGATGTCGCCGCCCAACCACAGGAGACAGCAATGAAGCATCAGACATCACATGAACTTCAATCGGTTGCGGTCATCGACCGTCTTGGATTGATTCCTCTGGCAACGAGAACGCAGCGGATAGAGCGGTGGGCGGAATTGCTCGACCGAAATCCCCTGCGGTGCCTCGCGGCCTTGGCAGGCACCGAATATGTCGATCCCGAGGTTCGCGCAGGAGCCCGGGCGGCCGGATCTCCGCTTGCGGTTGCCTTCGAGGACCCACTGCTGCGCGCCGCCGGGTTGCAATCGGACACGTATGGCGAAGCTAAGCGCTTTTTCGAACTTTCCGATTGGCAACTGCATGACGTCGTCTGCAGCTGTCATGCCGGCGCGACGATGCAGGCCAGCTGGGCCGCCGCGCGGGTCCGCAGGCTGATAAGCGGCAACCGGGTCCTCGCCTGGCTCAAAAGCCGCCTCGTGCATTGAGAATAGCTGGCCGCCCGGCGAGCGCAGGTCGCCGGCGACACGGCCGAGTTGTGAGGTCAGTGCAGCAAAGACGCCCCGCGCGAATGCGCTATCTCGCGCATGATGGCGTTTAGCCAATCGGCGATGGATGACCCGGCGGACCTTTTGTCGATATCCTCAAGCGCCCGTTCCAAAGTCCGTTCGACAAGGCGATCGGAAGCTCCTGCATCGTCCAGCAGAAGACGCGCGGTGAGCCGCAGCTTGGGTAGCAGCGCAACGATGTCGTCGGCCGTGGACGCCGGCTGCGCAACCGCAGGAGTCCCAGACCCAGGCTGGGGTTCTGGAGGAAACAATGCATCCGAAACAGCGGCTTGGCTCGACGACTTGCTCAGGCTGCTCGCAAAACGCAAATGCTCCGGAATGGCAATCTCGTCATAACCGCTGAAGAACACGAAGGGCACGTTGCGCCGCATCAACTCATCCGCGATAGGGAAAACGTGTCGGCCTTTGAGATCGATGTCCAGAATGGCGGCCTCGGCCATCCTCGCATGCTGTTCAGCCTGCTCCACCGTCGCCACCGGACCAAGAATGATCACGCCCATGTCGGCGAAGAACTTCGCAAGATCGCTGGCCAGCAGCCACTCGTCTTCAGCGATCAAGAGGTGAAGTCCCCTGAGGTTCCGCACACCAAGCTCCTTCTGTTCGTGTTTCGAGGGGCCTCAGCCGCGATGCGGATGCTGCGCCAGCACCGGGTGCACATCGCAACGTCGCAGGAAAACCGAGTCTTAGAACGCGGCTATGAGGGAACCGTTCCAGATGGCTGTTGTCTTGCGCGTTGAAACCATTCGGCGGGCCTGCAGTTCGGCACACGGCGAAATCGACCAGGAAGGCGGCACAAAGCCGGCGACGCTGCCACGCGGTGACGCGGGCAGTTCTTTCAGCCATTCTGATCGATAGCGTGGGGCGGGGGCTGCTGGCTGCCGCCGCTCGGGCGCTCGTTGTTCTGGTCAGCCCAAACCCAGACGGCGGCCATCACGATCACCGGAATGCCGCATCGGCCCGCCGCCGTGCTCAGCCGCCCGGCCTGTTGGCAGCCGGATCAGAGCCAGCCGCGGGATCCGGCGCCACCGGACCGCGCTCGGCTTCCGGGCTTTCCGACTCTATCTCCTGGACGGCTTGGTCCCAGTGTTCCTGCTGGCGCCCGTCGGGACGGCCTTCGCGTTCCCAGATTTCGTGCGCGCGTTGCCTGATGCGATCTACCCTATCCATGCGAACCTCCTCTTGCGCCTGGGCTGGCGCTGCTTGTGCCCAATCGGATGCCAGAATGTTTGTTCCATCGGATCCGAACTTGGTTGAGGTGGAGTGCGCCGTATCGGGAACGTCGCCTTCGCGCCGCTGTTATTTCTTCATGCGAAACCGGAGATTAAGTCATGAACGACAATGAAAACCGCCGCGAGACCGGCGCCACAAAATATCCCGCCAACACCGATCCGGATCCTGCCGATCAATTTTCGCAGCACGCCGCCGACAACGAAAAGCCTCGCGAGGGCATGGGCCTTACCCGGCGACAGGGCGAGGTCGAGGACAAGACCCATCAGTCGGAGGGTCGCAATCCGCCGCGCCAGGCGACACCCAGCCCGGTGACGGAAAAGAGTTCAGGGGCTGGCCCGGCGGTCGCCGAGCGTTCCAAGGCGGCCAAGGCGCCCAGGAGCGGCCGTCAGCCCGGCGCCTATGTGAAGGCCGGCGCCTATGTGAAGGAATGAACAGCGCGGCCGCCGTGGAACATAGCTTTGACCTGTGAGTTCGATAGCGGCCCGCCGCCGACGATCCGGCGGCGCATTGTG
Organism: Mesorhizobium montanum; assembly: GCF_033977145.1. Classification (NCBI taxonomy): domain Bacteria; kingdom Pseudomonadati; phylum Pseudomonadota; class Alphaproteobacteria; order Hyphomicrobiales; family Phyllobacteriaceae; genus Mesorhizobium; species Mesorhizobium montanum. Next base: position 349,447 of record NZ_JAVIJF010000002.1, on the reverse strand, counting down.
CGGCTCCGGATATCCGGGCCGCCGCAACCACGGCGGAACGGCAATGTGCAGAAGCGCACGATTTCAGAAACGGGCAGGTGCATAGGTGGCGTCCCGCTCGCCCGGCTGGCGTTTGGTGAAGGGATGGCTGGCTTTGCCGGCAAGCCTGCTGGCAAGTTTTCTTTGCGTCCCGGCGTCGGCGCACCAGGCACCGGCGGGCTGGCAATACGATCCTTCCTGCTGTGCCGGCGTGGATTGCTATCAGGCGCCGCCGTCGGACGTGAAGGAGACGAGATACGGCTATCGGTTGTCCACCGGCGAACTGATCCCATACAGCGATCACCGCATCAAGCGATCTCGCGACGAATATTTCCATGAATGCAAGCCGGGCGGCGACACCATGTCCCAGCATTCGTTCTGCCTCTATGTCCCGGACCGCGGCATGTGACGCTGGACGGATCGATCGGAGATCGTGAAGGAGAAGGCGGCCTTTCCTTCGAAAAGGCGGGCCTTCTCAGTGTGCAGAGGCAAAAGGCGCCTAAGACCTATTTGTTGCAATTCTGCATGTTGGACGTGGTGTTGCCGCTGGCCGTATTGTTGTCGATGTCGTTGCCGGCCGCATCCTTGCACCGGTCGCCCGCGCCGTTGGACTTCGTCGTGGAGCTGGTGCTGTTTGTGGTGTTTGGATCGACCGTTCCGCCATTGCCGTTGTTGTTCATGCCATTGGTCCCTGTCGTGGCACCTGTGCCATTGGTTCCGGTACCGGGGCTGCTGGATTGTGCCATTGCGGACGTGGCCAGGACAATTGCGAGAGCCGAAGCCGAGAGAAGTTTAATCATGGGAAGTCTCCTGTTTGATCGCCTGATTGCGATCTGAGTCAACAATGAATTCCTCACGATGTTCCAATGGGCGAGTTGCGAGCGCCACTTTGTCGTTGCTTACTTTGTTCAAGCGATAACCATACGATGCGGCGTCGCATCTGGTGTAGGAACATCGAGGTTTACTTGTTGGTTCGAATTTTCTGGCGCGGGTTGATTCCGCCCGCGGAGGTGGTGTCGTTTTCGACATCGCCCTCGACCGTGTTTTCGCCGTGCTCCAGTTCGTCGCCTTCCTTGATGGTGCCCTTGGAGGTGCCGATGCCGGGATCGTTGCCCATGTCGGCGTCGCTCGGTTTTTTCGATTTCGGGTGCTGGTTTCCGCTCATGGCCGTTCCTCGCGCTCTCTCTCTCTTTCTCTTTGGAACCGGAAGGTGCGCCGAATGTTCCGCCGTTCAAACGCTGAATGGTTTCCGGCACGCCTGTTGCCGCGTGCCTGGGTCCGAGCGACGTGACGGCGGTTTCTCGCAGAGCGCGTCGCCTTGGCTGGCCGCGGATTTGCTGCCCCAAACGAGCGCTATCCGACTTCGGCATTTCCCTAAAAAAATTGGTGCAGGCAACATCTTGACGGCCAAAATCCACAAACCCATATCGCCGCCAGGCCAGGGCCGCTGTCGGTTCCTGCCTGTCCCAAAGCTCAATGTTCGTTCGGTTTGGAGGATCTTATGAACGATCGGATGTTCGACAGCCCTGTTTTCGTAAGAAGTGGAAACAGCCTTATCCAGGAGATCGCGTGTCTGGAGGATGCTTTGGAATTCCTGTACGAGTGGCCAAAGCACAAACGCGGTCCGATCTATGATACCGCCCTTCGCGCTTGCCAACGGGCCTTCGACAGCGATTACCCGCTGACGTCGGCGCAGGTTGCGTTTTCCAACTTTGCCAAATCGGCCAGAATCCTCGAGCAAGTGAGTGCTCCGCCGCTATGGATGACGGGCACGAGCGGCCGCGGCGGTGGACTGACAGCCTGACGTCATCGCGAATGTAACGGAGTTCGCAATGCTGTCCAAACCCTTTGACAAGCCAGTCCGCGTGTGGGTCGGATTGGGCTTCCCGCGTCAACTCAATACGGTGGTCGACGCTTACCAGTTCGCAGTGGACTGGTGCGGCAACAGTCCCGAGCAGAAGGCAGCCATTCGAGCCTGCAAAGCCGCGTTGGTCGGAGACGTCGACGCCGAGACCGCGAGGGGTGTTTTCGTGGCCTTCGCGCGAAGGAAAGACATTTTGGTCGAAGACGGAGAAATCCCTCCCGTCATCGGAAATAGCCGACCCACTCACGCTTGATATCGGTGGAGCGCCTGACGGTCGTTCGGGCGCTCTCCATTCCGTCACCATTTTTACGAGTTAAATAGATGACCACAACCGATTCAGTGATCAGGCCGCCCAAACATGAGATCAATGCCGCCCATTATGACAATGATTGCCAAGATGCCCTCGCAGCGCGCCTTAACGAGCTGATCGAAATGGCGGAGAGGGCGGGCTGGAATAGAAATAGGGTAGCTTCGGCGCTGATGTATCTAGCTGCAAAGAGGCTCAATAGCGGCTCGCGGTAGCCGCGACCCTTCGCCAGGGGCAACGCTTCCAAAGCCGCGAGGACCGACACAGCCAGAAAACCAAGTGCCGATAGTGCGAATTTTCCGGCGATGGGGCAGCACCTTGGCGGCGTCGGTCGATGCGAGCCATCGTGAGAAGGAACCTTTTTTCCGCCGGTGGGTTACTCGGCAGGCATTAACCCATGTTAGGGAACGGCGGTGGCACGGAAGGTTCGTCAAATGCTCAGGTCGGAGGAGGAATCCTCCGAGACCACGACACTAGAACGCGAGATGACCGTCGCGTTGGATGCGTTAACATACGATGCGCCTTCTCGAATGTTAGATCTGGCGCGCAAGCTCGATGCTGCGATCGCGTCACAGGCGCGCAAATCCCAACCGAATTAACTGTCATCCGACGCGACTTAACTGGCATCTGTTCGCGGCGCTGGGGAACAAGATACCCGGCCTTCGATTTTCCTTTTGTGGGGGCAAACCGCCAGCCAGGGAGGCTGCAATGAGCGAGGCCATGACCACCACAAATCACGAAGTGATCCGCGCATGGATTGAAGCGCGCGAGGGCAGGCCCGCCGTCGTCGCGGCATCGGGAAAGGGCGCGATCCTGCGCGTCGATTTCGGTTCAGCCGACGAAGATTTGCGGCCGATTGAGTGGGACGATTTCTTCCAGGTGCTGGAGGAGAATAATCTGGCGTTCCTGCACCAGGACATGACCGCGGAGGGCGCCACAAGTCGCTTCAACAAGTTCGTCGCGCGCGATTGAACGAGCCGCGCAAGCAAACGAGCTGTTGCGGGAGCGCTTGGCGGCAGGCAGAGGGATGAGGGTGAGGCCGCTTTTCTCGGAGCAGCTGAATTTCACCATGGCGCCTGAGAGCACCGCGATCCCTCGCTGCTGCCGTCGTGCTATTGGTTGGTAACGGCAGGAAGCGGGATAGCAGCCGTGAAATTGAGACCGCTCGGGGCGATCCGCAAGTCCACCGCGGCCCCCAGTTCGTAAGGCAACGTCCGCTCCAGCACCTCGAAACCGAAGCCGCGCCGTTCGACCGGCTTTAAGTCATGGACACCGCTTTCTGTCCACACGAAGCGGAGCAAGTCCTCTTCCAAGCGCCATTCGATGTCGATGCGGCCCGCCCGGCTCGAGCTTGAAAGCGCTCCATATTTCAACGCGTTCGTCGCCAGTTCGTGGACGGCCAGCCCCATCGCCTCGGCAGCCTTGGGAGCGAGCGCCAACGGCGGGCCTTCGATCGTCAGGTTCTCGCCTTCCCGGCCGCCCGCGGCGCGCAATCCCTCCGCGACGATCGACGTCAGATCGATGCTGATCGAATGGCGGCGCGTGATGGCCGCCTGCACGCGGGCGAAGGCGTTGATGCGTCCTTCCAGGTGGGCCGCGGCTTCGTCCAGGGATTCGCTTTTCTCCATCGTGCGCCGCACGATGGAGCGGATGACGGCCAGCGTGTTGCGCACGTGATGCTGCAGTTCGGCAAAGCGTGATTGCTGCTGTTCTTCAGCCTCCTTCTGGGGCGTGATATCCTGACCGACACCGCCGATATGGGCAACCTTTCCCGCATCGTCCCGCATCGGAAAATCGGCATCGCGCAGCCAGCGTATCTCACCATCGGCAGGCCGGCATATGCGGTATTCGAAGGTCACGCGTTCGCCGTTGCGTATGCGCTCGAACTGGGCCAGCACATACTCGCGATCTTCGGGCAGGACAAGGTCGATCCAGGTTGCGAAGTTGTCGCCGGCCAGAGCCTTTTCGCGGTTCATTCCGTAGATGGCATCGAAGGCCGGCGTCAGGTATTCCCACTGCAGCGTCTCGGCATTGCGGATCCATAAGACATCCGAGGCGGCCTCGCCGAAATCCCGCACGCTCTTTTCGCTTTCGCGAAGCCGGGCTTCGGCACTCGCATGCTCCCGCAAGGCTGGCTTGACCCCTGTCAGGCCGCCTTCCAGGTGCTTATTGGACGGCGCTTTCGACATCACTCCTCATTAGCGTCGAGATGGCTGCCTTCGCGATCGAGATGCAGATAGTTGGGATTGAACAGCGCGATGTCCTGCAATGCCTTGAGGTTGGGAATGGTGAGTGTCCTGTCCTTCAGCACGATGAGGTTCGAAGCGCGCAGCTCCTGCAAGGTGCGATTGACATGAACCGTCGACATGCCCAGCGTCTCGCCCAGTTCCGTCTGCGTCAAGGGGAACTCGCAACTGTGGTCGCTCGTGCAGCCGGCGGCTTCCAGCCGGATGAACAACTCGCACAACAGATGCGCCATTCGTTCCAGCGCGTCGCGCTGGCCGAGATTGACCGTCCACTCGCGCTGGATCGCCGCGGCGACCAGCGATTCCCACCACAGCGCCTGGGTGATGCGCGGGTGCCCGATCATCATCTCGTCGAAAGCCGCGCGCGAGATTTCCGAGACGACGACCGGCGTTACGGCGCCGATCGAGTGGTCCATTTCCTTCAGGATGAAGACATTGAGATCGCACAGGTCGCCGGGCAGGAAAAACGCAATGATCTGCCGGCGGCCATCTTCAAGGGTCTTGTAGCGGCAGGCCCAGCCCTCACTGACCAGATTGATGAATTCAGGCTTCTCGCCCTCGTGGATGATATCTTCGCGCGCGGCGAAGCGCCGGATCCGTTGCGCCGCTATTCTGACCAGCATTTCCTTGTCGGCCCGGGAAAGCCGGGTGAATTTCTCAAGCTTACGGATCAGAGGTCGCTTCATCCTTATCCACTTGTCCTGTGATACATAAAACGATCCGACAGCAACCTTTACCTATGTTAATGTCTGGCGTCGCGGGACGCTTCAAATGCTGCCTTCAGGAGGCACACTATGGACGAGAAAGACGTCGCTGCACGTGTTCTGGTTGTGGAAGACGAATATTTTCTGGCTCAGGATATCACGAAAGCGCTCGCCGCGCTTGCGCTGGCCGTTATTGGCCCGGTCGCGACCACTCAAAAGGCATTGAATGTCCTTGAGGAGGAGCGCGTCGATGCCGCCATACTCGATCTCAATGTCGGCGGAACCATGGACTTTGCCGTGGCGGACGAGCTGCTGAAAAGGCATCTCCCGTTTGTGTTCGCCACCGGCTATGACGACGCTGTCATTCCTTCTCGCTTTGCCGACATTCTCAGGTTTGAAAAGCCTTGGGACGCAACCGAACTGGCGCGTCACCTCCTGGACATGACGCGCGGACGTTAGCTCCACCTCCGACCGATAGAGACTCCTCGGCGGGTTAGACGCTCATCAAGTCGAAGCTCACGGCATGGCCGTGCCTGACGGCCGAGCGCGCGATCATATTGCACAATTGCGGGCTTTCGACCGAGCAATCCGGCATCACGGTAAGGATGGCTCTCGTGGCCGCGGCCACCGATACCGGCGATCGGCGCGAGGAACGTGTTTCCATGTAATGGTCGATGAGTTCGTTCAGTCGGACAGGATGATACTTGATCACGCCGCACCTCCCTAAGCCGCGTTTTTATTATCTTGCAGACAATCATTGCTCCCGGTCTCGCGGCCGCGCATTAACCCATGAGAGCGAGTTGAAATTCTTTTAAGGCGTCAGCGCCGGGAGCGCACCGCCCCGAGAAAGGGCCCGCCTCGCCTGGGGGTAGAGTCAGGCGGGCCCCTCCGGCTCTTTTGGGTCGCCACCGTTGTTAAGCCGCGCTTTGCAACTTATTCGACGCCCAAGGGATTCGCTTTAACTTGCGTTATTGTCGGTCCGCCCCGACGAACCGCTCGAGGCGGCCGGACAGCAACTCGCAGTAGAAAATGAAAACCTTACGTCAGACGTGGTCGCCAGGAAACGCGGAACAACGCCCGGTCGCCGCTGTTTATCGAAACAGGTGGATGAAGATCAAAAGCCGGAGCAACGGTTGATGGCCAACGACGAGTTGCCGGGAGTGCTGGCGACGCTTCCTGTGATCGATGCGAAGGCGGAGCCGACGCTGAAGAGCGCCGAGGCGGAAGCCTTCTACACGCACGCGATCCGCGAACTTGCGGCCACCGACATTCCCTTTCTCGTGGCGGGAACCTATGCCGTGAGCGCTTACACGGGCGTCGTGCGCCAGACCAAAGACCTCGACATCTTCTGCAAGGCTGGCGACTGCCCGCGCATCCTCGCCCATTTCAAGGATATCGGCTACGCGGTCGAGATCGAGGACGACCGCTGGCTGGGAAAAGTCTTCGAAGGTCCGCATTTCTTCGATGTGATCTTCGCCTCAGCCAACGGTACGATGCTGGTCGAGGATCAATGGCTGGAGCATGCCCGCCAGGTCGAGTTGCTCGGCAGCCGGGTCAGGATTATCGGGCCGACCGAGCTCATCTGGTCGAAATGCTTCATCCAGGACAGGGGTCGGCACGACGGCGCCGATATCGCCCACACCATCCTCAAGGCGCACGACCAGATCGACTGGCACAGGCTGCTTTCCTATCTCGATGTGCACTGGGAAGTGCTTCTGATGCAGATGCTCAACTTTCGCTGGATCTATCCGAGCGAGCGCGATCTCGTCCCCGACTGGCTGCTCGACGATCTGCTCAGACGGCTGGCCACGCAACGGCAGCTGCCGTCCCCCAGAATGAAGATCTGCCGCGGCCGGCTGCTGTCGCAGATCGACTATGAGATCGACGTTACCGAATGGGGATTCGCTGGCGTCGGCGGTGTCGGGAAGCTCCGCGATGACTGAAAGCACCAAGACGCAAGCCGCAAAAACGAGTGCCAGCCGAAAGATCAAGGTGGCCGCCGTCGGCGATCTGCACGTTCAGGAGGATGCGCAGACCTCCTATCGCGATCTGTTCGGCGAAGTCTCGCGCGAAGCGGACGTCCTGGTTCTCGCCGGCGATCTCACCAATCTGGGCAAACCCAAAGAGGCGGCACAGCTGGCCGAGGATTTGCGCGCATGTTCCATCCCGGTGGTGGGTGTGCTCGGCAATCACGACCACGAGTCCGGAGCGGTCGACGAGATCTCGGCGACGCTGCGCCAGGCGGGCATGCATCTGCTCGACGGACAGGCGATCGAACTGAGGGATGTCGGCTTTGTCGGGGTGAAAGGCTTCGTCGGCGGATTCGGGCCGAGGATGCTCGGCTCGTTCGGCGAGCCGGCGATCAAGGCGATGGTCGCCGAAAGCGTGGGCGAGGCGATGCGGCTGGAAAACGCCATGCGGCAGGTGCGCGCCAAGCGCACGCTCGTCATTTTGCATTATGCGCCGATCCTTGAAACCGTCATCGGCGAGCCGCTGGAAATCTATCCGTTTCTAGGATCGTCGCGGCTGGCCGAAACGATCGATCGTTTCAAGGTCAGCGCCGTCGTGCATGGCCACGCGCATCGCGGCTCCTTCGAGGGTCGCACGCCGGGTGGCGCCCAGGTCTACAATGTCGCCATGCATATCGAAAAACCGGGCGGCCGCCCCTACGCGCTGCTCGAAATCTGACGGGCACGATCACTTCGCTGTTGTCGGCTACACTTCGTCGAAGCGGCTGCTTTCCTTGGAAGGGTCGCGCGACAGCACGCGTTCCTCCTCATCGTCGGGCAGAGCCTCGTCGCTCTCCTGATCGGGATTGTCGTCGTCCTCCTCGGGCAGGGTCCCCTCGGTCTCGCGCAGGTCAGGGCCGTTCTCCGTGACGACGCTGTCGGGGAGCACTTTGTTGCCCTCGAAGGAATCCCAGTCCTGTTGCTCGATGGTCGGCGCTTCGGCTTCATCCTGCTTTTCGGATCGCTGCTTGTTGCGGGGGTCCATGTCGTTCTCCAATACGCGAATGACTGCTCCTTTCTGGAACCGCCCTGGCGCTCGATTGTTCCGGCAAGGCGCCGCTAAGCGATCTGCTCGAATGTGCACTGGCGCGGCGCCTTGTCGGGGCGCCAGCGCAAGAGCCTGGTGCCGTGTCGGAAACGCCCGCCGGTGACGTGGTCGAAACGGACTTCGACGACCAGTTCCGGCCGCACCGGCTCCCATTCTCCGCTCCGCTCGGTGCTCCATCGGCTCGGCCCGCCCGGAGCCTTGCCGGTGAATCCCAGCCCGCCTCGCAATCTTTCGAGCCTCTCGGTAAGCGCGGCGCGTTCGTCATTGGCGATGGTCGAGGTGAAGCCGACATGATCGAGCTGCCCGTTGTCATTGTAGAGGCCCAGCAGCAGCGATCCGACCTGCCGCCCGGCGTTCAGATAGCGGAAACCGCCGACCACGCAGTCGGCCGTGCGGAGCCGCTTGACCTTGATCATGGCGCGCTCGCCGGGCCGATACGGTTCGTCCAGTGCTTTGGCGACGACACCGTCGGTCGAACCGTGGCCGGCGCCTCGCAGCCATTGCTCGGCAGTCACAAGCCTTGTGGTGGAGGGCGAGAGGCGCAGCGCAGCATTGGCGGAGCCAGACACTAGCTTCTCCAATTCCGCGCGCCGGTCGGCCAAGGGCATTTCGAGCATGGTCTTGCCGCCCGGCGCGACAAGCATGTCGAAAAGGATCAGCCGTGCCGGCGTTTCCATGCTCAGCTTGCGGATACGGCTTTCTGCAGGGTGGAGCCGCATCTGCAGCACGTCGAAGGAGGCGCGGCCGTCGATCTCAATCACGATCTCGCCGTCGACGACGAAGTCCTTGGCGTTGAGGCTTTGCAACATGGCGATCAGCTCGGGAAAGTAACGGCCAAGCGGCTTGCCGGATTTCGCCCTGAGCTCGATGGCTTTTCTGCCCATGAAGGCAAGGCAGCGAAAACCATCCCATTTCGGTTCATATTGCCAAGGACCATTTGCCTCCGGCAAGATTTCCGCAGTTCGGGCTTCCATCGGCGGCGTATCCAATGGCAACGGGAAGTCGTCGCTTCGCGCCGTCACCATCGTTCTTCCGCGTCGCGGTGCGGCAGCTCGAAAGCACTGCCGGTTGCGCGTCGGCACATATCGCAATGACAGTAATGCACGCGCGGTTCGACGGTCAGGCGATAACGGATGCTGCCGCACAGGCAGCCGCCATATCGCTCAAAATCCGCGTCTTGCGTGGAAGCTTCCGGTTCTCCCATCAAGCTTGAACGCTCGATCACAGATACGGTTTCGGCAGCGCCGGATATCAGGCGTCAAGATCGATAAGGGCGATGCCAAGGCCCGATCGTTTCGTGCGGCGCAAGTGGACAGGCGACTCGGCCACCGTGACTTCAAGTGTTGGCTGGACGATGCCTTCGAGCAGATGGCCGCCGCGTGTCGACCCATTGCGTAGGCCGAGTACGGCGTGAAGGTGCAGGCTTGGCTTGCCGCTGTCGTCGACAGCAATGTCGCCGATCGCGCTCAGCACCTCGCATTGCTCTTCCACGGGAATCTTCCGGTAAGATTTTGAACCAGAATCGAACCAGCCGACCGTCGCCCTCTCGAAGGCGCCGATGGCCGTCAGCGAGGCGCCGGTAATTCCCTTCTGACCGGCGAAAGCGGTAAGGGACGCGAAGGCTTCCTCGCCCGGATCAAGCACGACCACGAATATTCTTTGCCCAGAGGTTTCGGCGACCAGTTTCGATTTCATGATGCCCTGCGGATGTGTCGATAGTTCTCGGGCCGAACTCATGGCCGGCATGCATGTTCCAGCCTGTTGCGAGATCCAGGCGCGATTCGGTCATGAATGGCGGCCTCACGGTTGAGTGAGGCGCCGCGGCTGGGCGTGAAGAATTTGGAACATTGGCTCGGTTGAGAGGTTAGCGCAGGGACCTAGCCAGCCAGGAGCGAGCCATGTCCCAGCCTCCACCCAACAATGCTCTCAGCCGAAGAAAGTTCATGGCAGGCACCGTGTCGGCAGCCGCAGCCGCGCCGCTGCTGGCTTCGCGTGCAAAGGCCGAAACGCCGATCGGAGCTCAGCCAAAACTGAGGCAGCCGGTCGTCACGTCGTTGCGGATCAACAAGCAGGCCTATGAGCTTTCTCTCGACACCAGAACCAGCCTGCTCGACGCCTTGCGGGATCACATCGGGCTCACCGGCACGAAGAAGGGCTGTGACCACGGCCAGTGCGGCGCGTGCACGGTACTGGTCGATGGCAAGCGCGTGCTGTCTTGCCTGAGCTTCGCCGTGATGAACGATGGCAAGGAGGTGACGACGATCGAAGGTTTGTCATCGCCCGACGGCAAGCTGCACCCGATGCAGCAGGCCTTTATCGATCACGATGGCTTCCAGTGCGGCTACTGCACGCCGGGCCAGATCATGTCGGCGATCGGCTGCGTCAATGAAGGTCACGCCGGGTCCGAGGACGACATCCGCGAATATATGAGCGGCAATATCTGCCGCTGCGCAGCCTATCCCAACATTGTTGCCGCCGTTCTGCAGGCGCGCGGCGAGACGAGGGGGGCATGAGATGCGGCCCTTCGTCTACGAACAGCCGACCGCAATTTCCGCGGCGGTCGCGATAGCGTCCCGCTTTACAACCCATGACGACCAGCCGACGCGGGCCAATGCGCAGTTCATCGCCGGCGGCACCAATCTCGCCGACTATATGAAGCTCGGGGTTGCTGAGCCGAACCGTCTGCTCGACCTCAACCAGCTCAAGGAGCAGGAGCTCAGGCAGATCCGGGTCACGGAAGATGGCATCCGGTTCGGTGCCCTGGTGCGGATGGGAGAAGCTGCGGATCATCGCGAGGTCAAGCAGCGCTATCCGGTCATCGCCGATAGCCTGCGCCTGGCGGCAAGCGGCCAGATCCGCAACATGGCAAGCCTTGCCGGCAATGTGCTGCAACGCACGCGCTGCGAATATTTTCGCGAGACATCCTGGCACTGCAACAAACGCGTGCCGGGATCCGGCTGCGCCGCGATGGAGGGTTTCAACCGGCAGCATGCGGTGCTGGGCGCCAGCGACGCGTGTATCGCCACCTATCACGGCGACTTCGCCCAGGCGCTGATCGCGCTCGATGCCGTCATTCACGCCGAGGGCTCGCGCGGCGCGCGCAAAATCCCGTTCGCCAAGCTGCATCGGCAGCCCGGCGATACGCCGCATATCGAGACCGATCTCGCTGCCGACGAGATCATCACCGCCATCGAAGTGCCCGCCATCCCGTGGGCCCGGCGCTCGCTTTACCTGAAGATCCGCGACCGCGAATCCTACGCCTTTGCGCTGGCCTCGGCGGCCGTTGCGCTCGATCTGGAAGGCGACAGCGTTCGCGAGGCGCGGATCGCCCTCGGCGGGGTGGCGACGGTGCCTTGGCGCGCCAAAGAGGGCGAAGAGGCCTTGCGCGGCAAACGGCTGGACGAAGCTTCGGCCTCGGCGGCCGCGGACGCCGCTTTTGCCGGCGCCGAACCGCGCCGGCACAACGCATTCAAGATCGACCTCGGCAAGCGAACGCTGGTGCGGGCGCTGCTCGAAACACGAGACATGAAGGTGTGACCATGGACCCAGCCGCTCCGAAACCCAAGGAAAACATGGGTGAACCGCTGCCGCGCGTCGATGCGCAGCTGAAAGTCACCGGACAGGCGCATTATCCGGCCGACCTGCCGACGGCCAACATCGCCTATGGCGCGCTGGCCACCAGCAGCATCGCCAGGGGTAAGGTGACGAAGCTTCATCTCGACGAAGCCCGCGCGGTGCCTGGGCTGCTCGACATCGTCACCTATGGCGCCATGGATCAGGTCGAGAAGCCGAAATTCGGCAATTCCGGCGCCACATCGATCGGTCCGCTGCACGACCGGACGATCTTCCATGACGGGCAGATCATCGCTCTCGCCGTTGCCGAGACTTTCGAGGCGGCCGAGGAGGCGGCGCAGTTGATCCGCGCTGAATATGAGGAAGACAAGCCGACCGCCGGCTTCGACAGTCCAGGCACGAAGACGGTTCCGGCGGCCGGCAAGAGCCCGTTGTTCAAGGAGGACGTGAAAGCCGGCGACTTCGACGCCGCCTATGCCGCGGCGGCGGTCAAGATCGACCAGCGCTATTCCACGCCGACCCAACATCACAACCCGATCGAGCTGTTTTCCACGACCGCGTTCTGGCAGGGCGACCAGCTCGTCGTGAATGAGCCTTCGCAGAACGTGACCGGCTGGAAGGTGGAGCTTGCCAGGCAATTGAAGATCGATCCTGCCAAGGTCCGCATCGTCAGCCCGTTCATCGGCGGCGCCTTCGGCTCGAAGGGACCGATGACGCCCCGCACAGCGATCGTGGCGGTGGCCGCAAAGCGCCTCGGGCGTCCGGTGCGTTGCGTTACAAGCCGCATGCAGGCTTTCGGCACCCAGACCTATCGGGCCGAAACCCGGCACCGCATCAGGATCGGCGCCGGCAAGGACGGCCGCATCACCGCCTTCGCGCATGAAGGCTGGGAGGTGACCTCGCGCCCGGACCTCTATGTCGTCGGTGGCACTTCGGCGACCGGCCGCATGTACGACTACGGCTCGGTGCTGACCCATGTCTCGCTGGTGCAGGCGGACCGCAACACGCCGGGCTACATGCGCTCCCCGCCGGAGACGCCTTACGTCTACGCATTGGAAAATGCCATGGATGAGATGGCGGTGGCGCTCGGCATGGATCCGGTCGAGTTCCGTCGGATCAACGAACCCAAGACGGAACCGATCGGCAAAAGGCCGTTTTCCAGCCGCTCGCTGATCCAGTGTTATGACCAGGCTGCAGAGGCTTTTGGGTGGGCCAAGCGGGATGCCAAGGTCGGTGCGATGCGCGACGGCGACTGGCTGGTCGGCATGGGCTGCGCCACGGCCATCTATCCGACAGCCGTGGCGCCCTGCGCGGCGCGCGTGCGCCTGACCGCCGACGGCGATGTGCGGGTCCAATGCGGTTCGCATGAAATCGGCACGGGCGTCCGCACCGTGGCCGGTCAGATGGCTTCCGAGCGGCTTGGCGTCAGCATCGAAAAGATCAGCGTCGAAATGGGCGACAGCAGCCTGCCTCCGGCTCCGGTCTCCGGCGGCTCGATCTCCACGGCAAGCGTCTGTTCGGCGGTGCTGAAGGCCTGCGATGCAATCCGAACCAAGCTCTACGCCGCAGCCACGGGTGAGGGCGGTCCGCTTCCCGGCTCACGCAACGAGGAACTCGACCTTGCCGACGGGAAGATCGTGGCGAAAGGCGGCGCCTCGGCGAAGGTCGAGGGTCTCTTCAAGGCCATGCAAGTCGGCGCGATCGAGGAATATGTCGAGTTCGCGCCCAAGGGCGCCACGCCTCAGGCGCTGAAGAAGCTCTATGCCGGCACGCCGGAATTCCACGGCGGCGAGCAGGACGAGGACTCGGTGAAATACGCCTTCGGCGCCGAGTTCGTCGAAGTCCGCATCAACCGCTACACCAGGGAAATCCGGGTGCCGCGCATCGTCGGCGCATTCGCGGCCGGCCGCATCATGAACACGCGCACCGCGCGCAGTCAGCTGATGGGCGGCATGATCTGGGGCATCGGCCAGGCGCTGCATGAGGCGACCGAGGTCGACAGGCGCTATGCCCGCTACGTGAACCGCGATCTGCAGGACTACCTTGTGCCGGTCAATGCCGACATCAAGGACTTGCAGGTGATCCTGGTTCCGGAGGTCGACCACGCGGTCAACCCTGCCGGCGTGAAAGGCCTCGGCGAACTCGGCAATGTCGGCACTGCCGCCGCCGTGGCCAGCGCGGTCTATCACGCAACAGGCAAGCGCATCCGCGATCTGCCGATCAGGATCGAGCAGCTTCTCGCCTGATAAACCTGTTACTCCCTTAGACCGGCGACGCGTTTGAGACGGGCGCCGTCAATTCAAGCTCGTCAACGAAGGAGGGCCTGCCGCTTCGGTTTCGGCGAAGCAAAGGACAGAAAAAGACTTCTTTTGGCGATCTGGCCCGGATGCTCTGGTGCGGGGCCTGGAACACGCAAGGCCCGCCTGGGAGGCGACGCATACCAAGAGAGCGGCTGCCCAAACACAGCTTGGCATACGTCGCTTGAATAAGGCCGATGCCGGCATCAGCCATAAGGGGAACCACGACAATGAAGACATTCCGAAATTGCCTGATCACCGCGGTCAGCGCAGGCCTTCTGGGCTTGGGGCTTGCCGCTCCCGCCAACGCCGGCGCCATTCGCCTCGGCATGACAACCTGGGTGGGCTATGGGCCGCTGTTTCTTGCCCGCGACCTCGGTTATTTCAAAGAGGCCGGCGTCGATGTCGACCTGAAGGTCATCGAGGAATCAGCGCTTTACATGGCGGCGGTCGCAGGCGGCGATCTCGATGGCGCGGCCTCCACCGTCGATGAGCTGATGAAGTACCGCTCGGACGAGCTCTGCTTCAAATATGTGCTGGCGCTCGACGACAGCCACGGCGGCGACGGCGTGGTCACGCAGGCCGACGTCACGTCTCTCAAGGATTTGAAGGGTCAGCAAGTGGCTCTGAACGAGGGTTCCATATCCGAATTCTGGTTCAACGTGCTCCTGAAAAAGGAAGGCATGACCGAGGATGACGTCACCATCACCAACATGACCGCCGATGATGCGGCGACCGCGTTCATCGCCGGCCAGGTTCCGGCCGCCGTGACCTGGGAGCCGCATCTCACCGAAGTCCGCAAGGGGGGAAAGGGCAAGGTGCTGATCGATTCCACCATCACGCCTGGCCTGATCGTCGATGTGATCGCCCTCAAATGCGATCTGATCGAGAAGCATCCCGAGGATGTGAAGGCGCTCGTCAAGGGCTATTACAAGGCGGTCGAATACATCAAGACCAACCCGGACAAGGCCTATGAGATCATGGCCAAGGGGATTGGCGGCTATCTCGAAAAGCCCGAGGATTTCGCCGCCGGCGCCAAGGGCGTGCGCTATTACGACCGCGATCGCAACCTGGATTTCTTCGGCACGCCGCAGAAGAGCGAGGCGTCCGACCTGGTGAACTTCGCGCAGGACATCTGGGGCAAGGCCGGCAAGCTCAAGATGACGATCGACGCCAAAACCATCCTCGACACCGATTTCATCAAGGAACAGTGAGCCTTCGGGAATCGTCGGGGCCGGCCTCTCGGGGCCGGCACCGTTTTCCGAAAGTCAGAGTTGGTCGGCCCCTCGGGGCCGACCCCGTTTCCAGCGTTTCGCGCTTAAATCAACGGAGCTATCTTATGGCACAGAGGCGGACGGCGTGGACACGCCTGACGACCCCATTCGCCAACATTCCCGCCGGCACGGCAACCACGCTCGCGCTGGCGATGTGGGTTGTCGTGATCGGCGGTTGGGCCTTGTTGTCCTATGGCCGTGTCGTGCCGAACATGTTCCTGCCGACACCTGGAACGGTGCTGCAGACGACCTATCGCATGTCTGTGGACGGCAGCCTTTTCTACCACACTTTGACCAGCGCCAAGGTGGTTCTCCTCGGCTTCATCGTATCCTCGCTGATCTCGGTGCCGCTGGGGCTGTGGATGGGGACCTACCGGGTGGTGCAGGCGCCGCTGGAGCCCTTGGTCAACTTCATCCGCTACCTGCCTGTGACCTCCTTCGTGCCCCTGTTCATCCTTTGGATCGGCATCGGTATCGAACAACGCATAGCAGTCATCTTCTTCGGCACCTTCTTCCAGCAGCTCGTGATGATTTCCGACTGTGCGCGCAGCGTATCCAGGGATCTGGTCAACGCCTCCTACACTTTGGGCACCAAGCGCAGCGAGGCGGTGTGGCACGTCATTTTCCCTGCCGCGCTTCCCGCGATCCTCGACACGCTTCGCGTCACCATGGGCTGGGCCTGGACATATCTGGTCGTAGCGGAACTCGTCGCGGCGTCGAGCGGCCTTGGCTACATCAGCCTCAAGGCGATGCGCGGCTTCCAGGTCGATGTGATCTTCATGGCGATCGCCGCGATCGGACTTCTCGGCCTCATCACCGACACCGCATTCCGCATCATCCGGGCGAGGGTCGCGCCATGGGCTCCCTGATTTTGAACGCATCCTCGCAAACCGCAGTCGGATCAAGGATAGCAATGACCGAATCCATCGAGGCGAACGATCCGGCCGGCCATGCGGCCGGCGATCAGCGCTTGGCCGGCACCACGATGGCCATCGAAGATGTGACGCTGCGCTACGGCGACGTCAATGGCGTGCTGGCGCTGGACCATGTGTCGCTGAAGGTGACCAAAAACGAATTCTGCGTCATCGTCGGCCCTTCGGGATGCGGTAAATCCAGCCTGCTCTATCTCGCCGCCGGCCTCAATGACGCGACCTCGGGCAGCATCAAGGTCGATGGCACGGAAGTGATCGAACCCGGCGCAGACAGAGGCATGGTGTTCCAGAGCTACACCTTGTTTCCCTGGCTCACGGTGCGCGCCAACATCGAATATGGACCCAAGCGCAAGGGCCTGCCCGCCGGGCAGCGCAAGCAGATCGTCGATCAGTATCTCAACGAGGTCGGCCTCGCGCCTTTTGCGGACCATTACCCCGCCCAACTCTCAGGCGGCATGAAGCAGCGCGTGGCGATCGCGCGCGCCCTTGCCAACGATCCGGCCGTCCTCTTGATGGACGAACCTTTCGGCGCTCTCGACAGCCAGACCCGCGGCACCATGCAGAAGCTGCTCTTGCGCGTCTGGGAGCGGCAGCAGAAGACGGTGCTCTTCGTCACGCACGATATCGACGAGGCGCTGGTGCTCGGCGATCGCGTTCTGGTGATGACGGCCCGACCCGGCAAGATCAAGGCCGAGATCAAGGTCGATATCCCCCGGCCGCGCTCGATGGATGTGATCCTCGAACCCGACTTCATCGCGCTCAAGCGCCGCATCCTCGGTCTTTTGCACGACGAGATCGACGAGGATCACTAAACTAGTCTCTCGACACAGGTTTCTGAAAAGGCTGCAGGCTTGTCGGTGGCAAGATTTTCATTTCCGTGAAATCAGCGCTGACGCTGGGGATTGGTCGAAGCCTCTCAGCTTCGTCATCCACGGGCGAAGCGGACGCGGAGACTCGAGGATCCATTCCGTGACCTTGGCCGAGGGATGCAGCGGTGCAGAATTCTTCACCGCGGCGACGCCTCGGCGTCAGGGCATGGATTCTAGGGTCTGCGCGCGTCGCTGCGCTCCTTGCTCCGCCCTAGAATGACGACTTTGGAGAGGTTTCAGTCAATTCCGGGACGTTCGCGATGACTCGCCGAAACAGCGGCGACCTATTTGCCGCCGCGATGCGCCGAGTCAAGGATCATCTCCGAAGCCTTCTGGCCGATCATCATGCTTGGCGCGTTCGTGTTACCGCCGATCAGCTTCGGCATGACCGAGGCATCCGCGACCCGAAGCCCATCCACGCCCCGAACTTTCAGCGTTGCCGGGTCAACCACCGCCATGTCGTCCGTTCCCATCTTGCAGGTTCCAACCGGGTGATAGACGGTCAGCGCTTCGGCACGCAGATAGGCGAGAATCTCGCCATCTGTTCCGATATCCTTGCCCGGAAGCATCTCCTTGCCCCGCACCTCATCGAACTCGGATGCGGCAAGGATCTTGCGTGCGATCTTGATGCCTTCGACCAGCACCATCGCGTCCTCTTCATTGGCGAAGAAGCGGTGGTCGATGAGGACGTCGCGGCGAGAACTGTCGCGCGACAGCCTGATCTCGCCCACGCTTTTCGGTCTGAGCACGCAGGTATGAATGGCGTAGCCATGGCCGTATTCGATCAGCCTGCCGCGATGGCTGCGATAGCCCGGCACGAAGTGGAACTGAATGTCGGGAGGCCCGTTCGCATGCCTGGTTTTGGCAAAGCCGCCGGCCTCGACATAGTTGGTGGTGAGCATGCCCTTGCGGCGCGCGAAATATTGCAAGGGCGCGGCCGCGATACGAGGCAGGTTGGCAATCGACAGGCCGAGCGTCCTGGTGCTCCTGGAGCGCACGGTGATCATGCCGTCGACATGGTCCTGCAGGTTCTTGCCGACGCCCGGCAGGTCGAGAACCGGTGTGATGCCGATTTGCTGCAGCTCGTTTGCAGGTCCGATGCCGGACGCCATCAGGATCTCGGGCGAGTTGATGGCGCCGGCCGACAGCACGATTTCGCGGCTGGCCGAAAGCAGCTTCTGCTGGCCCTCATGCCGCACGCGCATTCCAGTCGCGCGCCCCTCTGCAATGACAAGGTCGATCACCTCGCATTCGCTGAGCAGCGTCAGGTTCTTGCGATCGAGCACCGGACGCATGAAGGCGCTGAAGCTGCTGAAGCGCTGACCCCGGTCCTGCGTGACGTTGTAGATCCCGAGGCCGAACTGGCTTTCGGCATTGAAATCCTTGTTGGCGGGCAGGCCGGCATTTTTCCCGGCCTTGACGAACATGCCGGAAAGCACGTTCGGATCGCGCGGATTGTCGACAAGCAGCTCGCCGTCGGTGCCGTGATAGCGCGGGTCCTGGGCGATCAGGTTGCGCTCCAGCTTCCTGAACACCGGCAGCACATCGTAATATGCCCAGCCGGCGCAGCCGAGCCCGGCCCACTCGTCATAGTCTTCGGCGGCGCCGCGAATATAGACCATCGAGTTGATCGAGCTCGATCCGCCCAGCGCCTTGCCGCGGTTGACCGGAATCCTTCGGTTGTTGAGCTTGGGCTGCGGCACGCCGACGAAACAATAGTCGTAGTCCGGGTTGCCGTAGAGCGACAGGATGCCTGCTGGCACTTTGATCCGCAGGCTGTTGTCGCTGCCGCCTGCCTCGATCAGGCATACCCTGACGGATGGATCGGTGCTCAACCGATTGGCGACCACGCAACCTGCCGAACCCGCGCCGACGACGATGTAGTCAAAGCTTTCAGTCTTCATGCGCAGCCCCTCGATAATGCCGGCGCTCGAGGCATGGCGGAACGGGTCGCCTCCCTGTTCCGGAACCAGTTTCCGTGCCGACACGGTTCGGCTTCGCCTGCCGCCTCATGCGGCGGTGCCGATCCGACCGCTGGAACTCTAGGTGCGTCCATAGGCGCGAGAAATTCGGAAATGGTTACGCGTGACTTCGGAGATTCGTTATGGGCGCCCGCCGGCACCTGCTGCTACTTGTGAGCGCCGGTGGAGAAGCGGTCGGACGGCGCAGCCTTGGCTCCCATCCACCAACTGTCCGAGATCGGTTTTCATCCCGCGCAGCGGAAGCTGCCCGGATGGTCAGAAAAGGACTGAGCATGTCGGTTGAGACGATAGACACGCTTGTCGTTGGCGGCGGCCAGGCGGGGGTGGCTATGAGCGAGCACCTGAGCAAATGCGGGGTGCCTCATCTGGTCCTCGAACGCGGCCGGATTGCCGAGCGCTGGCGCTCGCAGCGATGGGACTCCTTGGTTGCCAACGGTCCGGCCTGGCATGACCGGTTCCCGGGCATGGAGTTTTCGCGGACGGGCCCCGATGGCTTTCCCTCCAAGGAGGAGGTCGCCGACTATTTCGTCGCCTATGCAAAGCAGATCAATGCGCCGCTCCGCTGCGGCGTGGAGGTCAGGCTTGTGCAAAGAAACATCGGTCGGCCCGGATTTCGCGTCGAGACGTCGAATGGCGTGATCGAAGCCAACAGCGTCGTCGCCGCGACCGGACCTTTCCAGGTCCCCGTCATCCCGCCTGTCGTTCCCGCGGATGCCGAGGTCCTGCAAATCCATTCCAGCGCGTATCGCAACCCGGCGCAGCTGCCAAAAGGCGCGGTGCTGGTGGTCGGCGCGGGATCCTCGGGCGTGCAGATTGCCGACGAGCTCCAGCGCGCCGGCAAGCGCGTCTATCTTTCGGTCGGCCCACATGATCGGCCGCCGCGTGCCTATCGCGGCCGCGACTTCTGCTGGTGGCTGGGCGTTCTCGGCAAATGGGACCTCGAAACTCCCGGACCCGGCACAGAACATGTGACGATCGCGGTCAGCGGCGCGCGCGGCGGCGAAACGATCGATTTCCGTCGGCTGGCTGCGCAGGGACTTACGCTCGTCGGCATGACAAAGACGTACCAGGACGGTGTCATGACCTTCGCGCCTGATCTTGCGAAAAACATTGCCCGCGGCGACGCCAACCTGATGTCGCTGCTGGACGAAGCCGACGCCTACGTCGCGCGCAACGGTCTCGACCTTCCGGAAGAGCCGGTGGCCCGCCGGATCGATCCGGATCCGGAATGCGTGACCAATCCGATCCGCGAGCTCAACATGGCCGAGGCCGAAGTGGCGGCGATCATCTGGGCGACGGGCTTTGCCGTCGATTACAGCTGGCTGAAGGTCGATGCTTTCGACGGGAAGGGCCGGCCAAGGCACCATCGCGGCGTCTCGACCGAGCCCGGGATCTATTTCCTGGGGCTGCCCTGGCAGTCGCGCAGGGGGTCGAGTTTCATCTGGGGCGTCTGGCATGATGCCAAGCATGTGGCCGACCGTATTTCGACGCAGCGCAAATATCTCGCCTATCACGCAGCCGCGAAGCGCGAGCCCGTGGACGCCTGACCAGAGCGAAGTATGTCACCCAAAAGTGCGCAGCGGTTTTGGGAGAACGACATGAATCAAAACAAAGACTTAAAGCGTGTCGCCTGAATCCCTTTCTGCGCGACACGCTTTAGGGACAGCTGCGAGCCCGACCTGATGGAGACCAAGATGGCGCATACGCGAATTCGCACCTTCAACACCAAGGATACCTATCCCGAGCAGAAGCTCGACAACGATCTCTGCCAGGCGGTCGTCACGCGCGGCGGCCGGACCGTCTATCTGCGCGGCCAGTGCCCGCAGGATCTCGACACCGCCAAGACCATCGACAGCCACGATCCTGTCGAGCAGACCCACAAGGTCATGCAGAACATCAAGCAGCTCATCGATGAATGCGGCGGCACGATGGAGCATCTGGTGAAGGTGGTGGTCTACATCACCGATGTCCGCCATCGGGAGGCCGTCTACCGGACGATGGGCGAATATATCAAAGGCATGCACCCGGTTTCGACCGGCCTTGTCGTGTCGGCCTTGGCGCGGCCAGAATGGCTGGTCGAGATCGACGGTACAGCCGTCATCCCGGACTGAACGCCATGACCTTCTCCATTGTCGCGCGTTGCCGGCGCACGGGCATGTTCGGGGTGGCGGTGTCCTCGTCGTCTCCAGCGGTCGCGGCCCGCTGCGCCTATGCGCAGGCAGGTGTCGGTGCGGTCGCCAGCCAGAACGTCACCGACCCGACGCTCGGGCCGCGCGCATTGGAGCTGATGGCGCGCGGCGCCTCCGCCAATGAGGCCGTCGCGATCCTGAAGCGCACGGCCGCCTTCAGCGAATACCGGCAGGTCCTGGCGGTCGACGCGGCAGGCGGCAGCGCAATCCACTCGGGACCGAAAGCGCTCGGCATCTGGGCCGAGGCGCGCGGCGAGGACGTCGCCTGCGGCGGCAACCTGCTTGCCAACGACAAAGTTCCGCAAGCCATGGTCGACGCCTTTCTTGCCTCCGAAGGCGACCTTGGTGACCGGCTAATCGCCACCATGCGCGCCGCGCTCAAAGCCGGCGGCGAGGCCGGGTCTGTCCGCTCCGCCGGCATGAAGCTGGTGCGCGACGTGTCTTGGCCGGTGGCCGATCTGCGTTGCGACTGGACCGAGGAGTGTCCGATCGAGCAGTTGGCAACGCTGTGGGACATCTACAAGCCTCAGCTCGATGCCTATGTCACCCGCGCCCTCAACCCGTCCGATGCGCCGAGCTATGGCGTCCCCGGTGACGAATAGGCCCGACAAGTCTGGAGCCAGCATGAGCGAACTCAGCCATCAGGACTGGATCGACAAGGCGTCCGCGATCCGCTTTCGCGACAAGGCCTTCATCGACGGCAAGGCGATGCCCGCGCGCTCCGGCCGGACTTTCGCCAGCGTCAATCCGGCCACCGGAGCGACGCTCGCCGAGGTGGCCTCCTGCGGCGAAGAGGACATCGACCTTGCTATTGCCGCGGCGCGCCGCAGCTTCGAAGCCGGCGTCTGGTCGCGAACCAGCCCTCAGCACCGCAAAGAGGTCCTGCTGCGGCTGGCGGAATTGCTGCGCCAGAATCTCCAGGAGCTCGCGCTGCTGGAATCGCTGGATATGGGCAAACTGGTCAGGGATGCAGCCACCATCGATGTGCCCGGCTCGGCGGCGATCTTCCAGTGGTACGCCGAAGCGATAGACAAGGTCTATGACGAAGTGGCGCCGACGGGCCAAGGTGACCTCGCACTGGTGCGGCGGGAGCCGCTTGGGGTCGTGGGCGCCGTCGTGCCGTGGAATTTCCCGCTCGACATGGCGACCTGGAAATGCGCGCCCGCGCTGGCGGCGGGCAATTCGGTGGTGCTGAAGCCGGCCGAGCAGTCGCCTTTTTCCGCGCTCAGGCTGGCGGAGCTGGCCATGGAAGCGGGCTTGCCCGCCGGCGTGCTCAATGTCGTGCCGGGCCTGGGCGAGACGGCCGGCCAGGCGCTTGGCCGGCATATGGATGTGGATTGCCTCGCCTTCACCGGGTCGACCGCGGTCGGCAAACTGTTCCTGCAATATTCCGGCCAGTCGAATATGAAGCAGGTCTGGCTGGAGACGGGCGGCAAGAGCCCCAATCTGGTGTTCGCGGATTGCGAGGATCTCGATGCCGCGGCCGACATGGCTGCCATCGGCATCTTCTTCAATCAGGGACAAGTGTGCTCGGCCAATTCCCGGCTTCTGGTGGAGCGCGGCATCAAGGATGCGCTGGTGGAGAGACTGGCGGAGCGCGCGTCAGCGACGCAACCCGGCGACCCGCTCGACCCGGCATCGAGGATGGGCGCGATGGTGGATGCGCGACACGCCGCGACGGTGATGCGTTTCATCGATAGCGGCAAGAAGTCGGCCCGGTTGGTGACCGGCGGTGGCCGGGTCGCGGTCGACGGGCGCGGCAGCTTCGTGCAGCCTACGATCTTCGACAACGTCTCGCCCGACGATCCGCTTGCCCGCGACGAGATATTCGGTCCGGTGCTGTCGGTCATCGGCTTCGACACCGAAGACGAGGCGCTCCGGATTGCCAATGACAGCGTCTACGGCCTGGCCGCATCGCTGTGGACCGACAGCCTGTCGCGCGCCCATCGTGTCGCCGAGCGACTGCGCGTGGGCACGGTTTCCGTGAACACCGTCGATGCGCTGAGCCCTATGACGCCCTTCGGCGGCTTCAAGCAGTCCGGTTTCGGGCGCGACCTGTCGCTGCACGCGCTCGACAAATACACCGCGCTGAAGACCACCTGGATCAAGTACTGAGGAGCGGCCGCGACTTGATCACAGGCTGCAAACCGGCAACATAGGACCATGCCGCTCCGCTTTACGCTCAGACAGCTCGAGTACTTCGTCGCCGTTGGCGAAGCGGGTTCGATCGCCAAGGCGGCCGAGCAGGTGAATGTCTCGCCGCCGTCGATCTCGGCGTCGATCGCTCAGCTCGAAGCGGAGTTCGGCGTCCAACTCTTCGTGCGCAAGCATTCGCATGCCTTGGCGCTGACCGCGGGCGGCCGCCTGTTCCTCAAGGAAGCCGCGCGCCTGCTCAACGATGCCGACGCGCTGCACGATATTGCCGGCGATATCGCCGAAAAGGTGCGCGGACCGCTGGCGATCGGCTGCCTGCTCACTTTCGCGCAGATCGTGCTGCCGGCGCTGCGCAAGAAATTCGAGGATGCCTATCCCGATGTGCGCGTCAGGCAATTCGAGCGCAACCAGGGACAATTGTTCGAGATGCTGCAGCGTGGCGAAATAGACGCAGCACTCACCTACGATCTCGAATTGTCGCAGGACATGACGTTCGAGCCGTTGATGCAGTTGCCGGCCTACGTGATGCTGCCTGCCGCGCATCATCTGGCAACAAAGGCAGGCATCACGCCCGAGGAGCTGGTCGACGAGCCGATGGTGCTGCTCGATCTGCCTTACAGCCGCGAATATTTCCTGTCGGCTTTCCAGCCCAGGGGCCTGCGGCCGAAGATCGCCGAGCGCACCGGCGACATCGCCGTGATGCGTTCGATGGTGGCCAATGGCTTCGGCTACGGCATCGCCAATATGCGGCCGCTCAACACCATGTCGCCGGACGGCAAATTGTTGGTCTTCGTGCCTTTGCTGGGTGACCTCAGGCCGCTGACCATGGGAATTGCCTTGCCCAACGCCGAGCATCGCACGCTGACGGTGCAGGCCTTCATCGACCATTGCCGCCGCTTCGTCGTCGAGCAAGGCGTCTTCGGCACCGAGCGGATCGTGAAGTGAGGGCTGCCGTGCGGATCACGGCCAGCCGTCGGTGAGCCGTTCCAGCAATCTGTTCAGCATCTCGTCGCAACGCCGCAGCTGTTCGACGCTGACAAATTCGTCCGGCTTGTGTCCCTGCACCATGGAACCCGGACCGCAGACGACAGCCGGCGTGCCGAGATCGCGGCTGAACAATCCGCCTTCCGTGCCATAGGCGACTTTCACAGTGTCGTTGGCTCCGGTCAGCGATTTGACGAAGGCGACCGCTTCCGAAGCTGCTGGCGTGTCGAGGCCCGGATAGGTGTTGGTGATGTCGATATCGATCGCGGCCTCGGCCGCGATCGAAGCGGCATCCTCGGCAATGCGCGCAGCATCGCCGCGCAGCCTGTCGAGAATGCCCGCGGCGTCGTCGGCGGCAATGTTGCGGATCTCGAAATCGACATAGCAGAGGTTGGGCACGATGTTGAGCGCGACGCCGGCATTGATCTTGCCCACATGCACGGTCGTGTAGGGAATGTCGTAGTCGCCGTCGCGGGCGCCGTCGCGGGCCAGCCGTTCCTGTTCGTCACGAAGCGCGCGCACGAAATCGCAACCGAGATGGATGGCGTTGAGCGCCAGCGGGGCGAGAGCGGAATGGCCCTGGCGTCCCCTGCAGACGGCGCGAGCCGCGAGCTTGCCCTTGTGCCCGGTCGCCACCTGCATGCTGGTCGGTTCGCCGACGATGCATAGCAGCGGGCGTTGCGGCGCTGCGCTCAGCATCTCGATCAGGTCGCGCACGCCCAGGCAGCCGACCTCCTCGTCGTAAGAGAGCGCCAGATGCAGGGGCGTGCGGAGCGCCATCTTCGATGCCTTGAGGCACGCAGCAAGAGCGCAGGCCACAAAACCCTTCATGTCCGCCGCGCCGCGTCCGTAAAGCTTGCCGTCGCGCTCGGTCATTTCGAACGGAGGCAGCGTCCAGTTCTGGCCGTCAACGGGCACCACGTCGGTATGGCCGGACAGCATGATGCCGGGCCTGTCGGCCGGTCCGATGGTGACAAAGAGATTGGCCTTATGGCCATCCGCGCTGTGGATGATCCGGCAGGCGATGCCGCTCGCTCCGAGCAGGTCCGCCGCATAGCTGATCAGGTCGAGGTTCGAGTCGCGGCTCACCGTCGGGAATGCGATCAGCCGTTCGAGAATCCTGATGCTGCCCATGTCTCTTGTCCCGTTGCTGCAACCGGCTGTCTACATCGTGCGCTCGCAGCCCTGAAGTCGCATTTGGCTCTGCGCCGGTTTATCGCAGACTAATCCACCCAATGTGCGATTAGGCGCGTCCTAATCCGCACAGAAGAAATCCGTAGTTGTCCCGCGCCGGCGCCAACTTATGAGTAGTTTCGGCGGCAGCGCCAAGCCGACGGGAAGGAAGCTATATGCGCGACCCACGCTACGACATCCTGTTCGAGCCGATGAGGATAGGTCCGGCGACGGCCAAGAACCGCTTCTATCAGGTTCCCCATTGCAATGGCGGCGGCTATCGCGATCCGTCGGCCGCGGCCGAGATGCGCCGCATCAAGTCGGAAGGCGGATGGGGCGTGATCTTCACCGAGCAGACGGAAATGCATCACACCTCCGAGATCACGCCGTTCATCGAGCTCAGGCTATGGGACGATGCCGATATCCCGGCCCTGGCCAAGATGGCGAGAGCCATGCACGAGCACGGGGCGCTCGCCGGCATCCAGCTTGCCTATTCCGGCATCAACGGTCCCAATCTCTACACCAAGGAGGTGCCGCGCGGACCGTCGGCTCTGCCGATCCGCACCTTCACCAACGATCCGGTGCAGGCGCGCGCCATGGACAAGCAGGATATCCGCGACCTGCGCCGCTGGCACCGCAATGCCTTCAAGCGCGCCAGGCAGGCGGGTTTCGACCTGGTGTGCCTCTACGGCGCGCATGGCTTCGGCATCATCCAGCATTTCCTGTCGACGGCCACAAACCAGCGCAGCGACGAATATGGGGGCTCGCTGGAGAACCGCTCGCGGCTGATGCGCGAGCTGATCGAGGAAGGGCGCGACGCGATCGGCGACACATGCGGCCTGACGCTCAGGCTGTCGCTGGACGAGATGATCGGCGACCTCGGCTTCGCCAACTCAGAGGTCCGCGACATGATCGAGATGCATGCCGAACTGCCGGATCTGTGGGATCTCGCCCACGGCGCCTGGGAGGATTGCTCGGGGCCGTCGCGCTTCAAGGAAGAAGCGGCGCAGGAGAGCCTGGTCTCCGGCATCAAGAAGCTGACCTCGAAGCCGGTCGTCGGCGTCGGCCGCTTCACTTCGCCCGACGTGATGGTCAGGATGATCAAATCGGGCACGCTCGACTTCATCGGCTGCGCCCGGCCGTCGATCGCTGATCCCTTCCTGCCCAGGAAGGTCGAGGAAGGCCGCATCGAGGACATCCGCGAGTGCATCGGCTGCAATATCTGCATCACCGGCGACATGACGATGTCGATCTCGCGCTGCACGCAGAATCCGACCTTCATGGAGGAATGGCGCAAGGGCTGGCATCCTGAGCGCATGCAGGCCAAGGGCGACAGCGACAGCGTGCTGATCGTCGGCGCCGGACCCGCCGGACTGGAGGCAGCGCGCGCGCTCGGCCTGCGCGGCTATCAGGTGGCCATCGCGGAAGCGGGCACCGAGCTCGGCGGGCGCGTGGCGCGCGAGAGCCTGCTTCCTGGCCTCTCGGCCTGGGGCCGTGTGCGCGACTATCGCCAGTACCAGCTCGGACAGATGCCGAACGTCGACATCTATTTCGAAAGCCGGCTGTCGGCGGACGACATCCTGTCGTTCGGCTTCCAGAATGTCGCCGTCGCCACTGGATCGACCTGGCGGCGGGACGGCGTGGCCCGTGCCCATGTCGTGCCGATGCCGATCGAGGCCGCCATGCCGCTCTACACGCCCGACGATCTGATGGACGGCAAGGTTCCGTCCGGCAACGTCGTGCTGTTCGACGACGATCACTATTACATGGGTGGCGTTCTCGCCGAGCTGATGGCGCGTCAGGGAGCCAAGGTGACCTTGGTGACCCCGTCAGCCTACGTTTCCGACTGGACCCGCAACACGCTGGAGCAGGGCGCCATCCACCGCCGCCTGGTGGAGCTGGGTGTCGATATCGTCCTCAACAGGACCGTCACGAATATCGCTTCGGGCGGCGTCGTCACGGCATGCGTCTATACCGGCGCGCGCCACGAGCTGGCGGCCGATGCCGTGGTTCTGGTCACGTCGCGCAATCAGGACGACGCCGTTTGGCGCGAGCTGAAAGCACGGGAACACGAGTGGGCCGACAATGGCATCCGCTCGATCAAGGTCGTCGGCGATGCCGAAGCGCCGGGGCCGATCGCCTGGGCAACCTATGCCGGTCACCGCTTCGCCCGCGAGCTGGACGAACCCGGCATCGGCGATGCCTTGCCCTTTCGGCGGGAAGTGACCGCGCTGGCGGCGGACTAGCCGTGTTCGTTCAACCGCTGTGGCGGAATGGTCGTCGAATCCCGACCCGGACGGACATGCTGGCAGCACGCATTGTGCGAAGGGTTTCAGCGCGAACTTGCATTATAGGGAGCACGCAGGGTGACCTGCCGGCGCCCGATCGCGTTGATCCCGAGGGAAACTTCCGCGGCCTTGCCAATCTCCGCGGCATGGCGCGTGAGTAGCCTCAATGTCTCGGCCGCGTCCTCCTCGGTCAATTTGCTTTTGGCGCCGCGCAGCCCCTGTCCGCGCCGATATTCCGCAGGGCTGCAGCCGAAGCGGGCTCTGAATTTGTTGTAGAAGACCGCCGGGTTGCCGAAGCTGTTGCGCTCCATGATCACGCTGATCGTATGATCGGTGATCCGAAGCTCATGCGCGGCGGCGTCCAGCCGCTGGTTCAGGCAATAATCGCGATAGCCTATTCCCAAGTGACGTTTGAACAGGCGCGACAGGTGGCTGAGGGTCAGGCCCTCGGCATCCGCGATCTCGCTCAGGGTTTGGTTGTCTTGCTGTCCTTGGACAGCGTCCATGATCTTGAGTATGCGATTGCGGCTGGCGGAGCGGAGCTGGGCCGCCGCCCCATCGGACTCGTCATAGGGGATCGCGCGGTAGACGAAGCAGGCCAGCAGATTGGCAACGGTATCTCGAACCATCATCTCCTCGGGATGCCCCGCCTGGTCGAGGATCAGCCGCGCCATCAGCGCCTTCATAGGAGCGATCCTGTTCATGAAAGAACGACCGTGAAGGAAGGTGC
Source organism: Mesorhizobium montanum (assembly GCF_033977145.1). Lineage (NCBI taxonomy): Bacteria > Pseudomonadati > Pseudomonadota > Alphaproteobacteria > Hyphomicrobiales > Phyllobacteriaceae > Mesorhizobium > Mesorhizobium montanum. Next base: position 320,806 of record NZ_JAVIJF010000002.1, on the reverse strand, counting down.
GGCACAGATAATGCCGGGACGAAAAACCGGGCAACCCGAGCCGCTCGAAGTATGCGGCGTCGAGATGTACGCCGCAGATGAGGGCATCGGGTGAGACCGACGCGGAATTGTGCGGCACGTCCGAATTGATGACGATCACGTCGTTCGGGTTCATCTCGCAAACCTGTCCATCAACCACCAGTCGAAACCTGCCGCGCAGCACAAGAAGTATCTCCATGTCACGATGCCAGTGATAGGGAACCTCAATGGCGCCGTGGACGAAGGCCCAAAAGTGTTGCGTCACAGCGGGGGCATGGTCTTCAAAGCCGGCATCCTGTTTGCCGCGCAGCTGGCCAGGCATCAAATAGGCGATGTTCATATCTCGTCCTCCGTGACGGCATCGCGGAGTAAGCATCAAAAACTGTCGTACTTCCAGAACAAGTTTCGCGGCTAGATTTGCGACCTTCCGGGTGTCATCAAAGTGTCGTCCCGGAGGAGATCGGACGCCCAGGCGCTGCCCGCGAATTGGCGGGCAGCGAGCTGACGGCGCGTGGCAAAACGGATGAATGTGCATGAGCTGGAATGTTTCGGACAGGCAGTTGGCCGCGCTCGTCGCGGAAATGACCGTCGAGGAGAAGGCTGCCGCGGTCAGCGGTCACGGTTTGTGGCGCACCGCCGCCAACTATCGCCTCAACATTCCGGAATTGCTGATGACGGACGGCACCTACGGGGTCCGTTACTCGATCGATCAGATCGACGGCATGCAGGATGACGATGGCCAGCTGGCGGCCTTCCTCGGCGTCGTCAACACGGATCTTTCGACGGGCGTCGAGAGCGCCTTCGGTTCGACCCGTCCCGCAACCTGTTTCCCGAACGGCTCCTCGCTGGCCTGTTCGTGGGATGTCGGCCTCGCCCATGAGCTCGGCGAGGCGCTGGCCGCCGAATGCCAGGCTTTCGGCGTCAACATTCTGCTCGGCCCCGGCATCAATATCCGCCGCACGCCGCTCGCCGGCCGAAGCTACGAATATTATTCCGAGGATCCGATGCTTAGCGGGGAGGTTGCCGCAGCCGTTATCAACGGTCTGCAGCAAAATGGCGTCGGTGCCTCGCTGAAGCATTTCGCCTGCAACAATTCCGAAGTCCAGCGCACGACGATGAGCTCCGTCGTCGAAGAGCGCGCCTTGCGCGAGGTCTATCTCGCGGGCTTCGAGCGGGCCATCCGCAAGGGCAATCCCTGGACGGTGATGAGTTCCTACAACCGGCTGAATGACGTCCAGGCGGCGGAGAGCCATTGGCTGCTGACCGAGGTGTTGCGGCACGAGTGGAGCTACGACGGCGTCGTCGTTTCCGATTGGCATGGGATCAAGGACCGTCCCGCGTCGGTCAATGCCGGCAACGATCTCGACATGCCGGAAAGCGGCGCGCGCAAGCAGGAATTGATCGATGCGGTCAAGGACGGCCGGGTGCCGGCGGAGGCGCTCGACCGGTCCTGCCTACGCATCCTCAAGCTAGTCCGCACCGCGCGCAACGCCATCAGGCCGAATGCCGAGGTCGACTTCAAGAAGCATCATGCGCTGTCGCGACGCATGGCGGCGGAATCGATCGTGCTTCTTAAAAACGAGACGGCGGTCCTGCCCGTCGATGCGGCGAAGGTCGGGAAGATCGCCGTGGTCGGCGCGGCCGCCGTCGAGCCGGTCATCCAGGGTTCCGGCTGCGCGACGACGCGTCCGACAGAAGTCGATATTCCGCTGGACGAAATCCGCAGGCTTGCTCCCAACGCAGCGATCAGCTTCCATGGCGCGACGGATTTCGAAGCCGGCAGCCCGTCCGAACAATCGGCTCTCGCAGCGGTCGAGGCGGCCGATGTGGTGCTGTTCTTCGGCAATACCGAGGTCGGCTATGACGGCGAAGGCTCCGACCGCACGCATCTTAGCCTTCACGCCGGCCAGGATGAGCTGATCGGGCGTCTCGGCAGGCACAGCGGAAAGATCGTCGTCATCCTATTTGCTCCGGATGCCGTCGCCATGCCGTGGATCGATGGTGTCCAGGCCGTTATAGCCGCTTTCTTCGGCGGGCAGGGCGTGGGCAAGGCCATCGCCGATGTCCTGTTCGGCAAGCAGAACCCCTGCGGCAAGCTGACGGTGACATTCCCGGTTCAGAAGGAAGACATTCCGGGCTATCTCACCTATCCGGGCGAGAACGGCCGTCACGTCTACAGCGAGGGCATCCATGTCGGCTATCGCCACTATGACAAACGCAAGCTCGCTCCGCTGTTCCCATTCGGCTTCGGGCTCAGCTATTCAACCTTCGAGTACTCCAACATTTCCACCAGTGCCGACCGTATCGATGCTTCGAGCACGCTCCGCATAGCGTTCGACGTCACCAACACGGGCGGCGTTGCCGGCAAGGAGATCGCCCAGGTCTATGCGCGGCCGCACAATTCCCGCCTGATCCGGCCGATCCGCGAGCTCAAGGGTTTTGCGAAGGTCGAGCTGCGGCCCGGCGAAACCAAGCGCGTCGAGGTGACGATCGACAGCCGGGACTTGCGCTACTACGACCCTGCCTACCGGCAATGGCTGCTGGACGCCGGCCGGATCACCTTCGAAGCCGGAGCGTCCTCGCGGGACATCCGCCTCGAGAAGACGGTCGAGGTGGCGGCACCGGCGTTGCCGTCCACGATCCTCGACTTGGAGAGCCAACCCTACCTGGTGCTGGAGCAGGACTTCGCCCGTCGCCGCTTCCACGACTTCCTCAAAGCACAGCTCGATCTCGATGACGAGGAGGCTGGCAGAATGATGGAGTACTGCGCCAGCTCCTTCCTGGGGATCTACAAAACCGTGTCCTGGGTGGCCGGCGAAAAGATCTCCAAAGCCGCGATGGCCTCATTTCTCGACAATCTCAACAAGGAGATCGGCGAGACAGTCAGCAAGGCAGCATGACGTGACGACGGCGCCGTTCGACGCTGACCGAACAGCGCGCCCCAACCGCCGCTCCGGACGTACCGGGGGCTGAGATCAACCGAAACAACAGGGGAACTGAGATGAATTTGCGACGCTTTACTTCAACGATATCCGTCCTCGGCCTTCTCGCCGGTTCCAGTGCCGCGCTCGCGCAGACCGTCGATGTGCAGCACTACTGGACGAGCTCCAGCGAATCCAAGGCGATGAACACCGTGGCCAACGCCTTCAAGGCGAAGGGAGGCAAGTGGATCGACAGCCCCTCCGCGGACTTCGACGCCGCGCTTGCGGCCGCCACCAGCCGCATCGCCGGCGGCGAACCGCCTTCCGCCATCCTGATGACGCCGAACTCCGCCTTCCGCGACCTTGCCGGTTCCGGCCAACTGCGTGATTTCGATGACCTCGCCAGCAAGGGCGGCTGGCAAAAGGTGATGTCGCCGCTTGTGTGGAGCAAGCTCAATGTCGGCGACCACCTTGTGGCTCTGCCTGTCGGCATCCACGCGCAGAACTGGGTCTGGTATTCCAAGCCTCTCCTGGACGAACTGAAGATCGAGCAGCCCAAGACGTTCGACGAGCTCTTCGCCGCCGCGGACAAGATCAAGGCGTCCGGCCGCATCGCCATCGCCACGGGCGGCGAGCCGTGGCAGGAAGTGGGCATCCTCTTCAGCTCGATCCTGGCGCTCGGCGGTCCGGACTACTGGAACGAACTGATTGTGAAGCGTTCCCCCGAGGCGCTAAAATCGCCGGTGCTGGCAAAGGCCTTCGACACCTTCCGCAGGGTATCGACCTATGCCGACCCCGCCAGCCCTGGCCGTTCCTGGAACGACACCACGAACCTCGTCGTCACCGGCAAGGCCGGCTTCCAGTTCATGGGCGACTGGGCGCGCGGCGAATTCCTTGCCGCCGGCAAGGTTGCCGGCAAGGATTTCGGATGTTTCCTCACGCCCGGCGACAAGCCGAGCTATGCGATCCTGATCGACGTCTTCGCCTTCCCCGTCAACAAGGACGAGGACCGCATCAATGGCCAGACGATGCTTGCGGAATCGGTCATGGATCCCGCCGTGCAGGAGCAGATCGCCGAGGTCAAAGGCTCGGTGCCGTCCCGCACCGATGTCGATACCACCAAGCTCGACGTCTGCGCGCAGCTCGGCGCCAAGACGCTCGCGACACAGGGCGCCGCGGTGCAGGCGGCCTATGATGCGCTGGCGGGCGACTTGAATGGACAGGTGACCGATCTTGCCACCCAGTTCTGGACCGACAAGTCCATGACGACGGAAGCCGCGGTCGAGAGTTTCTCGAAAATACTGCAGAGCGAATGACAAGCTATGCCGGGTCGCAGTCTCGCGGCCCGGCATGCTGCTGTTGTCAAGGGCCACTAATGCGCGGAAGCCAGGATGGCTAACGTGGACGCCACCTCGCCATCGACGCGGCTTGGAGGGAGAATGAAGACCTGGCTGCACAAGCAGACCTTCAAGCCGGATATCACGGTTGCCGTGTTCTTCGGCGTCGTCGCCATATTCTTCTACGGGTCGATCCTGTGGACCTTCTATATGTCGCTGACGCGCTCGACGTTGATGCCCAGCTACGAGGTGATCGGCTTGGATCAGTACGTCAAGCTGTTCACCAACTACCGCTGGCTCGTGTCATGCATGAACATGGTGATCTTCGGCGTGCTGGTCATCGCCGGGACGCTCAGCTTCGGCACGATACTGGCAATCTTTGCAGACCGCCGCATCCAGGCTGAATCGCTGTTCCGAACCATTTTCCTCTATCCGCTCGCCGTCTCGCTGATCGTGACCGGACTGTCCTGGCGATGGGTACTGGACCCGGTCAACGGCCTGCAGGGTCTGATGCGAAACGCGGGGTGGGAAAGCTTCACCTTCGATTGGCTGACCAATCCCGACCGCGCCATCTACACGCTCGTCATCGCCAGCATCTGGCATTCCTCGGGCTTGGTGATGGTCATCGTCCTGGCCGGTTTGCGCGGCGTCGACAACGACCTCTGGAAGGCCATCCGGATGGAGGGCGTTCCGCTCTGGCGCGCCTATCTGCAGGTGATTTTTCCCGGCATGCGGCCGGTGATTGCTTCCTGCGTTGTGCTGCTGATGTCCGAGGTGATCCGGGGCTACGACCTGGTCATCGCCATGACCAAGGGCGGGCCAGGCATCGCCACCGAAATGCCGGCCAAGTTCGCCGTCGACTTCTACTTCGCCCGCGTCAATTTGGGCCTCGCCTCGGCGGCGTCGATCGTCATGCTGCTGCTCTCGCTGCTGATGCTTTTGCCCTATTTCTACAGCGAATTCAGGAGGCGAACGTGACCCGCGCCATCAAAGTCGAGAGACCGGTGTTCGGGCCGCGCGTCGCGCGCTTCGGTCTCTATGTATTTCTCGTCGTGTCGGCGGCGTTCTTCCTGCTGCCCTTGCTTTTGATCGTCAGCAATTCGCTCAAACCGCTGGAGGAGATCCGGCAGGGCAATCTGCTCGCTTTGCCTGTCAGGCCGACTTTCGACGCCTGGATCACGGCCTGGAAGAGTGCCTGCACCGGGCTCGAGTGCGGCGGGGTTCGTCCCGGGCTGTGGAATTCGATAAAGATCGCGGTACCGAGCGTAGCGATCTCCACGCTGGTGGGCGCGCTCAACGGTTACGCCTTGGCGCAATGGAAATCGCGCCGCGCCAACCTGATCATGCTGCTGGTCACCGTAGGCCTGTTCATTCCCTATCAGGCCATGCTCTACCCGACGGTTAAGATCCTGAGCAGCATGGGGCTGTTCCGCACCTATGCGGGCATCGTCCTGGTGCATGTGATCTACGGCCTGCCCTACACGACGCTGCTCTTCCGCAACTTCTACGTCGGGGTGCCCGACGAGATCAGCCGGGCCGCCCGCATGGAGGGCGCCAGCTTCCTCAGGACATTCTGGTCGGTCATCCTGCCGATTTCGACCAACATTCTCGTCGTCGTGGCGATCCTGCAATTCACCGGCATATGGAACGACTACCTGCTGGGCCTGATCTTTGCCGGCAACGACAATCTGCCGATGACGGTGCAACTGACGAACATCGTCAACAACGCGCGCGGCTCCGTCTCGCCCAACGTCAACATGGCCGCGGCCGTCATCACGGCCATTCCGACGCTTGTGGTCTACTTTCTTTCAGGTCGCTATTTCGTGCGCGGCATCGCCGCCGGCGCGGTCAAGGGATAGAAATGTCAAGAGTGTCCATCCGCCAGATCAGGAAATCCTTCGCCGGCCTTACAGTGCTGGACTGCGTCGACATGGAGATTGCGCCCGGCGAGTTTGTCGTCATTCTCGGCTCCTCGGGATGCGGCAAGTCCACCTTGCTCAACGTGATCGCGGGCCTGGACGATTGCGATTCCGGCCAGATACTCATCGACAATGTCGATGTCAGCGGCCTGGAACCCAGCCAGCGCGGGCTTGCGATGGTTTTCCAGTCCTATGCGCTGTTCCCGGCCATGACGGTGCGGCGCAACCTCTCCTTCGGCATGGAAATCGCCGGCACGCCCAAGACGGCGATCGCCGAGAAGGTCGCATGGGCAGCCAGGCTGCTGCAGATCGAGGCTCTGCTCGACCGCAAGCCAAGCCAGCTTTCAGGCGGCCAGCGGCAGCGCGTGGCGATCGGGCGGGCGCTGGTCCGCTCCTCCAGCATCTGCCTGTTCGACGAGCCGCTCTCCAATCTCGATGCCAAGTTGCGCGCCGAGACGCGGGTGGAGCTCAAGCTGCTCCATGAGACGCTGCAGTCGACAATGATCTATGTGACGCATGACCAGATCGAGGCCATGACCATGGCCGACCGCGTGGCGGTCATGCACAAGGGCGGGGTGGAGCAGTTCGCGGAGCCGCAGACGGTTTACGAAAAACCTGCCAGCCTGTTCGTGGCCGGCTTCATCGGTTCTCCGTCGATGAACTTCCTGAGGGGGCATCTGGAGGGGACGCGACGCTTCAAGGCGCATGAGGTTTGCCTCGACGCGTCGCCTTACGGTTTCGCGACCGAGCCGACGGCCGCGGAGGCGATATTGGGTATACGCTGCGAAGATGTCGATGTCGTCGAGCACGGCACGCCCGACAGCATTCCAGCGACGCTCGCCTTCACCGAGCTTCTGGGCGCCGATGCGCTCGGCTGGTTCGACTGCCTCGGTCAGCGGTTCAGTGTGAAGCTGACCGTCGATGCGGCCAGGGCGATGCAAAAGGACGTTGGTTTTCGCTTCAACATGTCCAAGGCCTCGTTCTTCTCGGCGGCGACGGAACGGCGGCTATGACGGCGTCGCCGCGACGCGCCGGAGCAATGCTGGACCCTGCCGATCTTGTTCCACGGTCATTTTCGGAGACTTCAAATGACGAATGAAAAGTTCATCGCCGGCGACTTCGCGGCCTTGGTGGCTGAGATGACGGACGAGGAGAAGGTCTCGCTGCTCGCCGGCCACCATATGTGGAAGACACAGGAGATCGACCGGCTGGGCATTCCGCACATCGTCATGACCGATGGCACCTATGGTGTGCGGTACTCCATCCCGCAGATTGACGGTGACGAGGCCGGCGGCGTGGATTTCGCGGCGTTCCTGTCGGTGGTGAACCAGCGGGCGGACCATGTGCAGACCGCCTGGGGGCAGATGAAACCCGCCACCTGCTTTCCTAACGGGACCAGCCTGGCCTGTTCCTGGGACGTCGATCTGGCGCACCAGCTGGGCGAAGCGCTGGCTCGGGAGTGCCAGGAATTCGGCGTGCATCTGTTGCTGGGTCCAGGGATCAATATCCGGCGCACACCGCTTGGCGGACGCTCCTATGAGTATTACTCGGAAGATCCGGTGCTGACTGGGGATTTTGCCGCCGGTGTCATCAAGGGCCTGCAGGAGAACGGCGTCGGCGCTTCCCTGAAGCATCTCGCCTGCAACAATTCCGAGATCGAGCGCACCACGATGGACTCTGTCGTGGAGGAAAGGGCGCTTCGCGAGATCTACCTCAAGGGCTTCGAGCGGGCGATCCGCCAGAGCGAGCCGTGGACCGTCATGAGCTCCTACAACCGGCTCAACGGCGTTCAAGCCGCGCAGAACGCCTGGCTGCTCACCAAGGTGCTGCGCGATGAATGGGGTTACGGCGGGCTGGTCGTCTCCGACTGGCACGGCGTCAAGGACAGGCCGGCCTCGCTGATTGCCGGCAATGATCTGGACATGCCGGAAAGCGAAACCCGCAAGGCCGATCTTCTGGCGGCGATCGAAGCGGACAACGTTGACCGGGCACTGGTCGATCGCGCCTGTGAACGCGTTCTCGATCTGGTCAGCAAGGCCAAGCGAGGCGAGGATCGAACAATGACGTTCGATCGGGCGGAGCATCACGCGCTTGCTCGCCGCCTGGCTGCGGAATCGATGGTCCTGCTGAAGAACGATGTTGGCCTCCTGCCGATTTCGAAGGCCAGCGTTAGGCGGATCGCGATTGTGGGAGAGGGCGCCGCGGCTCCCGTCATCCAGGGCTCGGGCTGCGCGACGACGATACCGACATCCAAGGACGTTCCGGTCGAAGAAATCCGCAAGCTCGCCGGAAGCGAGATCAAGATCGATGTGTTTCAGGCAACGAGCGAGATCGCTTCGGAGCGCGAAGCACTGATCATCGAGGCGGAACAGGGCGTAGCCGGCGCCGATATCGTCCTGGTCTTCGTGAACACGGAAAATGGTTATGACGGCGAAGGTTCCGATCGCCGCTCGCTCGGCCTCGCGCCGGGCCATGACGCGCTGGTGGAGCGGCTTGCCTGCGCCAATTCCAACATTGTCGCCGTCATATCGAGCCCCGATGCGGTGGTTATGCCCTGGATCGGAGACGTGCCGGCGGTCATTGAGATGTTCTTCTCCGGTCAGGCGACCGGAGGTGCCGTCGCCGACCTCCTGTTCGGCCGCGTGAACCCGTCGGGCAAGCTCACAACTACCTTCCCGAAGCGCATGGAGGACATGCCGACCCATCTCACCTATCCCGGCGAAAACGGGCGGCACGTCTACAGCGAGGGAATTTTCGCGGGCTATCGTTGGTACGACGCGCGCGGCATCGAGCCCCTTTTCCCTTTCGGCTTCGGGCTGAGCTACACCGAGTTCGCCTATTCCAACCTGGCGCTTGACCGCACCATCCTGCGCTCCGGCGAGAAGGTCGCTGTCAGCTTTGCCGTGACGAACATCGGAAAGGTCGCTGGCAAGGAAATCTGCCAGGTCTACGCCCGGTATGGGCAGCCAAGGTTGAAGCGCCCGGTGCGCGAGCTGAAGGGATTTGCCAAGCTCGAGCTGAATCCGGGTGAGAGCAGGGTCGTGACACTGCAAATCGCGGCGGAAGACCTTTGCGTCTACGATACCGCGCTTCAAGCCTGGACGCTCGACAATGACGGGATCACCATCGAGGTGGCATCGTCGTCACGCGACATCCATCTAAAGGCGGAATTGCATACTGTCTCCGACGCGGTGCACCGGCGCATCGAATGGGACACGCAACCGGTCTTCGTGCTCGAAAACCCGGTTGCCCGCAGCAAGTTCAACCGCTTCCTCCAGAAGCAACTCGACATTTCTTCGGAAGATGCCGAACGCATGCTGGAACACTGCGCCAACTCGTTCGTCGGCATCTTCACGACCTTCGATCGCCGCTTCCGCCACACCTTTCCGAAAGCCGATGTCGAAGCCCTTCTTGCCGAGATCAACCAGGAATCAGTCAGGCAGGAGCGTCGCGCCGCTTAGAGCAGTTCAGCGTTTCACAGAATCGCCGAACCGTTCTAAGTCTTTGTTTCCTCGCAATTCCGGACGGAAGGCTACGGCGAAGTCGCCGAGCCCAACCGCTGCGCACTTTTCCTGGAATTGCTCTAGCAGGCTGTTGAAAAACTGTTTTGTTCACGGAACGTATCAGAGTCAGACCGAGCACAAATCAGAGTCAAAACGGGTATCTCTGAGACTTCTTCAACAACCTGCTAGATGCACGCGGCGGTGAGCGTACGTTTCCGAAGCGGGCAGCCGGCGCGGCTGGGCGTTCCCTACCTGAGAGGTTAGAAGGGGCGCATAGGGCTTCCTGTCCCGTCACAGTTTGACGATCTGTGTTACACAATGGACGTAGTCCATGCGGTGCTCGTCGGGCGCTCGCGCGACGTCAGCTTCGTAAGCGTTGTAAAAATCGTCGATGATTGCGGAGCGTTCGTTTGCGGGGCGCGAGGAGTCGAGCGCGTTTGCAAAAACGGTCTCGGACCAGGAGCGCAGCGTCGGCACATAGGCCCTGGCGAAATCTTGCGCATTGCGATGGGTCCGGAACGCCTCGGCATAGGGGCAGGGCGTCACCATGGTGAACATCTTCTCCAGTCTTAGTCCCGCTTGAGACACCGACGAAGCGGGATCGCGGAACGGCGCCGCGAACTCCTGCGGCGTCTTGTAGAATTGCTGGAACGTCGCGTTGACGTATTCGGTCTCGCTGATACGCCCGGCTCGAAGCAGATCGCGCCAATGGCGCGCGAAGCAATCGAACATGTCGACTGCCGTCGTATGTCCGAGATAGTGCCCTTCTTCGTCGATACAGAAATTGGCCAGCGCAAGCCGCCCACCCGAGCGAAGTTCGCGCGCCCGGGCAAGCAGGATCGTCTCCCAGTCGCGAAGGGCCTGGGTACGGAACTGCTCGCGTTCGGCATTACTCGCGCCGACCGCCTGGACATGGTCGGCGATCATGCAAGGTCGTTTGCTGATCCAATGCATCGCCGTGGCGGAAAAGCCGAACGACAGGGAATTGTCGGGCAGGACCTGGCGGTAGAAGCTGGTACCGCTGCCGAAGATGTAGAGGGCAGGGGTGTCCGCCAGCGGCATGTCGGTGGAAGGCCCAAGAAGGCCCTGGCTGAGCCGGAACAGGGTCGAGAAATCGTTATGGGGTAGGTCGGTGTAGGTGATCGATATCGCCCGGTGCGGTTCCGTCTCCCGAACGGCGCCAACCAGCCGCCGCATCATGTCCATCGAGGTGCCGCCGTCCGCCGCGCCGAAATCGGCGATCGCGAATGGGTGGCCGTTGGCCAGTCGGGGCATCCTGGCGACAGCGTCGACGACCAGATCGGCGACCTTGTCGATGACGTATTTGGCGCCCACGGTGTTCGCCGAATAATAGCCGGCTCCGCGCATGGCGATCTTCTGGCCGTCGGTTGCGCTCATTGCCTTCTCCCCTTTATTCATCGTCCACCCGGCCTCCACCGGCACCGCGGACACGCGATCTTTCGCTCTCCGGCACATAGGTTTTGGCCGCAAACGAATTCAGCGCGGCAAGCGTCTGTTGGTCGACCGTCCCACGCTGTCCTGCAGCCGGCTGTTCGATCTCGGTGCGGCGTTCGATGACGACATCGGCCCGCGTCAGCAGCGCCGCCGGTTGAGCCATGCGCATGGTCGAGCGGCGCAGCATGGCGTCGAGCCAGATCGGCAGGCCGACATCGAGGATCGTCAGCGGCATCGCGTCCGCCGGAGGCGGATCGTCGAGTAGCAGGGCGGCGGTTCGGATGGGACAGAGCGGCCTTTCGGCAGGCTTGTCAGCCTCGCCTTTTCGCCAGCCCGCCGCGCGGGCAGGATCAGGTCCCGCGAAGGATTGCGCGTTTTCGGCGAGGCTAAGCATGGCCACGCCCCAGCTTTGATCTTCGACCGCGATCCGGCGAGCCGCGCGGCCGATATCCTCGGCTAGGCCCCATGAAAATCCGGCACCCCGCGCCGCCTTGGTGCTCAGCGTTTCCACCTCGTTGAGCGACAGGTCGATCACGCGGCTTCTCCTGTCGAAGCCGCCGCCGCGACATCCTCGATCAGGGGCTCGCCACTGAAGAGCGCGATCCGCAGCCAGCGATCGGAGCGAGGATCGAAACTGCGTGCGCCGAAAAACGCCAGCTTGGCGCGCAATATGTCGACCGGCCGCAATTCGGCGCCGATCAGATTGTCGCGGATCTCGGAATAGGGGAACCGGGCGACAATCTGGGCGCGCCGCGCCGCGTGGCGCCATTCCGGCCGGCGAAGCAGGAATTCCGCGACACGGCTCGAAGCCGGTTCCTGCGCCAGCGCGGCGGCCAGGTTGAGCGCATCGCGCGCGGTGGCCAAAGGCTGTTCAAGCTCGGCGCCGTCCTCCTCGAAGCGTTCGCCAAGCCGCGGCTCGAGCTTTTCCGCCGAGACGTACCAGAAACGCGCATTGGCGGCCGGTTCGGCGAAGTCGACGCTTTCCGCCCAGGAATAGCTGTCGAGAAGCGCCTGGCGCAGCGAACCGCAGGTCACGCTGCCATCGATGCCATGGCCGGGCGTCTCGTCGGCCTTCATCGTGTCGCCGAGATCATCGACCAGGTCGCCGTGCGGCTCGAGGATCAGGGAGACGCAGGCTTCCTGCCCCTCGAGCGAAAAGCGGTCTTCCGCCAGGCGATAGAGCGCATCCCACGGACGTGGTTTCGCCAGAAGCCGATCGAGATTTCCCGCCAGCGTAGCGAGATCGTCGGCCAATAGCCGGGTTGCGGCAGCCTGGCGGCTGTCGTCGCTGTACCAGCGGGCGACGCGTCGGCGCAGGTCGGTGAGGGCCTGCAAAAACGCTTTTCGTTCCGCTTCGCCGGCATACGGTTCAACGCGAACCCGCGCCAGCGCGGTTTCGCGGGCCAGGAACCAGCTATGCGTCAAGAGCGGATGGCGAACGAGGAAGGGAGCCATGCCCAGGCCGGTCGCATTGCCCACGCCGAGCGCCCGGCGCAAATCCGGCGCCAGCCTTGCCGCGCCGGTCGGATTGCGGCGATAGGCGATGTGATCGACCAGGTCGAGGATGAAGGACCGGATCAGCCAGACGGTGAGCATTTCCGCCTGAAAGGATCCCGAAAGCTCCGGCCGCGAGGCGATCTCGTCGCGATCGGCGATGCCGAACTTGCCGTTGCCGTAGACCGCCGTGGTGCGCATCAGATAGCCGACACCGAGCAGTTGCTCCTCGTCCGGCTGCCGTCCATGCGCCAGCGCTGAAGCGACTTCCTCGAACAGCCGCACACTCTTGTTCGCGCGGGCCAGGACGAGCTCGCGACCGGTGAAGCGGCCTGCCTCCTGCAAGGGCGCATTTGCCTCCAGCCGCGCGATCTCGGCAGCATCCGGCAATCCATCGTAGAGCACGTAGCTCGTGTCCCAGGCCTGCGCGATGACACGATCGGACCGCTTTTCGTCGTCGAGCGGCGTCGAGAACGCGACCAGGCTGTAGGTTCTTGCCGGTGTCTCGACCGCATAGACCGCTCGCCCAAACCCATTGTCGTCCAGTTCGAACCGGTCCTTTCGTGCGTGCCACTGCTCCCTGGTGGCGCGGCGGATCAGTTGGCGCAGGAAGCTGAGCCGTGTTGGATGCGCCGCGCCAAGCCGTTGAAGGCGCATGACGACTTCGGGCGGTCGCAGCGCGATTGCCGTCATGCGGCGTTCCCGGCGAGCGTCTCGAGATTGACAAGCGTTTCAGTCGCCACTTCGATGCCTTCGCTTGTGTTGCGCTCGCGTGCGGCAAAGCGCCTGGTTCCCGGAAGCCTCGTGTCGCCGACGAAGCAGCCGGCGACGGTGTCCAGCGTTCCCGCAAATGCGCCGCCCGAGGTAGCACCGGGTGCGATTGCCAGGAAGAACTGGCCGGTTCCCGGAGGACCTCCGGCGGTCCCGGAGAAGGGGCTGGCGACGAGCCCTGGGTTTGCTCCCGTCAGGCATGCTGCGAAGATTTCCACCAGCAGGGCAGACCCGACACCCTTGTAGCCGCCGGCCGGCGCCATCGTGCCCTTCAACGCTTCGCTGGCGTCGGTGGTCGTTTCGCCGCTTTGATCGAAGGCCCAACCGGGAGGGATCGGCTCGCCGGCGCGGGCACGCTTGATGATTTCGCTCTTGGCGACGACGCTCGCGCTCTGGTCGATGACGAACCGCGCGCCGCCGTGTCCGTCCGGGACCGCCAGCGACCAGGGATTTGTGCCGACGGCCGCCTTGCGGCCACCCCAGGGCGCGATCGAGGCCGGCGCGTTGGTGAATCCCAATCCGACCAAGCCGGCCCGCGCGATCCGTTCGGTATGATAGCCCAGCGCGCCGCAATTGTAGGAGTTGCGGATGGCTAAAGCCGCCACGCCTTGCGAACGCGCCGCTTCGATCAGCGGCGGCAGGCCGGTGGCAATTGCCGAGTGCGCAAAGCCGTTGCCGGCATCGACGGCGACAACCGCCGGCGCCGGCTGCGTCAGGCGCGGCTCGGCCAGTCCCAGAACCTTGCCGCAGGCCAGATGCTCGCAATAGGTCGGCAGGTACATCAGGCCGTGCGACTTCAGGCCGTCGCGTTCGGCCGCCGCGATGCCGGCAGCCAGGGCCCGGGCCTGCTGCTGGCTGGCGCCGTGCCGCATCAGCGCCGTGCAGGCGAGCGTCTCGATCCGGGCTTGCGTCAGGCGCATCATCTGGTCATCCACCGATCAGGCAGCCGCATAGCCGAACTCTCCTTCGCTCACCCGCATCTGCAGGCGAATGCATTCGATGAACCGCAGCGATGCAGGCTGCAGGTTCCGGCCTTCCTTGGCGATCCAGCCGACCGTCCGGCTCGAGCGTGGATCGGCAAGCGGGACGAAGCGCACGTCGTGGCCGCATTTCCAGCGGCAAAGCCGGGGCAGGATGGTGACGCCGAGCCCGGCCTCCACCATCGCCAGGTTGGAGCTCACATTGGTCGCGGTGAGTTTGGAGCCGGCGGCAAGCGCCTCGGTCTCGGCAACGCCAAGCGCCGCGGCGGCGCCGTTTTGGATGAAGCTCTCACCGTCGAGTTGCGCCCATTTCAACGGACGTTTCGATTCTGCCAAAGGATGATCGACCGGGCAGACGAAATCGAGCGGCTCGTGGAACAAAGGCTCGAAACTGAGCTGCGGCCGCTTAGTCGCTAGCACGCACAGGCCGACCTCCACCATGCCGTTTTCGACTGCCTCGACGATGGCGTTGGAATCGCTGTCGCGAACATGGATGTCGAACCTGCAGCCCTCGGCGCGGAGCTGGGCGATCGCGCGGGGCAGCAAGGTCACGGCAACCGAAGGCACGCTTGCCACGTCGCAGCGGCCCTGCAGGTCCGCCGCGTAGCTCGTCATTGCCAGGCATGCGCGATCGTAGTGGGCGATCATGGCGCGCGCCTCGTCGAGCACGATGCGGCCGACCGGCGAAAGCGCACCCTTGCGTTCGCTTTCGAAGAGCGGCACGCCGATATCGTCTTCCAGCTGTTTCAAGGTCATCGACACGGCCGACGGAGTGCGGCCGATCTGATCGGCGGCGGCACGCACGCCGCCGGTCTCGCAGACCGCGACGAAGCTTCGCATGCCGGTCAGGCTGATGGTTTTGCTCACTGTTAAGCTTACCTGAACATTTATACCAAAAATTGAGCTTGATTGAAGTTCACAGCATTGGTTAGGTCGTTGTCAACCGAATTGATGCAGGTCAACGCGATGCTGAACGGTCAGAACTTCGTTGCAGGCGAATGGCGCGACGGCGCCGACTGGATCGAGGATATCAATCCATCCGACGTGACCGACATTGTCGGGCGTTTTGCCCAGGCGCAGCCATCCGATATCCACGATGCGGTGGCGGCTGCTCAGGGCGCGCAGCGGGAGTGGGCGGCGGCCGGCCTGGAATCCAGAGCCGCCGTTCTCGACACCATCGGACGCGAGCTAATGGCGCGCTCGAAGGAGCTTGGCGAACTGCTTTCCCGCGAGGAGGGCAAGATCCTGGCCGAGGGCGTCGGCGAGGTCTATCGGGCCGGGCAGTTCTTCACCTATTTCGCCGCGGAGGCGTTGCGCAATCTTGGCTCCTCGGCTGAGTCCGTCCGGGCCGGCGTCGATGTCCTGATCGAGCGTGAGCCGCTCGGCGTCGTCGCGATCATATCGCCCTGGAATTTCCCGATCGCTACCGCGTCCTGGAAGATCGCGCCGGCGCTGGCTTTCGGCAACGCGGTGGTCTGGAAACCGGCCAGCGTCACGCCTGCCAGCGCCTGGGCGCTGACCGAGATCATCAGCCGGCAGGCGATCCCGAAAGGCTTGTTCAACCTGGTGATGGGATCGGGGTCGACGATCGGCCGCGAGCTCGCCGCGAATGCCGACATACAAGGGCTGAGCTTCACCGGCTCCGGCGCCGTCGGCTCCGGCATCGCGGCGTTGGCTGCCACACGGTTCGTGAAGCTGCAGCTCGAAATGGGGTCGAAGAATCCGTTCGTCGTCATGGATGACGCCGACCTCGACCGGGCGGTCGACCTTGCTGTGAACGGCGCCTTTGGCGGTTCGGGCCAGAAATGCACGGCGGCCTCCCGCATGATCGTCCATCGGCCGGTGCATGACGCCTTCGTCGAGAAGCTGTTGGCCAAGACTAAAGCGCTGAAGGTCGGCCATGCCCTGGAGGCCGGCGTGCAGATGGGGCCGGTGGTTAGCGCCGGGCAGCTCTCCGCCAATCTCGACTATGTGACGCTCGGTAAAAGCGAAGGCGCCGAGCTTGCGACGGGCGGCGAGGCGCTCGACCTGGCGCATCGGGGCCACTACATGGCGCCCGCCGTTTTTCTCAACGGCCGCTCGCTCATGCGCATCAACCAGGAGGAAATGTTCGCGCCGATCACCTGCGTCCTTACCGCCGGGGATCTCGACGAGGCGATTTTCCTCGCCAACGATACGCCATACGGGTTGACGGCGGGCATCGCCACCCGGTCGCTCGCGCGCGCCACGAAGTTCCGCCGTGCGTCGCGCTCGGGCTGCGTCATGGTCAACCTTGCGACCGCCGGCACCGATTATCATGTGCCATTCGGCGGCGTCCGCGCCTCGAGCTACGGTCCGCGCGAGCAAGGACGCGCGGCGGTGGAATTCTACACTCAGGCCAAGACGTCCTACATCCATGCGGGCGCGGCCGAATGACCACCGCTGCCGACACGCCACCAGTGCTCATCGACGGGCTGCAATATTGCAACTGGTCGCGTGAGATTTTTCTGGAGATGCGCAAGGGCGGGCTGACGGCGATCCACGCCACGGTCGGCTATCATGAAGGTTTCCGCGAGACGGTGCGCCATCTCGTCGATTGGCGCACGCGCTTCCGCGACAATGAGGACCTGATTCTTTTGGCGCGCGACAGCGGCGACATCGAGCGCGCCCGCGCCACAAACCGCACGGCGATCTTTCTCGGGCTGCAGAACCCGATGCCGATCGAGGACGACATCGGTTTGATCGAAATGCTGTTCGATCTCGGCATCCGCTTCATGCAGCTCACCTACAACAACCAGTCGCTGCTCGGCTGCGGCTGGATGGAGGAGGAGGACAGCGGCGTAACGCGGATGGGGCGCGAGGCGATTGCCGAAATGAACCGCCTCGGCATGATCATCGACCTGTCGCATGCCGGCCAGCGGACCGCGCTGGAAACGATCGCGCTCTCGCAACGGCCGGTGGTCATCAGCCACGCCAATCCGCGCTGGCTCCGCGACAGCAATCGCAATGTGCCCAAGGCCGTCCTCCGGGCGCTGCGCGAAAGACAGGGAATGCTCGGCCTTTCCCTTTACCCGCTGCATCTTCCGAACGGTTCGGACACGACGCTGAATCAATTTGGGAACATGGCCGCGGAAGCGTCTGAAATCATGGGAGCGGAGCATCTCGGCATCGGCTCGGATCTTTGCCAGAACCAGCCCGACAGCGTCGTGCGCTGGATGCGGGAGGGCCGCTGGACCCGCGAGATGCAGGCGGCGGCAAGCTTCCCGCCCCGGCCGTCATGGTTCGGATCGAACCTCGATTTTTCCAGGCTTTCGGAAGGCCTTCTCTCGGCAGGCTTCGGCAAGGCTGAAACCTCGCTTGTGCTCGGCGGCGCCTGGCATCGCTTCATCAAAGCCAGCCTGCCTTTCGGTAGCTGACCTAGAGTGTTTCGCCGTTTCACGGAAACGGCGAACCGCTCTATCTCTTTGTTTTGACGCAATTCCGGACGGAAGGCTACGGCGAAGTCGCCGAGCCTAAACCGCTCACACTTTCCCGGAATTGCTCTAGGGCAAAGGCCGCCGCCAATCGCCAGGTTTCGATCGGGCTGGCGGCCTCAGGTCGATGGACTCAGGCCGCGTATCTTGCCATCACGGGCTGCGTTGACCACTGGGCGTACCAGGTGTCGAACAGCTTGAGCTGCTGCTCGGCGTAGCCGCGCTGGCTGTCGCTCAGCGAGTCGGTGTCGTTGAAGTGCAGCCTGTATTCCGGGTCACCCTTGAGCACCATCATGTGCTTGAAATAGAGCACCAGGTCCGGGCCCTCGTCGAAGGAGGACAGCACGGCGAACGCGGCGTCCAGCTCGAGCGCCAGCCGGCGCGCTTCGGCGTCGCCCTTCGCCGCCGCCTGGCTGAGGCCAACCAGATGCAGCACTTCCTTGGGCAGCACGTTGCCGATGCCGGTGATGGCGCCGGAGGCGCCGCAATTGACGAAACCGTGGAAGACGGCGGTGTCGACGCCGATCATCAGCGCAACCTCATCGTCGCGGCTAGTGATGTTTTCCGCTGCGTAGCGCAGGTCCGACGGGCCACCGAACTCCTTGAAGCCGACCAGGTTCGGATGTTCGGCGCGCAGCGCGAAGAAAAGGTCGGCGCGCGTGGCGAAGCCGTAATAGGGGCTGTTGTAGATGACGGCCGGCAGATCGGGGGCGGCGGCAAGGATTGCCTTGAAGTGATGGCGCTGCGCCGTGACCGACGGCCCGCGCGACAGCACGCGCGGGATCACCATCAGGCCCCGTGCGCCGACCTTCTGGGCATGCGCGGCGTGGGTCACGGCACTGGGGGTGTTGACTGCGCCGGTTCCCACGATCACCGGCACGCCGGCCTTCACTAGGCGCTCGACGCCTTCCATGCGCTGCGCGTCGCTCAGCAGCGGCCAGTCGCCCATCGAACCGCAATAGACGACAGCCGACATGCCGGCGGCGATCAGCTCGCGACCCTTGCGCACCAGCGCGTCGAAGTCGGGAAGCCGGTCATTGGTGCAAGGCGTCATCAGCGCCGGCATGCAGCCGGAAAAAACATTGGCGGTCATTTCGGATTCTCCTTGAGGCTGGCACCCAGATTGGCCAGTTTGTCCCGCAAAGAACCGCTTGCCAAGCGCATAGTCGCGGTCACAGGGAGTAACCATGCGTACCAAAGCCAGCATTCGCGTCGTCGGCTGTCATGCCGAAGGTGAGATCGGCGACGTCATCGTGGGCGGCGTGCTGCCGCCGGCGGGCCGCACGATGATGGAAAAGATGATCGCGATGGAACGCGACCACGACCATATAAGACGCATGCTGATCTGCGAGCCGCGCGGCAGCGTCGCGCGGCACGTCAATCTCCTGGTGCCGTCGACGCGCGAGGATTGCGCCGCGGGAGCGATCATCATGGAGCCGACGGAATACCCGCCAATGTCCGGCTCCAACACGATATGCGTCGCCACCGTGCTGCTCGAGACCGGCATGGTGCCGATGCAGGAGCCCGAGACGCGCTTCAAGCTCGACATGCCGGGCGGTGTCATCGAGGTCAACGCCGAATGTCGCGACGGCAAATGCCTGTCGATAAGCTTCCGCAACGCGCCGGCCTTTGCCGAACGCCTCGACGCCAATATCGAGGTGGAAGGGGTCGGAACGCTGAAGGTCGATATCGCCTATGGCGGCATGTTCTACGCGATCGTCGATGCCAAGGCGCTCGGCTTCTCGGTCGTTCCCGACGAGGCGCGCGAGCTGGCTGTGGTGGGCGAGAAGGTTCGCCGCGCTGCGCGCGAGCAATTCGATATCGTCCATCCGCAGTTCGACAATGTGCGCGGCGTGTCGATCGTGCAGTTCGCCATGCCGTTCCAGGGGCCGGGCAATGTCACGCGCAACACCTGCATCGTCTCGCCCGGACGCTCGGACCGCAGCCCGACGGGAACCGGCACCTCGGCCCGCATGGCCGTGCTGCAGGCCCGCGGCTTGATGAAGGCCGGCGAGGTGCTGATCCATGAATCGATCATCGGCTCGCGCTTCACCGGCAAGATACTCGAACTCGCCGAAGTCGCCGGGCGCAAGGCGATCATTCCGCAGATCACCGGCAGGGCGTGGATCACGGGCGAGCACAATTACTATCTCGATCCCACGGATCCCTATCCGCAAGGCTATGTGCTGTCGGACACCTGGGGCACCTCGACCTCGGTGACGCAGTAGCGCGATCCGCGACATGGGAGGACCGGACAACCGAACTGTTAGGCATCGCGCTTGCATATGCTCGGCGGACCTTGCAGGGAAGCGCCGGCTCTGATTCCCTGTACTTGGTGGGGATCGCCTGATTCGTGTGCTCGTTGCTCCGGTTCCGCATGATCGTGCGGCGGGGCAGCCGGGCGCTTTCGTAGAAAGATGTGAAAAATGACCGCCAAGCCGGAAATCCTGGAGATGAGACCCAAGATCACCGTTGTCGGGGTCGGCGGCGCGGGCGGAAACGCCGTCAACAACATGATCGCCGAAGGCTTGCAGGGCGTCGAGTTCGTCGTCGCCAACACTGACGCCCAGGCGCTCACCATGTCGAAGTCGTCGCGGCTGATCCAGCTGGGCGCGCATGTCACCGAGGGCCTGGGCGCCGGATCCTTACCCCAGGTCGGAAGTGCTGCCGCCGAGGAATCCCTCGACGAGATCATGGATCATCTGGCGGGAACGCATATGTGCTTCATCACCGCCGGCATGGGCGGCGGCACGGGGACGGGTGCAGCGCCCGTGATTGCGCGTGCCGCGCGCGACGCCGGCATTTTGACGGTGGCCGTCGTCACCAAGCCTTTCGTCTTCGAAGGCAAGCGCAGGACCCAGGCCGCCGAGGAAGGCATCGAGCGCCTTCGCGAGAGCGCCGACACCGTGATCGTCATCCCGAACCAGAACCTCTTCAGGGTCGCCGACGCCAGGACCACGTTCGCCGACGCCTTCGCCATGGCGGACCGCGTTCTCTACGCCGGTGTCGGCTGCATCACGGATCTCATCGTCAAGGAAGGCCTGATCAATCTCGATTTCGCCGACGTGAAGTCGGTGATGCGGGACATGGGCCGGGCGATGATGGGGACCGGCGAGGCTTCCGGAGAGGGGCGCGCAAGAACGGCGGCCGAGGCGGCGATCGCCAATCCGCTCCTCGACGAGGCCTCGATGTCGGGCGCCAGGGGCCTGCTCGTGTCGATCTGCGGCGGCATGGACATGACACTGTTCGAGGTCGACGAAGCTGCGACACGGATACGGGAAGAAGTCGACGCCGATGCCGACATCATCGTCGGCGCCATCTTCGACCAGGCCTTGGCGGGCAAGTTCCGCGTGTCGGTCGTAGCGACCGGTCTGCGAAAAAGCGCGGACATCGCACAGTTCGAGCAGAGGATCGCCTGAGACCACGGCGATCTCGCGGCTCGCTTGTCCCCGACCGCACGACGCAACCGGTCGATATCCGCCTTCCGGTGGCGAACAATCCCGACCGCGCACGCTGTCGGTCAGTGCATTTGCGCGCCTCTTCGTCGCAAAGCCTTCACGACGGCATCTGTCCATTTTGGACCAATTCACCGACTTTGTTCGACAGGAGTCGATTTAAGTTCCGGCAGGGAGGAGTAGAACTTAGCGAACGCTGAAGCGTCGCGCTAGCTCGGGAGGACCATCTTGCTCTTTGCCGTCCACTGTCTCGACCATGCCGATGCGCTTCCGCGGCGGCTCGCCAATTATGATGCCCACAAGATCTATCTTGCGGCTGGTTCGGTCGCGACCGTAATCTCCGGGCCGCTGGTCGCGGCGGACGGCGCAACCATGATCGGCTCGCTCTTCGTCTTTTCGGCGGACAGCCTCGAGGAGGTGAAGGCGTTCAACGCCGCCGACCCGTTCAATGCCGCCAATGTCTGGCAAAGCGTCAGCATCAATCCCTTCCTGCTGCGCGTCGACAATCGCGGCTGACGGGGGCTCAAATGAAAAGCTTCGTCTACAACAGCCAGCCGGCACGCGTCGTCTTCGGATCGGGCACGATCGCAAGGCTGCCGGGGGAGATCGACCGACTGGGGCTGAAACGCGTGCTTGTGCTTGCAACGCCGCCGCAAGAGACCAATGCCCGGCGTCTTGCCGGATCGCTCGGCAGCATAGCGGCCGGCGTCTATGCCGGGGCGACGATGCATACGCCCGTCTCCGTCACCGAGGACGCGCTGCGAGTCGTGGCGGAACTCCAGGCCGATGGGCTGGTTGCGGTCGGCGGAGGCTCCACGACGGGCCTCGCCAAGGCAATCGCATTGCGCACCGACCTGCCGCAGATCGTGATGCCGACAACGTATGCCGGCTCGGAAATGACGTCGATCCTCGGCGAGACGAAGGATGGCGTGAAGGTTACTCAATCGAGCCCGATGGTGCTGCCGGAAGTGGTCATCTACGACGTCGATCTGACGATGACGCTTCCTGTGCTATTGTCCGGCGCAAGCGGCATGAACGCCATCGCCCATGCGGTCGAGGCGCTCTATGCCAGGGAAAGCAACCCAGTGATCAACCTCATGGCGGCCGAGGCCATGGGCGCACTGGTGGGTGCCTTACCGGTCATCGCGCAGAACCCGCATGACCGCGATGCGCGCTGCGACGCGCTCTATGGCGCCTGGCTCTGCGGCATCTGCCTTGGGTCGGTCGGCATGGCGTTGCACCATAAGCTTTGCCACACACTCGGCGGCAGTTTCGATCTGCCGCATGCGGAGACCCATACGGTCGTGCTGCCGCACGCGCTGGCCTATAACGCCCCCGCCGTTCCGGCGGTCATTGAAACGCTGCGGGCCGTGCTGAAGACAAACGACCCCGCGACGGCTCTCTATGATCTGGCGGGCCGGATAGGCGCCAGGCGCGCCCTGTCGGAGATAGGCATGCCGCCCGACGGGATAGACATCGCGACGGACCGCGCGCTGGCCAATCCCTACTGGAACCCGCGGGCGCTGGAGCGGGAACCGATCCGGGCTCTTATTGCCCGCGCCTATGCCGGCCACCCGCCGCAGGCCTGAGAACCCGAACGTCTCTGGAGGAGCTATCGCCATGACAGGCACCGCGGACGCCCGACCGAAATATCCCTATTTCGAGGAAGAGACCTCGGTCGACGTGGTCAACGCGCGCATGGGACCGGATGTCGATCCGCGCCTGCGACAGGTCATGGGCGTGCTGGTCAAACACCTGCGTGCCGCCGTCAAGGAGATCGAGCCGACGCATGAGGAGTGGCTGCAAGGCATTCGGTTCCTCACCGAGGTCGGCAAGATGTGCTCCGACTGGCGGCAGGAGTTCATCCTTCTTTCCGATACGCTAGGGGTTTCGATGCTCGTCGACGCCATCAATCACCGGCGCCCGAACGGCGCCACCGAAAACACCATCCTTGGCCCGTTCTATGTGCCGGAAGCCCCACGTTACGAGCACGGCGCGAACATCTGCCTTGACGGCAAGGGCGAGCCGATGGTGGTGCGCGGGCGTGTGCTCGACACGGCCGGCAAGCCGATCCCAGGCGCGCTGATCGACGTCTGGCAGACCAATGACGACGGCTTCTACGACGTCCAGCAGAGGGACGTTCAGCCCGACTGGAATCTGCGTGGGGTTTTCACCACCGACGAGAAGGGCGAATACTGGTACCGTTCGGTCAAGCCGCGCTACTACCCGATCCCCGACGACGGGCCGGTCGGAAAGATGCTCGCCGCGCTGGGGCGTCATCCCAACCGCGCGGCCCATGTGCACTACATTGTCAGCGCGCCGGGCTACGATCCCGTCATCACCCACATCTTCGCGCCGGATTGCCGCTATCTAGCCGAGGACGCCGTCTTCGGCGTGAAGGATTCGCTGATCGCCGATTTCACGAAAGTCACCGATCGGGAAAAGGCGAGCGAGCTCGGTTTCGAAGCTCCGTTCTGGTCCGTCGAGTGGGATTTCGTCCTGGCTCCCAAGATCGCTGGAACTTGAACCTCCGTAGTTTCGTCCATTGGACAAAAGATGGCGTTTCCAGCGCGGTTGCCTCAGTCGGTCTGGATCCAGACCGCCTTCGTCTCGAGATATTCGTGCAGATGCTCGACGCCGCCTTCGCGGCCATAGCCGGACATCTTCATGCCGCCGAACGGTACCGCCGGGTCGATGGCGTGGTACATGTTGACCCAGACCGAGCCGGCCTTGACGCGCCGCGCGAGCTTGTGCGCGGTGCCGAGATTGGTGGTGAAGATGCCGGCCGCCAGGCCGTAAGGCGTTGTGTTGGCCCGCACGACGGCCTCGTCCAGCGTGTCGAAGGGCATCGCCGAAATGACCGGCCCGAATATCTCCTCCCGCGCGATGGTCATCTTGTCCGACACCGCGCCGAAGACGGTCGGCGCGATGAAGTTGCCGCCGTCGTAAAGCTCGCCCGTCAGCCTTGAGCCGCCGGCAACCAGCCGGGCGCCTTCGTCGCTGCCCGCCTTGATGAAACCTTCCACCTTGCCGGCCTGCCTTGCATTGATCAGCGGCCCGATTTCCGTGTCCGCCTCGATGCCGTGGCCGATGCGCAGCTTGCCGGCAAATTCGGCGACCCGGCGCACGAACTCGTCGTGGATTTCGCGCGCCACGAACAGGCGCGAGCCGGCGATGCAGATCTGGCCGGAATGCACGAACACCGCCATCGCCGCGACCGGAACAGCCTTGTCGATATCGGCGTCGCGGCAGACGATGATCGGCGACTTCCCGCCGAGCTCGAGCGAAACGCGCTTGAGGTTGGTGACCCCGGCGCGCGCGATCGCTTGCCCTGTCAGCGTCGAGCCGGTGAAGACGAT
Organism: Mesorhizobium montanum; assembly: GCF_033977145.1. Lineage (NCBI taxonomy): Bacteria > Pseudomonadati > Pseudomonadota > Alphaproteobacteria > Hyphomicrobiales > Phyllobacteriaceae > Mesorhizobium > Mesorhizobium montanum. Next base: position 296,142 of record NZ_JAVIJF010000002.1, on the reverse strand, counting down.
CTTGTTGACGTCGGGATGCTCGGCGAGCCGCGCGCCAGCCTCGGCGCCGATTCCGGTGACGATGTTGACGACGCCGTCGGGGAGGCCCGCTTCCTGCATCAGCCGCGCGATCAGCAATGGCGTCAGCGACGCATCCTCCGACGGCTTCAGCACGATGGTGCAGCCGGTGGCCAAAGCCGGCGCGATTTTCCAGACCGAGGCAGCGGTCGGTGCATTCCAGGGAATGATCGCTCCGACGACGCCGACCGGCTCGCGCCGGGTGAAGGTGACGATCTCGCCGGGGATGGAATTGTCGATCGCCTCGCCATGCAGCGCGGTCGCCATTCCGCCGTAAAAGCGCAGCATGCCGATGACCCGGCGCCGGTTGGCCAGCGTGCGCGCGATCGGCAGCCCCATGTCGAGCGTGTCGGAGACGCTGAGCTCCTCCCAATGCTTCTCGAACAGGTCGGCGATCCGCAGCAGCACGCATTGCCGCTCATAAGGCGAGAATTTCGACCAGGGGCCTTCGAAGGCCGCGCGCGCTGCCGCCACCGCTGCATCCACATCGGCGGCTCCGCCACGCGGCACCGTGGCCAGCACTTCGCCCGTCGCCGGGTTCAGCGCCTGCATCTCCTCGCCGGACTGCGCTGCAACCCACTTGCCGCCGATGAGCATCGGCCGGAATTCGCCATGGTAGAGCGTGGCGGCCTTCGCCCTCGGGTCGAAGTTCAGCGTCATCGTCTCCTCCTCGCAATTCCGAACCGACTATTACTCCCGGCGCGGGCCACCTCAAACAAGGAAAGCTAAAAGGCGTTCCTTGTACCGGTCGCTCCTCCTTCCTCGGCGTTGTCTCAGCCTTGCCAGGCGTGCAGCTGGAACGGAGCCTCCAGGGCGGGCTTCGTGATGCTGCCGGTGTAGTTGGTGATCGTGGACGCGGCGACCGCGGCGATCACTTCAAGCAGGTGATCCTCGCCGAAGCCGGCGTTAAGGAAGCGATCAACGTCCTCGTCGCTCAGCCGGCCGCGCTTTTCGATCATAGTCTTTGCCAGATCCGACAGCGCGGCGGCCTTTGCGTCCGCCGGCAGACGGCCCGCACGAATGGCCTCGACATCCGCCGGATCGATGCCTTCCTTGAGCGCCAGGGCCGTGTGGAAGGCGACCGCCCATGTGCAGGCGTTGGTCACGGCGTCGGTGAGCAGAATGATCTGGACCTGCGCTTCGGTGAAGCTGCCGCCATGCACATTCCCGAACAAAGCGACCAGGCTGTTGATCAGAACGGGCGAGGTCGACATGGCGCCGGCGATATTCGGAATCATACCGAAAGCCGACTGCAATTGGCGCAGCGCCGGCTTCGACCCCTCGGGGGCGGTTTCAATGGTGTGAACGGGAAATTTTGCCATGGACGAAGTGCCTTTTGCTGATGTTTGCGTGTGATTGCCATGACTTATCTAGGAACGGACCTGTTGGCGGGAGCGCCAATAAACCCTCGGTTCTCGCCAAAGCGGTGCGGTGGACAAGGCGAACCCGGCCGGGCATAATCTGGCGGAAATGCCAAAGCTCCCTCATTCCTCGCCAAACCCGATCCGGGTGATCGAAGTGCTCACCTTCCCGGCGGTGCAGTTGCTCGATGTCACCGGACCGGTTCAGGTATTCGCCTCCGCCAACGATTTCGTCGCCAGTGCCGGCGGCGTTCCGCCATACCGGCTCAAGCTCGTGACGCAGGGCGACCAAGGCGTCATGTCCTCGGCCGGCGTGGTGCTGGCGGCGGCGGCGCTCGGCAAAGGCAGGGGCGCGCTGGATACTCTGCTGGTCGCTGGAGGGCAGGGTGTGGAGGCGGCCGCCGCGAACCCTGCACTCGTCGATTGGCTGCGGCGGCGGGCGAAGCGGGCGCGTCGTGTCGCTTCCGTCTGTACCGGTGCCTTCCTGCTTGCCGCCGCGGGCTTATTGGACGGGCGTCGCGCGGTGACCCATTGGAAGGATTGCGCCAGGCTGGCGGCGCGCTTTCCCGCCGTGCTTGTCGAGCCCGATCCGATCTTCATATGCGACGGTCCGGTCTGGACCTCTGCCGGGGTGACGGCGGGCATCGACCTCGCGCTGGCGATGGTGGAGGAAGACCTCGGCTGCTCGATGGCGCTCGCCGTGGCCCGCTACATGGTTGTTTTCCTCAAACGCTCCGGCGGACAGGCGCAGTTCAGCGCCGCCCTGGCCCTGCAAGCCGCCGACGACAGGTTCGGCGCGCTTCATGATTGGATCAACGATCATCTCGGCGACGATCTTTCGCTGCCGGCCCTGGCAGACAAGGCAGGCATGAGCGAGCGTAGTTTCAGCCGCCACTACGCGGAGGCGACGGGGCAAACTCCGGTCCGCGCCATCGAGCGGCTGCGGGTGGAGGCGGCACGGCGTCAACTGTCGGAGACGCGCCTGCCGATCAAGCGTATCGCGCAGCGTTGCGGCTTCGGCTCCGAGGAAACAATGCGTCGTGCCTTCATGCGCCTGCTCGCCGTCAAGCCGCAAGACTACCGTTCCCGATTCACGGTCTGAAATTCGCATCCGGGTCGATGCGCTAAAGCGCGTCGCGATGAAACGGATTCAGTCGACGCGCTTTAAGTCTTTGTTTTGATGCATGTCGTTATCCCAAAACCGCTGCGCACTTTTGGGCGACATGCATTAGGTTGCGGGCGCAAGCGTCGGCGGCTATGCCGGGCTCAGCATTTTCCTGACGAGAGACAAGAGCCGATGAAGGTCGTTTCCATCTCCAAATCGCATGGCGGTATCCAGGGCATCTATTCGCACGCCTCCGAGGTTTGTGCCTGCGATATGAACTTTGCCGTCTTCGTCCCGCCCCAGGCCATCGATGGTCGGCTTCCGGTTCTCTGGTACTTGTCGGGCCTTACCTGCACGCACGCGAACGTCATGGACAAGGGCGAGTACCGGCGCCTGTCATCAGAGCTCGGGCTCGTCATCGTGTGTCCCGACACCAGCCCGCGCGGGCCCGACGTTCCCGATGAAAAGGACAATTGGCAGTTCGGCTGCGGCGCCGGTTTTTACCTCGACGCGACCGAGCAGCCATATGCGATGAACTATCGCATGTACTCCTATGTCACGGAGGAATTGCCGGCGCTCGTCGCCGCGAACTTCCCGGTCGACATGTCACGCCAGGCCATCTTCGGCCATTCGATGGGCGGACATGGCGCGCTGACGATCGCGCTGAAGAATCCGCAGCGGTACCGAAGCTGCTCGGCTTTCGCGCCGATCGTGCAGCCGAGCACTGCAGGCTGGTCGCGGCCGGCCTTCGAGAAGTATCTCGGATCGGACGAGAAAAGCTGGCGCGCCTACGACACGACGCTTCTGATCGAGGATGGCAAGCGCTTCCCGCAATTGCTCGTCGACCAAGGCACCGAGGACGGCTTCCTGCAGGACGGTCTTCGGCCATGGCTGCTCGAAGAGGCCTGCAAGAAGGCGGGCATCGATCTGACCTTGCGCATGCAGGAAGGCTACGACCATTCCTACAACTTCATCTCGACCTTCATGGACGATCATCTGAAGTGGCATGCCCGCCGCCTCGGGTGATTTTAGAGGTGAGGATACGCGCCACATGGTCGGCTATCGCCAGGCTTGAGGTCAGGCCCGGGCTTTCAATGCCGAACAGGTTGACCAGGCTGTCGACGCCGTGCGTTGCGGCATCCTGGATCACGAAGTCGCTGTTGGCGTCGCCCGGACCGGACAGCTTCGGCCGGATGCCGCTATAGGCCGCCAGCAGGCTGTCGTCGGCCAGATCAGGCCAGTATTTGCGGATCGCGGCGTAGAAGCGGTCGCCGCGCGCCGGATCGACGCGATAGTCGATTGTATCCGTCCACTCCACGTCCGGTCCGAAGCGGGCGGTGCCGCCAAGGTCGAGGGTCAGATGGACGCCGAGCCCGCCAGGCTCGGGCACGGGATAGACGAGACGTGAAAAGGGCGCGCGCCCGGCAACCGAGAAGTAATTGCCCTTGGCATAGCGAAGCGTCGGCAGGAATGGCCGGCCAAACCCTTCCAGCGAGCCTGCCAAGGCGACGGCGCCGAGACCGGCCGCGTTGATGAGGCGCGATGTTGCGATCTCGAACTGCTGGCCGCTCTCCGTGTCGATCGTCTGCAGCACGATCCGGGCGGTCTCGACGCGGCCCGCGACGATGCGGGTGTTGAGCGAGAGCATTGCGCCGTTCGCCTCCGCATCGCCGAGCAGGGCAATCATCAGCCCGTGGCTGTCGACAATGCCGGTCGAGGGCGAGAGCAGTGCCGCGGTGCAATGCAGCGCCGGTTCCAACACTTGTGCCGCCGTGGCGGAGAGGGAGCGCAGATCGTCGACGCCGCAGGCGGCGGCGTTGGCGCGGATGGTGGCCAGCACAGGTTCCTGCGCCTCATCGGTCGCGACGATCAGCTTGCCGCAGCGGCGGTGCGGGATCGAGCGGTCGGTGCAATAGCGGTAGAGCATGTCGCGTCCCGCCACACTCAGCCGGGCTTTCAGCGAGCCTTGCGGATAATAGATGCCGGCGTGGATGACTTCGGAATTGCGCGAACTCGTTTCGGTGCCGATGGCGTCCGCCGCTTCGAGGATCAGCGTTTCGAGACCCCTGGCTGCCAATGCGCGCGCAATCGCCAGACCGATCACGCCTGCGCCCGCAACGATGCAATCAACCTGTTCCATGCTCAGACCCTGCCGCACGCGTTGCACATCATAGCCCGACCGCCTTGGGCTTGGTGGCGCTATCGATCCTGGCATCGCGGCTCTTGCGATCAGCCTGCGCGATGAGGCATCAACCGCCGCGATGCAAGGCGGAATTTTTGAACTCCTCAACAGGGGAGGCAGTCCTATTTTCCGCTTTGGACGCCCGCAGACAGGAGCCACCATGATGGACGCCGGACCGAATTCCCCCGAAGCTCGCGACATCCGCTATCACATGCATGGCTATACGAACGCCCGCAAGCATCAGGAGACGGGCCCACTGGTCATCGAAAAGGGCGAGGGCGTCTATGTCGAGGACATCGCCGGCAACCGCTACATCGAGGCGATGGCCGGCCTGTGGAGCGTTGCCGTCGGCTTCTCGGAAAAGCGACTGGTCGACGCGGCGACGAAACAGATGTCGAAGCTGCCCTTCTATCACGACTTCGGCTCGAAGGCGCATTCGCCGCTGATCGACCTGGCCGAGAAGCTGGTGCAGATGGCGCCGGTGCCGATGAGCAAGGCCCATTTCACCAATTCCGGTTCCGAGGCCAACGATACCGCGATCAAGATGATCTGGTACCGCGCGAACGCGCTCGGCCAGCCTGCGCGCAAGAAGATCATCAGCCGCAAGCGCGGCTATCATGGCGTCACCATCGCCTCGGCGAGCCTGACCGGCCTGCCCAACAACCATCTCTCCTTCGACCTGCCGATCGCCAACATCCTGCACACGTCGACGCCGCATCACTGGCGCGACGCCCAGCCCGGTGAAAGCGAGGAGCAGTTCTCCGCGCGTCTCGCCGACGATCTGGAAAAGCTCATCCTTGCCGAGGGGCCCGAAACGATCTCGGCCTTTATCGGCGAACCGATCATGGGCGCGGGTGGCGTCATTGTTCCGCCCGCCGGCTATTGGGAAAAGATCCAGGCGGTGCTGTCGAAATACGACATCCTGCTTGTGGCGGACGAGGTGATCTGCGGCTTTGGCAGGACCGGCGAGATGTTCGGCTCGCAGATATTCGCCATGAAGCCCGACATCATGGTGCTGTCGAAGCAGATTTCCTCCTCGTACCTGCCGATCTCGGCGCTCTTGATCAACGACAGAGTGTTCGAGCCGATCGCCGACGAGAGCAACCGCATCGGCACCTTCGGACATGGCTTCACCGGCGGCGGCCATCCGGTCGCCGCCGCAGTCGCCCTGGAAAATGTCAAGCTGATCGAGGAGCGCGACCTCGTCGGCAATGCGCGCAAGGTCGGCGCGCATCTGCAGGCACGGCTGCGCAAGCTCGTCTCGCATCCGCTGGTGGGCGAGGTGCGTGGCGTCGGCCTCATCGCCGCCGTCGAGCTGGTCGCCGACAAGGCAACCAAGGCGCCCTGGGGCAAGCCGGCAGCGCTCGGCGCGCTGGTCAACGGCTTGCTGCAGCAGAACGGCGTGATCTCGCGCAACATGGGCGACGCGATCGCCTTTTGCCCGCCGCTGATCATCACCGAGGCGCAGGTTGACGCCCTGGTCGATGCGTTCGAGCGCTCGCTCGACGCCGCCCTGCCGCAGGTTCACCCACAGGGCTGAACGAGGTTCTGTCCTGTTGTCGGCGCCTTGGGCTGACCAAGCGGCGCGTTCACCTTCCGGTGACCGCGGGGATTTCCGGCGGAACATTCGACTTTTCGCGCTGTTACACCCTTGTCAATCCCGGGCAGCAGCGCGGAAAGGAGCCTCCGCATGGACAATCCGCGATCCATGGCAAGAATAGCCGGCCATCCCATTCATCCCATGCTTGTCACCATCCCGATCGCCTGTTTCGTCGGGACTTTGCTCACCGATATCGCCTATTGGCGGACCGCCGAAATGACCTGGGCCAATTTCTCGGCCTGGCTCCTGACCGTTGGTGTCATCGTCGGTATTCTGGCCGCTATTGCGGGGCTTACCGACTTCCTTGGCGGGCGCAGGATACGCGAGCAGCCGACTGCATGGCTGCATATGGCCGGCAACCTCGTCGTGCTTGTGTTGTCCTTCTTCAACATGCTCGTCCACACGCGCGACGCATGGACATCGGTGGTGCCGACCGGGCTGATCCTGTCGACGCTGGTGGTGATCATCCTGATCTTCACGGGCTGGCTCGGCTGGGCGCTGGTCTATCGCCATCACGTAGGAGTGGCCGATGAGACGACTTGACGGCGCAATCAGATCGACGACCGCGGTGCTTTGCTGCGCTCTGGCGCTGGGCATTGCCGGCTGCAGCGACGACAACACCGACCCGAAAGCGCAGATCGGCCCGAACCCAAAGCTGCCAGAGATAAATCAGTACCTGTTACCGCCGATGCATCTGGCCTCCGTGGTCGGCTGGAAGAACGACGAAAAGCCGACCGTCGCGCAAGGTCTGCAGATCGAGGCGCTGGCCAAGGGGCTTCAGCATCCGCGCTCGCTTTACGTGCTGCCCAATGGCGACATCCTGGTGGTGGAATCGACGGCGCCGACCGAAGCATCGGTGAAGCGGCCTAAGGACATCGTCATGGGCTGGGTCGAAAGCTGGGTCACCTCCGGCGGCGACACCGGGCCGAGCAACCGCATCACGCTGCTGCGCGACACCAATGGCGACCGAAAGCTGGATTACCAAGGGGTGTTTCTCGACCATCTCAATTCACCCTTCGGCGTGGCGCTGGTCGGCAACGACCTTTATGTCGCCAATACGGACGCGATCGTGCGCTATCCCTACCAGCCGGGCGACACCAAGATCACAGCGCCCGGCAAGGTGCTGACGGAACTGCCGGGTGGGCCGATCGATCACCACTGGACGAAGAGCCTGGTCGCGAGCCCCGACGGCTCATTGCTCTATGTCGGCGTCGGCTCGAACAGCAACATCACCGAGAACGGCATCCAGGCCGAGAAGGACCGCGCCGCGATCTGGGAGGTCGACCGCGCCACCGGCCGCTCGCGCATCTTCGCCAGCGGGCTGCGCAATCCCAACGGCCTCTCATTCGAACCGGAGAGCAAGGCGCTTTGGACGGTGGTCAACGAGCGCGACGAGCTGGGGCCGAACCTCGTGCCGGATTACATGACGTCGGTGAAGGACGGCGCCTTCTATGGCTGGCCCTACAGCTACTACGGCCAGCATGTCGATCCGCGTGTCATGCCGCAGCGGCCGGACATGGTGGCCAAGGCGATTCCGCCGGACTATGCGCTGAGCTCACATGTCGCGCCGCTCGGGCTTGCTTTCTACACCGCGAACAACCTGCCGCAATCCTATCGCGGCGGTGCCTTCGTCGGCGAGCACGGCAGCTGGAACCGCTCCCGCTTCAACGGCTACAAGGTGGTCTTCGTGCCTTTCAGCGGTGGGCATCCGAACGGCATGGCGCAGGACGTCGTCACCGGCTTCCTCAACGACAAGGGCGAGGCGAGGGGCCGTCCGGTCGGCGTTGCCGTCGACAAGTCGGGCGCGTTGCTGATCGCTGACGATGTCGGCAACACGGTGTGGCGGGTAACCGCGGCGGCGCCGGGGTCCACGTGAAGAACAGGCTCAATCTCCCGACATAAACCGGGCCATGTCGAGGAAGGCGCGCACCAGCTTGCCGCCGCTGCGTTCGCGCAGGCAGATCAGCGCTTCGTCCATAAGCGTTTCGGGTGCATCGATCGCAATCTGCGCCAACCGCGAATCGTGACCGAACTCGGCCGCCGAGACGAAACCGACGCCGGCTCCGGAGGCGACGATCTCGCGTACCGCCTCGCGGCCTTCGGCTTCGATCGCGGGCCGGAGCTCGATGCCTGAAGCCGCAGCGAGATCCTCCAGCTTCTTGCGTGTCTTCGAGCCGCGCTCGCGCATGACCAGCGGCTCCTGCGCCAGCTCTTTCAGTGTCAGCGATTTCTTCGCCGACAGCGGGTGGTCGGCGGACACGAAGGCGATGATCGGGGTCGAGTTGAGCTTCAGCATCTCGAAATCGCGGCCCGTCGGCACTTCGGGAAGCACGCCGATGTCGGCCTCGTAGCTATAGAGGCTGCCGATGACCGTGTCGGTGTTGCCGGAACGCAGCGAAACCCGGACACCGGGATATCGGGCGCGAAAGGCGCCTAGGATGTGGAGAAGATGGTGCGCCGCGTCGGCGACGATGCGCAGCGTGCCTGCGCGCAGCGCGCGCGATTCCGTCAACAGTTCCAGCGCCTGCTGCTCGGTTTCGAACATACGGTGTGTGATATCGAGCAGCCTTTGGCCTTGCGTGGTCAGCGTCACCTGCTTCTTGTTCCGATTGAACAGCAGCACATCATACTCTTCCTCGAGCTTGCGCACCTGGTCCGAGATTGCGGGCTGGGTGAGAAACAACGCTTCGGCCGCGCGCGAGAAGCCGCCGGAAATGGCGACCTGGTGAAATGCCCTGAGCTGCACGTAACGCATGCGCGTGGCTCTCCGTAGCGTGTTTATGCACCAAGCCCTAGCATCGATCAGATCGATACATCAATACAAAATAACGATTTTACAAATATATCCGGACCGCCGAGAATGACTGTCATATTCCAATGACAGGATCGAAGTGGGAGGGCGGCATGCTCGCTGAGATGAAACTTGCGGCAACAAAGCCGTTGGATGCGCCGGCGCTGGGCGAACCCTATCTGCTGACGCCCGGCCCGCTCACCACATCCTATGCCGTCAAGCAGGCGATGCTGCGCGACTGGGGCTCCTGGGACGGCGATTTCCGAGGGATGACGGCCGAACTGCGCCGCCGCCTGCTGGCGCTCACCGGCGACAGCAACGACGAATTCGACTGCGTGCCGATGCAGGGCAGCGGCTCATTCTGCGTCGAGGCCATGCTCGGCTCGTTCGTGCCCAGGGACGGCAAGGTGCTGGTGCTGGCCAACGGCGCTTACGGGCTGCGCGCCGCGCAGACCATGCAGTATATCGGCCGCGCCTACACGCTGATCGACAAGGGCGATTACCTGCCGCCGCGCGGCGAAGAGGTGGCGGCGGCGCTGAAGGCCGACCCGGCAATCACGCATGTCATCGCCATCCATTGCGAGACCAGTTCCGGCATCCTCAACCCGGTCGCCGAGATATCGGAGGCGGTCTCCGCCAATGGCCGCAAGCTGCTGGTCGATTCCATGAGCGCCTTCGGCGCCATCCCGCTCGACGTCAACGAAATAAGCTACGAGGCGATGGTTTCGTCGGCCAACAAATGCATCGAGGGCGTGCCCGGTTTCGGCTTCGTCATCGCCCGCAAGAGCGAGCTGGAGGCCGCGAAGGGGCGCAGCCATTCGCTGTCGCTCGACGTCCATGCGCAATGGGCCAACATGAACAAGACCGGACAGTGGCGTTATACGCCGCCGACGCATGTCGTCGCGGCCTTCCTCGAAGCGCTGCGCCTGCATGAGGCCGAAGGCGGTGTTGCGGCGCGCGGCGCGCGCTATACGCTGAACCGCGACGTCGTGGTGGCCGGGATGCGCGAGCTCGGTTTCGAGACCTTGCTCAAGGACCGCTGGCTGTCGCCGATCATCGTCACCTTCTTCAACCCGGCGCATCCGAACTTCGCCTTCGACAGGTTTTACGAACTGATGAAGGATAAGGGCTTCATCATCTATCCGGGCAAGCTCACGGTCGTGGACAGTTTCCGCATCGGCTGCATCGGCCAGATGGATGAGCATGTCATGCGCCGTGTCGTCGAAGCAGCCGCGCAGTCGCTGAATGAAATGGGCGTCGACACCGCCGCCCCGTCCCCTGCCGCCATCGCCGAGCGCGCCAAGCTCGCCGCCTAAAGGTCTTTGAGGTCTACGATGAACCAGATGTCTCCCGTCAACGTCACGGCCAATGGCCGTTCCTATGCCTGGCCGCGCGTGCCGGCCATCGCCATCTGCCTCGACGGCTGCGAACCGGCCTATCTCGACGAGGCGATCGAGGCCGGGCTGATGCCGGCACTGGAAAGGATCAAGCAGAAGGGTACGGTGCGCTTCGCCCATTCGGTGATCCCGAGCTTCACCAACCCCAACAATCTGTCGATCGCCACCGGCCGACCGCCGGCCGTGCATGGGATTTGCGGCAACTACCTCTACAACCCGGAGACGGGCGAGGAGGTGATGATGAACGACCCGAAATTCCTGCGCGCGCCGACGGTGTTCCAGGCGTTCTACGATGCAGGCGCCAAGGTCGCGGTGGTGACGGCCAAGGACAAGCTGCGCGCGCTGCTCGGCAAGGAACTGAAGTTCGACGATGGCAGGGCGATGTGCTTCTCGGCCGAGAGGTCCGACACCACGACGAAAGCCGAGCACGGGATCGACAATGCCTCGACGCATTTTGGCCTTGCCGTGCCCGAGGTCTATTCCGCGGAGCTTTCGGAATTCGTCTTCGCTGCAGGCGTGCAGTTGCTGAAGGAATTTCGGCCGGAGGTGATGTACCTTACCACGACCGATTATGTGCAGCACAAATATGCGCCGGGCGTGCCCCAGGCCAATGCCTTCTATGAAATGTTCGACAAGTACCTTGCGCAGTTGGATGCGTTGGGTGCGGCCATCGTGGTAACGGCCGACCACGGCATGAAGCCGAAGCATCACGCCGACGGCTCGCCCAATGTCGTTTATATTCAGGATCTGCTGGATGAGTGGCTGGGCAAGGACGCGGCCAGAGTGATCCTGCCGATCACCGATCCCTATGTCGTGCATCACGGGGCGCTCGGCTCCTTCGCTACCGCCTATCTGCCGAAAGGCACCGACCGCGAGGCGATCATGGCGAAACTCCGCAAGGTCGAGGACATCATCCTGGTGCTCGGCCGCGAGGAGGGCTGCGCCCGCTTCGAGCTGCCCGAGGACCGCATGGGCGACGTCATCCTGATCTCGGGCGAGAACAAGACGATCGGCACGTCCGAGCACCGGCACAATCTGGCGGCGCTTGACGAGCCGCTGCGTTCGCATGGCGGGCTGACAGAGCAGGAGGTGCCCTTCATCGTCAACCGCGTGCTGCCGGATCTGCCGAACGAGCCGGCCCTGCGCAACTTCGATGCGTTCTGCTACGCGACGATGGCGGCGGCGCAGGCTTGATGCCGAGGGCGCCGTCGACCTCCGCCGAGCTGCGCTCGGCACCTCTCCCCCGATCGACGGGGGAGAGGAAAGGCGCCAGGGCGATCCGCCGTGCTTTTGGCTTCGGATGTTGTGCCGTTGGATTGGAAATAGGGCGCTGACTTCGCAAGATTTCCTCTCCCCGTCGACCGGGGGAGAGGTGGCCCGAGGGGCCGGAGTGGGGGTCGATCCCCGCGACGTATCCAATAATGGAACTAGCCCATGACCCAACTCGATCCTTCCATTAAAGTCCGCCATGAGCCGATGCGCATCGCCGGCGAGAAGGTCAATGCCGAACGCCGGCTTGAGGTGCGCTTCCCCTGGAACGATACCGTCATCGGCACCGTGCCGGCGGGCGGGGCGGAGCATGCGCGGCGCGCCTTCGAGATCGCCGCCAATTACCAGCCGAAGCTGACGCGCTACGAGCGGCAGCGCATCCTGCTCAAGACCGCCGAGCTGCTCAATGCCCGCAAGGATGAGTTGTCCGACCTCATCACGCTGGAGCTCGGCATTTCCAAGCAGGATTCGCTCTACGAGGTCGGGCGCGCGTTCGACGTCTTCACGCTGGCCGGTCAAATGGCCATCCACGACGATGGCGAGATCTTTTCCTGCGACCTCACCCCGCATGGCAAGCAGCGCAAGATCTTCACCACACGCGAGCCGCTCAACGCGATCTCGGCGATCACGCCGTTCAACCATCCGCTCAACATGGTGTCGCACAAGGTGGCGCCGGCGATCGCCACCAACAATTGCGTCGTGGTCAAGCCGACCGAATTGACGCCGATCACGGCGCTGATACTGGCCGATATCCTCTACGAAGCCGGTTTGCCGCCGGAGATGCTATCGGTCGTCACTGGATGGCCGGCCGATATCGGCGACGAGATGATCACCAATTCGAACATCGACCTGATCACCTTCACCGGCGGCGTGCCGGTCGGCAAGATGATCGCATCGAAGGCGGGCTACAGACGCCAGGTGCTGGAGCTCGGCGGCAACGACCCGCTGATCGTGCTCAACGATCTTTCGGACGAGGATCTGGCGAAGGCCGCCGACCTTGCCGTCGCGGGCGCCACGAAGAATTCCGGTCAGCGCTGCACGGCGGTGAAACGCATTCTCGTGCAGGAAAAGGTCGCCGACCGTTTCGTGCCGATGGTGCTGGAGCGGGCGAAGGCGATCCGCTTCGGCGATCCGCGCGATATGGCCACGCAGCTCGGCACCGTGGTGAATGAGAAGGCTGCGGCGCTGTTCGAGAAACGCGTTTACATGGCGGCGGAACAAGGGGCCGAGGTGCTCTACGATCCGGGGCGCAAGGGCGCGTTGCTGCCGCCGATCGTCGTCGACCGCGTGCCGCACCAGTCCGAGTTGGTGATGCAAGAAACTTTTGGGCCGATCGTGCCGATCGTGCGCGCGCCGGACGATGACGAGGCGCTCATCGCGCTGTCGAATTCGACGGCTTTCGGCTTGTCGTCGGGCGTATGCACGAACGATTTCCGCCGCATGCAGAAATACATCACCGGCCTCAAGGTCGGCACCGTCAACATCTGGGAAGTGCCTGGATACCGCATCGAGATGAGCCCCTTCGGCGGCATCAAGGATTCCGGCAACGGCTACAAGGAAGGCGTCATCGAGGCGATGAAGAGCTACACCAACGTCAAGACGTTCTCCTTGCCGTGGTAGTGTCGTGACGGATACCTATGACCTTGCCGTGGTCGGCTCCGGCATCATCGGGTTGGCTCACGCATTGGCAGCCGCGCGGCTTGGCTTGCGCGTCGTCGTCATCGACCGCGACCGCCAGGCGAACGGCGCCTCGATCCGAAATTTCGGCCTCGTCGTCGTCACCGGGCAGGAGCCGGGTTCGTCGCGCCGGCTGGCGGAACGCAGCCGCAAGATCTGGCTCGAGCTTGCGAATGAGGCGGGGCTTGAAATCCTCCATCGTGGCAAACTGATCGCGGCACAGCGCCCGGAAGCGCTGGCTGTACTGGAGTCGTTCAAGGCTGGCGAGCACGGCGCGGAATGCAAGATTCTGACGGCGCGGGAGACGGTCGGGCAGCTGGGCAGCCTCAACGGAAAGGCGATCGTCGGCGGGCTTTTCAGCCCGTTCGAGTTGCGCGTGGAATCGCGCGAGGTCCTGCCGCGACTGGCGTCTTTCCTGGCGGGGCGCTTCGGCGTCGCGTTCCGCACCGGCATATCGGTCAACGAGATCGCCCCGCCGATGGTCGAGACAAGTGCCGGTCGCTTGCGTGCGCAGAAGGTGGTTGTCTGTCCCGGCGATGATTTCAGCTCACTCTATCCGCAGCGCCTCCGTGAACTTGACGTGCAGCGCTGCAAGCTGCAGATGCTGCGCCTTGCCTATCCCGGCTTCCGGCTTTCGTCGGCGCTGATGTCCGATCTCAGCCTGTTGCGCTATGGCGGTTTCGCCAGCCTGCCAGAAGCCGTCGCGCTGCGAGCCAAGTTGGGCGAACAGCGCGAGGCCGCGTTAGCCAATGGCGTTCACCTGATCGTCGTGCAGAGCGCTGATGGCTCGCTTGTCGTCGGCGATTCCCATCACTACGGCCTGTCGCTCGATCCGTTTGGGTCGGAGGCCGTCGACCAGCTGATACTCGATGAGTTCAGGACATTGTTCGGCAAAGCGCCAGAGGTGATCGAGCGCTGGACCGGAAGCTACGCTTCAGCGAAGAATGCCGTGCTGCGCGACACCCCGCACAAAGACGTGCGGCTGGTGATCGTCACCAGCGGCACCGGCGCCAGCACCGGATTTGGGCTTGGCGAGGAGACCATCGTGGAGTTGTTAAGCCAATGACGCTCGTCCATACCGAAGGTGAATCCAACAGGGCCGCGGCGCGACAGGAGTGGAGCGCCAGGCAAAGTCATGCGCCCTCGCAGGAGCTCTTGCGGCGCGACGCGGCGGCCTTCCTGCATCAGAGCCTTTCCAGCCCCTGCGTCTCGGCCATCGCCAAGGCGGAAGGCATCTGGATCGAGGACACCGCAGGGCGGCGCTACATGGATTTTCATGGCAATAGCGTCCACCATATCGGCTACGGCCATCCGCGCCTCAAGGAAGCCATCCGCAAGCAGATGGACGAATTGCCGTTCTCGCCGCGCCGTTTCACTTGCGAGCCGGCGGTCGAACTGGCCGAGACGCTCGGCAAGCTGGCGCCGGGCGATCTCGGCAAGGTGCTGTTCACGACCGGTGGGTCGGACGCGATCGAAGTTTCGCTGAAGCTGGCGCGCGCGGCCACGGGCCGGTTCAAGACGCTGTCGTTCTGGGATGCTTTCCACGGCGCCGGGTTCGGCGCTGCAAGCGTCGGCGGCGAGGCGACCTTCCGTTCCGGCATTGCCGGGCCACTCCTGCCCGGCACCGAACATGTCGCGCCCTGGGCGCCGCACAATTGTCCATACGGCACCAGTTCGCTGGAGGATTCGGCGCGTGCCTGCGCAAACATGATCTCCTATGTGCTGGGACGCGAAGGCGACTTCGCCGCCTTCATCGCCGAGCCGATGCGCGCGACGCCGCTGGTGCCGGCGCCGGGCTTCTGGAAAGCCGTTCGCGAAGCCTGCGACCGCCACGGCACGCTCTTGATCTTCGACGAGATCCCGACCGGTCTCGGCAAGACCGGAAAATTCTTCGCCTCCGAGCACGACGGGGTCACGCCCGACATCATCGTGCTCGGCAAATCGCTCGGCGGCGGCATCCTGCCGATCGCCTCGGTGATCGCCCGGCGCGATCTCGACGTCGCCGGTGACTATGCGATCGGCCACTATACGCATGAGAAGAACCCGGTCACCGCGCGCGCCGCGTTGACCACCATCGCCATTATTCGCGAGGAAGGTCTCGTCGAGCGCTCGGCCGCGCTCGGCGCCCACGCGCTCGCCCGCATGAACGACCTCATGCGTCGCTCGCCTTTCGTCGGTGACGCCAGGGGCAGGGGTTTGATGTTCGGCGTCGAGATGGTCGAGGACAAGGCAAGCCGCGCTCCAGCGCGCGCGCTTGCCGAGAAGATCTATTACCGCTGCCTCGACGAGGGGCTGAGCTTCAAGATCAGCCAGGGCAATGTGCTGACGCTGTCGCCGCCGCTGGTGATTTCGAGCGCCGATCTCGATCGCGCGCTCGACATCGTCGAGGCCGCCGTGCTGGCGGCCTGAGCAAGGTGAAGGCCGTCCGCACCGACAGGGAACTCGAATGCCCGGGTATTGACGCGGGTCTGAGGGCGCGCGGTGTCAAGCTCGTCACGCTGCCGGACCGCATTCCGGAAGCCGAGCTGATGGCTGCGGTCGCCGACGCCGACCTCATCCTGATGTGCTACACGCCGATCACCGCGCGCGTCATTGAGGCCGCGCCAAATCTCAGGGGCATCGTCAAATATGGCGTCGGCATCGATGCCATAGATATCGAGGCGGCGATGCGGCGCGGCATTCCCGTCGTCAATGTTCCCGAATATGCCGAAGAGACGGTCGCCGAGGGCGCCTTCGCGCTGATGATCGCGCTGGCGAAACGGCTGCCGGCGATCTCGGGGGCGGTTTCGCGCGATGGCTGGGTCTGGCCCGAGCACCGCTGGCTGGGCCGCGACATCTCAGGCTCGACGCTTGGGCTGGTCGGCTGCGGCAAGATCGGCCGCAGCATGGCGCGCATGGCGGGGCAGGGGTTTCGGGCGCGGGTGCTCGGCTTCGATCCCGGCGTCGACGCGGCGACGATGCGGGATGCGGGGATTGAGAAGGTCGACGATCTGCAAGCGATACTGCGCGTCTGCGATTTCATCTCGGTCCATTGCGTGCTGAACGAGCAGACGCGCGGCCTGATCGGCGGCCAAGAACTCGCTTGCATGAAGCCTTCGGCCATCCTCATCAACGTATCGCGCGGGGCACTCATCGACGAGGCGGCGCTTGTCGAGGCGATCGTTGCCGGGCGCATCGCCGGGGCCGGGCTCGACGTCTATTCGCTGGAGCCGCTGGCAAAGTCCGGCCATCCGATGAGCGCGCTGTTTGATCGCGACAATGTGATCCTGTTTCCGCATCTCACCTTCTTCACGCATGAGGCGATGCGCCGGCTCGAGGATGACACGCTCGAGCGCTGTTTCGAGCTGCTCGATGGCCGGCCGGTCACCATCCGCTCACATGACCCGCGGCTGCGGGCGCAGACGGTTGGCGTTTCATTCCGTTGATTTTCAATGATTTTTCGTAGTCGGATCGGGCTCTCTCGAGGCTCGCGACCGCGATGCGACAGTTCCGTGACAAATATCAGAAAAAACTTGCCTGTCATAAAATAAATAGATTTTACTTATCGATTGGCGACCCCCAAAGTTGACACAACGACGACATGCACCAGCGCTAATGAGCCCGTAGCGGGCCAACGAACGCGATCACGAGTGCGTCGCAGATTGTGCCTTCAATCAAAGGGGAACTGACCATGAAATCGCGAAATCTTACTATAGCTATGACCTTCGCCGCGGCGCTGCTGGGTTCGTCGGCACTCGTCGCACCGGCATTCGCCGATGGCGTCGTCACCATCTATTCGGCCGATGGCCTGCATGACGGCAATGGCAGCTGGTATGAGACCGAATTCGCCGCCTTCACCAAGGCCACCGGTATTACCGTGCAGTATATTGAGGGCGGTTCGGGCGGCGTCGTCGAACGCGTCGCCAAGGAGAAATCAAACCCGCAGGCCGACGTTCTGGTGACGCTGCCGCCCTTCATCCAGCGCGCAGCCGCCGACGGCCTTCTGCAGGACTATAAGCCGGAAGGCTCCGACCAGATAGACGGCGGCACCGACAAGTACCGGCCGCTGGTCAACAACTACATGAATTTCATCTACAACAGCGCCGTGCTGTCGGAAGCGCCGAAGAGCTATGACGATCTGCTCGATCCGAAATTCAAGGGCAAGATTCAGTACTCGACGCCCGGCCAGGCCGGCGATGGCACCGCCGTCATGCTGCAGATCATCCACGCCTTCGGCGGCGAGGATGCGGGCTTCGGCTTCATGAAGAAGCTTCAGGACAACAATGTCGGCCCGTCCGCCTCGACCGGCAAGCTGACCGCGCTGGTCAACAAGGGCGAATTGCATGTCGCCAATGGCGACCTGCAGATGAACATGTCGCAGATGGCCGACAACCCGAACATCAAGGTGTTCTGGCCCGCCGGTCCGGACGGCACCCGCTCCACCTTCGCGCTGCCTTATGAAATCGGCCTGGTCACCGGCGCGCCCAACAGCGACAACGGCAAGAAGCTGATCGCGTTCCTGCTCTCCAAGGAAGCGCAGTCGACGGTGAGTTCCGTTGCGCTCGGCCTGCCGGCCCGCAAGGACGTGAAGCCGGACGATGCCAACTTCGGCAAGCTGCAGGATGCCATGAAGGGCGTGACCGTCTGGGCGCCGAACTGGGACGACGCGCTGACCAAGCTGCCCGACTACGTCAAGAAGTGGAACGAAGCGACGGGAAGTTGATCTCCCCGGTGTCCAATTCCGGAGGACCAGCCATGTCGGTGCCCGCTGTCACGGGAAGCAGTGTCATGGACGTCGACGCCGCGAAAATTCGCGGCGCCGGCTCCAATGTCCACTTCGACAAGGTCAGCGTCGCTTATGGCGCGCATGTCGTGCTGCATCCGCTGACGCTCGATATTGCGCCGGGCGAGATCCTGGCGATGATCGGGCCCTCCGGCTCCGGCAAGACGACGGCGCTCAGGGCCGTCGCCGGTTTCGTCAGGCCGGCAAGCGGCCGCATCCGGATCGGCGCCACCGACGTCACCGATGTTCCGCCCTATGAGCGCGGGCTCGGCATGGTGGTGCAGAACTATGCGTTGTTCCCGCATATGCGGGTCGAGGACAACGTCGCCTTTGGTCTGCGGGCACAAGGCGCCGACAGGGCGCTGATCGGCGAGCGCGTCAAGGACTCGCTCGCCACCGTCGGCATGTCGGGCTTTTCCAAACGCTACCCGCGCGAGCTTTCCGGCGGCCAGCAACAGCGTGTCGCGATTGCGCGGGCGCTGGCGGTCAGGCCGCGCGTGCTTCTGCTCGACGAACCGCTTTCGGCGCTCGATGCGCAGATCAGGCGCAACATGGTCGAGGAGATCGCCAAGCTGCATCGCGACCTGCCGGGTCTGACGATCCTCTATGTCACCCACGATCAGACCGAAGCGCTGACGCTTGCCGACAAGATCGCCATCATGCGTGACGGCCGGGTATCCTCGCACGGGCCGACGGGCGAACTCTACCGGCGGCCGCCAAATCGTTTCACGGCTGAGTTCCTCGGGCGCGCGAACCTCTTGCCGGTCACTGTCGCGGAGGGCGCCGCCGGACCGAAAGGGCTCGCAAAGGCCAAGCTCGGCGATGCCGTGCTTGCGGGCGCCGCGCGCGGCGAGAAGCCTGGCGACAAGACCCTGCTCTGCATCAGGCCGCAGCATCTCAGCCTCACCGGCGACGAGGAACACACCAACAGGATCGTCGGCACGCTGAAGGAAGTGCACTGGCAGGGCGAGCTTACCCATCTGGTGCTCGATGTCGACGGCACGCCGGTGCGTGTGTCGGCGACCAGGCTGCCGGTAAGCCTGCCGGAGCGCGGTTCGGCAATGCCGCTGTTCTTCACGCCCGGCGATACGTCGCTCGTTCCGGAAGACGTCCGTGGCTGACGCGGCCGTCCTCCCCGCGCCGATAGCCAGAAAGGTGCCCGGCCGGTTCTGGATCTTGCCGCCGGCAGCGCTGCTGGCGCTGTTGTTCTTCTATCCTCTGGTGTTGATCGTCCAGCAGGCATTTTTCGACGACAGCGGCATGGCCAATGTCGCCGAATTCGTACGTGTGCTGCATGCGCGGTTCTTCCTCAACGCGCTGCTGAACACCATCACCATTTCCGTCGCGGCGACAGCCGGATGCCTGATCGTCGGGCTGGTGCTGGGGCTGATCCTCGCCTTCGTGCCGTTTCCGGGCAGTGGCGTGGTTGCCCGGCTGATCGACACTTTCATCGCCTTGCCGACATTCCTGGTGACGCTTGCCTTCACCTTCCTGTACGGGTCGGCCGGCATGCTCAATGCCGGATTGATGGAAATCTTCGCGCTGCCGGCGCCGCCCGTCAATTTCCTCTACTCGACCTGGGGCGTGATCCTGGCCGAGATCACCGTCTATTCGCCTTTCGTCCTGCGCCCGCTGCTCGCCGCGTTTTCGCTGGTCGATCGCGGCCAGATCGAAGCGGCGAGCGTGCTTGGCGCGAGACCATTTCGCATCGTCCGCCAGGTGATCCTGCCGGCTGCCGTTCCGGCGCTGATTGCCGGCGGAAGCCTGTGCCTGCTTTTGACGGTCAACGAGTTCGGTATCGTGCTGTTCATCGGCGCCAAGGGCGTCATCACACTGCCGCTGCTCATCTATAGCAAGGCCATCCAGGAATCGGCCTATCAGGTCGCCTGCATCATCGCCGTCATCAACATCGCGCTGTCGCTGGGGCTGTTCGGCCTCTACCGGTTCGCCGCCGGCCGGCTGGGGGTATAGGGGTGCTGGTCTGGTCGCGCCCCGGTCGCATCCTGATTTGGGCAGTCTTCGCGCTGCTGTTCGGCGTGCTGTTCCTGGCGCCGCTGGCGGTGATCCTGCTCTCCAGCCTGGCCGACCAATGGAACGGCGTGCTGCCGAGCGGGCTGACAGTCGAGCACTACAGCGATGTCATGCGAGGCGCTGCGTGGAAGGCAGTGAAGGCCAGCCTGGTCACCGGTTTCCTGGCCAGCGCGCTGGCGCTGGTCAGCGGCACCTGGGCAGCGCTTGCGCTGCGTGTCCAGGGCGCAACGCTGGCGCGGCTGCTCGGCCTTTTGTTCTTCATCCCCAGCGCCGTGCCTTCGGTGTCGGTCGGTCTCGGCCTGCTGGTGGCCTTTAGCCATCCGCCGCTGCTGCTCAACGGTACGATCGCCATCGTCATGGTGGCGCATTTCGTACTGATCTCGGCCTTCACCTTCGGCAATGTCTCGGCCGGGCTGGCGCGGCTTTCGCCCGATTTCGAACAGGTGGCGTCGAGCCTCGGGGCACGTCCCGCCTATCGGCTTTGGCATGTCACGCTGCCGCTGCTCACGCCTTACCTGGTTGCCGCCTTCGGGCTGAGCTTCGCGCTGTCGATGGGCGAGCTGGGTGCCACCGTGATGGTCTACCCGCCGGGCTGGGTGACGCTGCCGGTATCGATCTTCAGTCTCACCGATCGCGGCGATGTCTTTGCCGGAGCGGCGCTGACCATGGTGCTCGTCGCCGTGACGCTGGTGCTCCTGCTCGGGCTCGAACGCCTCACCGGTCGTCAGACGAGATCATAAAGCGCGTCGCGATGAAACGGATTCAGGCGACGCGCTTTAAGTCTTTGTTTTGATGCATGTCGTGATCCCAAAACCGCTGCGCACTTTTGGGCGACATGCATCAGCGTCCCAACGCCAGCGTCAGTGCCAGTCGCGCGCGTGGTTGAGATGCGCGTCGGTCAGGCCGTTGCGGAAGAAGCGCTGGTAGTAGCCGACATCGACATGGTGCACCTGCAGCCAGATGCCCGGCACATGGATGGCATCGCAGTGCGCCGGGAAGCGGCCGTGGGTTTCATAGATGTAGGTGCAGATATCGCGCACGCAGTCGATGACATCCTGCGTGTAGACGGCCGCTTCGCTCAAATAGCGGTGGCCGTAGTCGCCCTTGTAGATTTCTGAGAACAGCTTCTCGTCGGAGAACAGGCCATTCTTGCCGAACTTCTCCTCGACCACTTCGGCAACGGCGTCGGCCATCGTATCGTAATAGGGCGGCGACATGCCTTTGATCAGGTGCTCGCCCTTGAAGCGCAGGCCGATCGGATTGCTGCGCAAATTGGAGTATTTCGGCAGTGGGATGTGCCAGCGCAGAAGGTCCATCAGCCGCCAGCGCGGCACCGCCACGTCGAAGCCGAGCATCGGACCATAAGTCTTTGAAAATTTCGGATCGCCGAGCAGCACAGGCGGACTGATCGAGCCGTGTATCCAGGCGCCGAGTCCCATGGCGTCGGCGACGAGGAACAAATTCTGCAACAGAAGGTCGGCCTCGATCTGCGTGCGCAGCGAGCCGATCGCGCCGAGCGGGATCTTCAGGTCCTTGTTGAGGAAGCCATTTTTCACCCAGCGCTTGACGCCGGCCGAGCGATAGAAATTGCGGTCGTCGACGATGTTGGGGCGCGCCCCATCCGGTTGCGTCAGCAGATACATCATGCCGTTGATGTACTGGCGCGAGAGGTCGACGACCGGCAGCAGGATGGTCGTGCCCGGCAGGTTCGACAGGAAGCGGTTGGAATCGAGATAGGCTGGAAAGTCGCGCATGCCTTCGGCGACGTCGAGCCGCTTGTCGAGGATGCGCACCTTGGCGTCCTGCGCGCGCTCGATCAGCCGCTCCGGCGTGAACGCCGTGTTGCCGTCGGCAGGCGGCGGCAGCTTGCGCAGGAAATAGGTGCCTGAGTCGTTGATCAGGAAGAAATGCGTGCCTTGCGCATTGTCGGGGCTGCCGGCGGTGCGGCCGGCCATGGTCAAATTGGGCTTGGCCATGATCGGCTTCTTCGTCGCCGGGTCCTCGAAGGGCCGGTCGGGCATGGTGAGGCCGGTGCAGCCGGTCATGGCGATCAGCACGGCTTCCTCGAGTTCCGACAACCGCTCGCGTGGCTCTTCCGACACGTAGCTCATGCTGCCGGCAAGCACCGAACTGCCCTGACTCACGCGATGCGTGCGGCGGCGAAAGATCGTCTCGACCAGCGGCCGCTTCAAAAGCTGATCGAGCCCCGAAGCGATGCTGGCATTGGCGGCCGGGGTTTGCTTGAGCGGCGCGGTCATGGCTTTGCTCCTGCCAGCGCCGGGTCGGTGCTTGCCGGCACGATCGGCCGCCAGGGCGCGAAGGCGCTCTGCGTCCTCGGCAGCACCGAGGCGAGGTCCGGGCAGTGGCGCAGGATCAGGCTGGTCATGCCGTTGTTGGCGATCCAGTCTATGCCGAAGGGCGAGTAGATTTCTGGCCGGTAGTCCACGGTGAGGAAGCGGTCGCTCTGCAGCCGCCGCGACGCCATCAGGATGAAGATACGGAAAGCGGTGTCGCTGAAGCCGAAGCCCGCCGGCGCCGGCTCGGAGAGCAGGCCAACCACCGTGTCGATCTTGTCGACATCGCCATAAAGCTCCTTGAGCAGCCGCGCATCCTCGGGACTTGTCGTGACTTCCTCGAAACTCCGGATGCGCGGTCGGTGCAGGCCGGTGCGAAAATCATTGTAGCGCGGCACGCCGCGGCGCCTGGTGCGCACGATATCGACGACGGAGAGATCGATGATCTCCTTGTCGCGTTCCAGCTTGAGTAGTGATTTCGGGAAGTTGTGCAGCGCGATTGCGCCCGGATGCGCGATGCCGAAAGAGTAGAGCGTGTTGCGCAGGCCGAAGTCGCGCATGATGTCGTCGGCGCCAGCGCCCTGGATGTCGAGGAAACCCTTCTCTGCAATCTTCTCGCCTGACCTGTGGTGGTAGAAGCAATAGTCGTCCGGCAGCAGCGGATGCATGCGATAGACGGTGGTGAAATCCTCGGTCAGCGAGTAGGGCGCGGTGTGATGGTCGGGCATCGTCTTCGGGATGCCGACGGACGCATGCTCGTCGAGCAGCCACAGACCGAATTTGGTCACCCAGTCGTTCGCGGGCGGGCCGTTCCAGTTGCTGGAGAGGCCGACCTCGATGGCGCGGGTGGCCAGGATCGCCGGCGTCCACTCGACCGTGTGGATCTTGGCAATCAGCGCCGAGACGATGAGCCGCGCGGTTTGATAGATGCGCTCGTCGTCCCAATTGCGGTAGCGCAGCCGCAATTCGTCGCAGAGCAGATTGTGCTCGCGCGCGAACAGCGTGTGCATGGCGCTCAGGCCCAGCCACCAGCTTTCGTTGAAGCCTGTCACCTCGAAGCCGTGGACGTCTACCGGCAGATGGTTGTCGACCAGCCTGATCTTGGCGCCCTCGCGCAGCATATTGGCCTTGGCGCTGCTCGGGCCATAGACCTCCGAGCCGTCCCACCAGTGCGAGGCCGCGTTGCCGAAATAGATTGGCGGCTGGCCGGGGCCGCGGTCGAGCGCCTGGTTGCCGGCAATGCGCATCACGTCTTCAGGCTTGCCGCCGACGGAGTTCGTCCACTTCATGCCGGGCGGCAGCGGGACGACGACGTCATCCTTGCCGAGCGGATTGCGCGCATGGTTCACCCAGTCATGCACCTGGAACTGGATCCAGGCGGCGGCGAGGATGTTGAGCGAGCGCGCCGGGATGAAGGTTTCGCGGTGCAGCAGCTTCTCGGCAACGACGACCGGGTTCGGCGTATCGAACAGTTCCGGCTTGTAAGCCGGCGTCAGGTTGCGGCCGAAAGTAGCGCCGACCGCGCCCATCTTGGGCACAGACAGATCGTTGTAGCTGCCGTCATAGGTGCGGCTCTGGCGCACTTCCTCGGGGATCGGCGCTTGCGGCTCCGGCCGCGCCTGCGGTGGCTCCTCGACAACTTCCGTGCCGATCAGGTTTTTCTCTCTCAACACATAGCGAAACGCGTCGAGATTGAGCAGGCTGAGGCGAAGCGGCAGCTTGTGCCATTCGATGCGGCGGTTGATCACCACAAAAGCCTGGCGCGCGATCCCGCTGAGCAGGCGATTGCGCAGCGGTGCTTCGGTTCGCCAGCGATAAGCGAGGCGATGCGCGGCGCTCGCGTCGTACACGCCCTTGCGTGCCCGATTGAGATTGCCGAGAGGACGAAATTCATCCGTCGTGTTCCACGGATTGAAAGCGAGCTCGTCGATCACCCGCGTATTGGTGAAAGCTTCTGAGGTGCCGGATGAGGGCCGGGTGATGGTGAGCTCCGCTATTTTCACCGGCGGCGACACGGTTTCCGTCCATTCGACCGCCGTATCCTCGATCGGCGTCGAACGCTCGTCGATGAAAGGCTGGACGCATAGCTCGAAGCGGACGTCGCCGGCTGCCAGACGGGCGGCGAACTCGTTGGCCAGATAGCTGGCATCTGTCGCGGACGGATCGGGCGCGGGAGCCGCACTCGGCACAGGCCGCACCAGGTAGCGCACGGCAAGCGTTTCGCCCCAGCGGATGGCGCCGCGGCTCCAGAAGGTTTCCAGCGCGACACTGCGCACCTTGCGATTGCGGCCGGCCGAGATGTTCTTCAGCATGCGGATCACTTCGCCCGGGCCGAAGCCGAAGGCAAGGCCAATGAGGCCAATGATCTTGCCGATCGTCCCGCCGGCGGTCGCCTTGGCGAAAGCGACGAACTGCCTTGCATCGCGGGCGTGCGAGACGGGGAAGTTGGTGGCTAAAAGGTCGTGCTGCTCCCTGTCCGAAATCTTCACGCGCAGCGCCAAGCCGCGCAGGTCGGGCTTATAGTCGGCCTGGCCCGAACCGCTCGCGTTGGAGAAGCGCACGATTGCCGGATAGGATTTGCCGGGCTGGGCGAAACCGGCGCGGAATTCAGCGGGAAGGTCGTCGTTGAAGCGCAGCGTCGCGTCGATCGAGGCGAGGATCGGCTTGGCATGGAAGGCGCGCTGGATGCCGGCTGCCTTGGCGCGCTGCTTCGTCTTCAACTGGACATGCATCATGTCCTGCGCGAGTTTCTCGAACAGCAGGCGCTCCTGCTCGTCCGAACCTTGCGATATCTCGCGCCAATTCGTCGTGGCTTGCCTGCCTGGTTGCGTCAACAAGGCTGCCTCCCCTGGTTCTCTGTTTCACGCAATTCCGAACGGGAAACCGCCGCTCACTTTTCCTGGAATTGTCTCAGTCTGGGCGGATGCGTTTTTCGATCATCTCGGCGACGCCCGCGACAAGGCCCTCGGGCGAGGGGCTGTAATGCGGCAGCGCCAGTCGTGTGATGTGGGCGTCGATGATGGCGGGCTTGCCGAGCGCGAGCGCTTCGTCGAGCGCGGCTTCGAATTCCGCGAGGGTCTCGACGCGATAGCCTTTGGCGCCGCAGGCCTGGGCAAAGCCGACATAATCGGGATTGTCGAAATCGACCAGGCCGTATTCCTGGTAGGATTGCAGCTGGTAGAGCTTGATCAGCTGGAACTCGTTGTTGTTGAAGACGATCCAGATCACCGGGATGTCGTACTGGACGGCGGTGAGCAGCTCGAAGCCGGAGAGCAAATAGCAACCGTCGCCGCAGCCGACGATCACCGGGCGCTCGGGATGGGCAAGCTTGACGCCGAGCGCGCCGTTGACGCTGCCGGCCATCGGCCCGAAGCCGCCGGGCTTGCGGAAACTCTGCCCGGGCGCGATCTGCAGGTAATAGCCGAGCCAGGCGAGATGCGCGCCGGCATCGGCGAGCACGATGGCGTTGTCCGGCAGGCGCTTCGACAACGATTGCGCCATCTGTCCGGGATGGATACTGCCGGTGAGATGGAGGATGTGCTCTTCGCTGTAGTCGGTCGCCTCGCAGTCTACCGGCAGGCTCGGCTCGAGCATATCCGACATCTTCGCAAGCAGCGCGCCGACCGCGAGTTTGGCATCGCCGATGACGGCGCCGTCGGCCTTGTAGACCTTGTCGATCTCGCCGATGTCGATGTTGATGTGGATCAACTTGCGATCCGCGAACAGGTCGTCGCGAAAACCGAAGGTCGCGTGCTGGGCGAAGGAATTGCCGACGGCCAGGACAAGGTCGGCATCGAGGAAGGCTTTCCGGGCGGCGCTGTGGCCGCTGTCGCAGAACACGCCCACGCATAGTGGATGACGCTCGGCGATGATGCCCTTGCCATCGAGCGTGGTGGCGAAGGGAATCTGGTAACGCTCGATGAGCTGCTTCAGCTCGTGGCCGGCACCGCTCTTGACCGCGCCGAAGCCGATCAGCGCCAGAACCTTCTTGCCCTTCTCCAGCGCCTCCACAAGCGTCTCGGCGACATCCCGCACCCGCGCCGGATCCGGCAGGACAGGTTTCACCTGAAGATCGACCGGACGGAAATTATCGACGGACATATCGTGCTCGGTGAGGTCCTCCGGCACGTGGATATGGACAGGGCCGGGCCTGCCCTCGAAGGCGATGTTGACGGCCTCTTCCAGCACGTCGCAGGTTTTCGCGGCGTCGGTGAGCAGGAAGGATTTTTTCGTCGTGGCGGAAAACATCGCCTGCGAATTGGGTGTGCGGCTCACGCCCGACGTCTCGTTCAGCGCGCCCTTGCCCGTCCATTTGCGCGAGGCGAAGCCGGATATCGCGAGCACCGGATAGGAGTCCGACATGGCCACCGCCAGTCCGGAGAACAGGTTGAAGGCGCCGGGGCCGGCGGTGGCGAAGCAGACGCCGAGCTGGCCTGAGAACATGGCATAGCCGCAGGCCATGAAGGATGCCGCCTGCTCATGCCGGGTGATGACCGGACGGATCGATTTGGAGTGCTTCAGCGCCAGCATCAGCCCGGCGGCATTTTCGCCCGCGCCGCCAAACGCGGCACCAACGCCAATGCCTTCCAGGCCCTTTACGATCGCCTCGTAGACCCGCATCGGAAATGCCCCCGGAGCCCTTGCGGCCGGCAACGGGAACAGCTCCGATGTCGATGCGGCGGCAAAGGCGACAAATATTCACAAATGAAACCAGTACAGGGCGAATCTGTGCTGTCTCGCTGAGGTTGACTGTGAAGCAGCTAACATTCGCGGCAAAAATAGAGTTGATGACACCCCGGAAGAGCCAAGTATTTCTTCTGTCGGTTTGGGTCGGAAGCCTAGGCGATCAGGTTCGCCGCGGATGCGGCGAGCGTTGCGGCGACGACGCGCGCCGGTAGCGTCATGACTCCTTGGGACTGAACACCTAGCCCACCGGCTTCTGCAGCACGTCGAATTGCGGGTTGGTCTCCGAGAAGATCGGCAGGGCCGCGGCACCGAGGACGGAGGTGTCCTTGCCCGCGGCGCCGACCAGAACGCGCGGCGTGATGCGGGCGCTGGTCGAGCTGACCGAGAGATGCAGCGGCTCGAGCCGGCTGGCCAAGGCCTCGATCACCGGCAACGGCATGAAACCGCCGAGCACGACAGTCTCGGGGTCGAGCGCCATTTCCACGACGTCGATCGCCTGGCGCAGCGGATCGACCGCCTCGGCGAGCCAGGCTTCGAAACGGCTGTCGCCATTTGCCAGGAGCTCCGCCAGCAGTTCAGGAGAGGCATGATCGGGATCCGGCAAATCGAGCCTGTCATAGGCCGCGCGCAGGGAGACGTAGCGCTCCAGGCAGCCGCGCTTGCCGCAGTCGCAGGGCAGGCCGTCCGGCCGCACGATGATGTGGCCGATCTCGCCTGCATTGTGGCGGCTGCCCTTGTAGAGATGGCCGTCGAGGAAAAGGCCGGCGCCGAGACCCGTTCCGATGAACAGGTAAACGAAGCTGTCGAGCTTGCGGGCAACGCCATAAAGCCGCTCGCCGATGGCGGCCGCGGTGGCGTCGTTTTCAACCGTGACGGCGATGCCGGTCAGCCGTTCCAGTTCTGCGGCCACGGGAAAGTCATGCCAGCCGGGCAGCGCGGTCGGGCCGACCGAAGTCATGCCTTCGACGCCGAAAGGCCCGGGCATCGCCATGCCGATGCCGAGCAGCCTTGTCCGGTCGAGGCCGGATGTGGCGATCAGGTCGCCGGAGATCGCGGCGAGCAGCGGCATCGCTTCGGCGGGTGTCGGACGGTCGACATTTCTTTCGATGCGGGCGCGCATGGTGCCGGAGAGATCGGTGACGACGCCGACGGCAAGCTGGTGGTCGAGCTGCAGGCCGATCGAATAGCCGCCATCGGGATTGATCGAGTAGGGGACAGCCGGCTGGCCGCGTGCGCCTTTCAGCGTCGCTTCCGGGCGCAGCAGCCCGGCCATCTCCAATTCCTCGACGATGTTGGAGATGGTCTGCGACGACAGCGCCGTCAGCCTGGCGATTGCCGCCCGCGACAGCGCGCCG
Source organism: Mesorhizobium montanum (assembly GCF_033977145.1). Taxonomy (NCBI): domain Bacteria; kingdom Pseudomonadati; phylum Pseudomonadota; class Alphaproteobacteria; order Hyphomicrobiales; family Phyllobacteriaceae; genus Mesorhizobium; species Mesorhizobium montanum. The sequence goes on along the minus strand of NZ_JAVIJF010000002.1, from coordinate 267,575 downwards.
TTGGTGCGGATCGCTTCGATCACCACACGCCGGTTGTGCGATTTCGCCTGCTCGAGATTTGTGCCGGAGATGGCTTTCTTGAGGATCATGCGGTAGTTACCCAGTCACGGCAAGCGTATAACGCCACTTTAAAAAATCAAGTTGATTTAATTATACGGGCGCTGAACAGCCAGCTAAAGGCTTGGGCCAGCCGGTGTACCGGCCCGCATTTTGGATGTGTCGGAAATATCGGTCGCTTGACGCCTTGGCTCAGCCGAAACGCGCCGCGGCAAAATCGGCGGCTGATGGCACGCCTCGGCCAGTGATGAAGCCGGTGACCCAGCGGGCTGTCACCGGGGCCAGTGTCAGCCCCAAATGGCCGTGGCCGAAGGCATAGATCACGTCCTGCGATTTGGCCGAGGGTCCGATGACCGGGCGTGAGTCCGGCAGCGACGGCCGGAAGCCCAGCCATTGCGATGATGGCGGGCCGAGATCGGGAAAGAACTGCCGCACGCCGCGATCGAGCAGCGCCAGCCGGCGCGGATTGGGCGGCGCTTTAAGTCCGCCGAGCTCGACGGTGCCGGCAACGCGCAGCCTGCCCTCCATCGGCGTCATGTAGAAACCGAGATCGACCGGACAGACCGGACGGTTGAGCAAAGGTGCCGCCGTCGGAAACTCGAGATGGTAGCCGCGCTCGGTGTCCAGCGGGATCCGGTCGCCGGCCTGGGCGGCGAGCGCACGCGAGCGTGCGCCAGCCGCAATCACCACTTTTTTCGCCGTGATGGCGAGGTCCGGGCCGCTTAGCCGCACGCCGCCGGCACTCGCTGCGAGGCCGATCACGCTCGCGCGCATGAATTGGACACCGCGCGCGGTGGCGGCAGCCGCCAGCCGCGCCATCACCGCCTTGGGATCATTGACATTGATCGAGTCCGGGAAATAGAGGCCTTTGGCCTCGAACTCCGCCAGCCTCGGCTCCAGCGCGGCCACCTGCTCGGCGGTCAAAACCTGCTGATGGACGCCAAGCTCGGCCCGCAAGGCCCGTCCGCCCGCGGAGGCGACGAAATCGCTGTCGCGGCGATAGACATAGAGGCAGCCGTTGCGGCGCATCAGATCCTGAAGCCCGGCCTCCTGCACCATTTCTCCCCAGGCCGGCAGTGCTTCGGCCAGCAGACCGGCGAGCGCCAACGCATTGGCGCGGGTTGCCGCCGGCAGCGACTGCCGGACAAAGCGAACCAGCCATGGCGCGAGCTGGAAAAGTGCCGCCCAGCGCAGCGAGAACGGGCTGTCCGGATCAAGCAGCAGCTTCGGCAGAGCGCGCAACACGCCGGGATTTCCGACCGGCATGCAGGCATATTCGGCGATCGTGCCGGCATTGCCGAACGAGGCGCCCGAGCCCGGCTCGTTGGGGTCGATGAGCAGGACCTCGCGGCCCTCGCCAGCAAGGCGCAAGGCGCTTGCCAGACCGACGACGCCGGCGCCGATGATGGCGATCTCGATCGATTTTGGCACCGCTGTGGAAGTCATGAGCTTAGACGAAGCCCGGCAATTGCAGATGACCAGCGGCAAGCAGTTCGGCCATCGTGGTGAGCGCCGAGCGCAAGTCGTCGAGCGAGCGCGCCGCGCCGACATTGATGCGCACGCCGTGCTGGACCGGCTCGCGGCCGACCGCGAAGGCGTCGCCCGGCAGCACGGCGACGCCGCGCTCCAGGCAGGTGCGGGCAAAGCCGGCGCCGCGCCAGGGTTCCGGCAGGCGCAGCCAGGCATGGGTCGATGTCGGATGCGCCTGGATGTCGAAGCGGCCGAGGATCTCGCTCAGGATCGCCTGGCGTTGGCGCAATTCCTGTTTCTGGATGTCGATGATGCGGCCGGCTGCACCTTCCTCGATTAATCTCGCGCCAATAAGCGCCGTCAGCGGGCTGATGCTCCAGCAGTTGATGCGCAGCGCCGCCGCGACCTGCCCGGTGATCGGCCGCGGGGCGATGACGAAGCCGAGGCGCAGGCCCGGCGCCAGGCATTTCGACAGCGCGCCGAGATGGATCGTCAACTCAGGCTCGAGGCTGGCGAAGGAAGGCGGCGGGTCGTCGGCCAGCGGCCGGTAGACGTCGTCCTCGATAATCAGCACGTTGTGGCGGCGGGCGACCGCTGCCAATTCGTGCCGGCGCTCCTCGCTCAGCGTGATCGTCGTCGGATTGTGCAGCGTCGGCACCAGAAAAACGGCACGCGGGCGAAGCTGCGCGCAAGCGGCCTCGAATGCGTCCGGACGCATGCCGCCGCGATCCATCGCGACGCCGCGCAAATCGAGTCCGTGGACCCGGCACAGTGCGTTGATGCCCTGATAGGTCACCTCGTCGGCAAGTATCACCTCGCCTTGCCGGGTGACAGCGCCCAGAACGCAGTCGAGGCCATGCTGGGCGCCGGCGGCGAGGACGACGCGGCCCGGATCGCCATCGCCGGCGACGGCTTTCAGCCAATCGGCTATCGGCGCGCGTCCCCAGAGCGGTCCTTCCGGCGGATGGTAATCCTGCAGCGCGGCATAGTGCCGGTCCTTGGAAAGTCGCGGCAGCAACGCTGCGACCGCATCGAGATAGGCGGAAGTGGGCGGCCGGTTCACGGAAAGGTCTATGATGCCGCTCTGGTCGCTCGGCGCCGATACAAAGCCGGGCCGCTCGACGACGTCACGGGCGGCGACAGTCGTGCCGCGCCCGGGCCGCGCCTCGAGCAGGCCCTGTTCCTGAAGGGTCGAGAGCGCGCGCGTTACCGTGGTGACGTTGATGCCCAGCGCCCGCGCGATCTCGCGCTGTGGCGGCAGCCGGTCGCCGACCGCGAGCGTGCCGGCTGCGATGCGTTCCGCGATCGCGTCGGCAAGACGGCGGTAGACCGGACTTTCATCCTCCGTGAGGCGAAGATCTTGAAGCATGCGGGATTCGAACCAAGGCTGACGGACGTCTCACTTGTGGGGCATCTAGCATAAGACATTGCCCCGTACAATAGGGCTTGTCTGACATGTATTCGCAAGATAGCCGATTAAAATAATCACACAACTTTGCGAAAACTCCCTTGACGGACAAAGTTGTCCGCATCTATGGTCGATTTCAGGTTAATTGTGTGATCATACAAGTCGGACGACCTGCCTGGTGGCAGGCTGGTTCCGGGGAGGACGAGGCATGGATCGCAAGCCACATCGCGAATCGATCGGCGGCAGCCAGGGCAGCGGACGATGAGCTTCGGCCAGGCCGCTTTGCTGGCTGCGCCGACGAGCGTCGCGCACGCAAACGGCGCCGGTCCGGGATTCGTCCAGTTCGCCGACGTCGAGAAGTCCTATGACGGGCGGACCTTCGCGGTGACGCGGATGAACCTCACCGTCGCGCGCGGCGAATTCCTGACGCTGCTCGGCCCTTCAGGCTCCGGCAAGACGACGACGCTCAACATGCTCGCCGGCTTCGAGCGGCCGACGCATGGCACGATCACGCTCGAAGGCCAGCCGGTCGACCGCCTGCCACCCTACCAGCGCAACATCGGCATGGTGTTCCAGAACTATGCGCTGTTCCCGCATATGACGGTCGAGGAGAATGTCGGCTTCCCGCTCTCCGTTCGCCAGGTGAGCAAGGCCGACATCGCAGCCCGCGTCGGCCGCGCGCTCGACATGGTGCGGTTAAGGCAGTTCGGCGACCGCCGGCCGAGCCAGCTTTCCGGCGGCCAGCAGCAGCGCGTGGCGCTTGCCCGCGCACTGGTTTTCCAGCCGAGCCTGGTGCTGATGGACGAGCCGCTCGGGGCGCTCGACAAGAAATTGCGCGAGCATATGCAGCTGGAGATCAAGCAGATCCACACCATGCTCGGCGTCACCATCGTCTATGTCACGCACGACCAGAGCGAGGCGCTGACGATGTCGGACCGCGTCGCCGTGTTCAACCAGGGCGGCATCGCTCAACTCGGCTCGCCGGACGATCTCTACAACACACCGCAAAGCTCTTTTGTCGCGAGCTTCATCGGCGAGAACAACACGCTGGAAGGCGTGGTCGACCACGTCTCGGGCGAGCAATGCCGCGTCCGGCTGAACGGCGGCGGCGAGATCACCGCGCTCGCTGTTGGCGTCACGCAAGGCAGTAGCTGCCATGTCGCCATCCGACCCGAGCGGCTGTCTCTTTCGCCGGCGCCTGCTGGCGGCAACGCGCTATCGGCAACCGTCGATGGGCGCATCTATCTCGGCGATCACCTGCGTCTTCTGGCCAGGCTCGCCAACGACCAGGTGCTGACCGTCAAAGTCGGCCCCGAAGCGACGATGGCAAACGGCGAGGCCGTGACGGTCTCCTGCGCGCCCAACGATTGCCGTGCCTTTCCGGCCGATGCCGGAAAGGCGGCGCCATTCCAAAACAGGGGAAAATGACATGACACAGATGAGAACACGCCTATTCGCGCTCGCGGCCGCCACGGCCTGCATGACCATCGCCGGCGCCGCCTTTGCCGACGAGCTGTCGATCATGGCGAGCGGCGGCGCCTGGCAGGATGCGCAGCGCAAGGCCTGGTTCGAGCCGTTCGCGAAGGAAACCGGCGCCAAGATCCTGGAACAGGAGTATCTGGGCGATCTCGGCAAGGTGAAAGCCATGGTCGAGACCGGCAACGTGCCGATCGACCTGGTGACGGTCGAGACAGCGACCGTGCTGCAGGGCTGCGACGCCGGCATCCTCGAGCGGCTCGACTATTCCAAGATCGCACCCCGCGACAAATTCATCCAGGGCTCGGCGCTCGATTGTGGTGTCGGGCTAGACGCTTACGGCGACATCCTCGCCTATGACCCGACGGTGCTGAAGGAGGGGCCGACCTCGGTCCTCGACCTCTTCGACACGACCAAATTCCCGGGCAAGCGGGCCATGCGCAAGTTCCCGGCGCAGAATCTCGAATGGGCGCTGATGGCCGACGGCGTGGCGCCCGCCGATGTCTACAAGGTGCTGGCGACGCCGGAAGGCGTCGACCGGGCCTTCAAGAAACTCGACACGATCAAGAAGGACATCGTCTGGTGGGATGCCGGCGCGCAGCCGGCGCAGCTTCTGGCCTCCAAGGAAGTGGTGATGACCACCGCCTGGAACGGCCGCATCCAGAACGCCATCGACACCGATGGCAAGCCGTTCAAGATCGTCTGGAACAACCAGATCCTCGAATACGACATGATCGCCATCCCGAAAGGCGCGCGCAATCCGGAGCTCGCCTACAAATATCTCGCCTATATCAGTAAGCCGGAGAACAACGCCAAGCTCGCCAGTTACATCACCTACGGGCCGGTGCGCACCGACGCAGCGTCGTTCGTCGCGCCGGACGCGCTGCCGAAGCTGCCCAACGCTCCCGATCATCTCGCCGGCGCTTATCTCGTCGCCGACACCGAGTTCTGGGGCGACTATGGCGAGGACCTCGTCAAGCGCTTCAACGCCTGGCTCGCTCAGTAGGAAGGCGAAATGTCGGCGCTCCAGCCCAGCGAACTCGACCGGCCGACGCTGGCCCGCGACCGGTCAGCCGCCGATGCGGATCTCAAATCCGTGTCGGCGGCGCTCCGGCGCGCCGAATTCGGCGACCGGATGCGCTCGCTGCTTCTGGCAGCGCCGCTGCTCGTCCTTCTGGCGCTGAGCTTCGGCATTCCGATCGTGCTGCTATTGTCGCGCGCGGTCTATGACCCGACCATCGCAGATGCTTTGCCCAAGACGACCGCGGCCCTAGCCGGCTGGAACGGCCAGGGCCTGCCCGCCGACGATGCCTTCGCCGCCCTGGCGGCGGACCTCAAGGACACCCAGGCCAAAGGCACGGCCTATGAGCTGGCAAAGAGCCTCAACGCTCGCCTGCCGGGCGCGCGCAGCCAGGTGCTGAAGACGGTGCGCAAGCTCGAAAGCGCCGACGGCCAGGCCGCGCTCGATACCCTGAAGTCGGTGCCGTTCTGGTCGGCAGCATCGACTTGGCCGGCGATCCAGAACGGTACCCGCAGCCTCACGTCGTTTTATCTGCTCAGCGCGCTCGACCTGCGCTGGAACGCCGATGGCGGCATCGAACGCGTACCGCCTGAGCAGGCGATCTTCATCCAGGTGTTCCTGCGCACCTTCTTCGTCGCGGCATCTGTGACGCTGGCAACGTTGATCCTCGGATTCCCGCTTGCCTATCTGATCGCCAACGTGCCGAAGGGCCTGGCGGCCATCCTGATCGTCGCGGTGCTCCTGCCGTTCTGGACCTCGATCCTGGTGCGCACCGCCGCCTGGACGGTGCTCTTGCAGAAGTTCGGGCTGGTCAACGACTTCCTGCTGTTTATCGGCATTGCGAGCGATCGGCTCGACCTAATGTACAGCCGCATCGGCCTGATCATCGCCATGACGCATATCCAGCTGCCGTTCACGCTGCTGCCGATCTACAGCGTCATGCGCACCATCCCGCCATCGCAGATGAAGGCCGCCTATTCACTGGGCGCCAGGCCCTTCACCGCGTTCCGCCGCGTCTACATTCCACAGGTATTTGCTGGCGTGCTGGCCGGATGCATGCTCACCTTCATCCTGTGCCTCGGCTATTACATAACGCCGGCGCTGATTGGCGGGGCGAGCGATCAGCTGATCAGCAACTTCATCGCCAACTACGTCAATGTCGAGCTGAACTGGGAGATGGCGGCGGCGCTCTCCTTCATCCTGCTTGTCTTCACGCTGGCGTTGTTCGGCATCTTTGCCCGCATCCTCGGTCTCGACCGCCTGAAGCTGGTGTAGCCCATGCTGCTCTCTCCTTACCCAACCGCCGGCGAACGCATCCGCATCACGCTGCTGTGGATATGGTGCGGGTTGGTGATCCTGTTCCTGCTGGTGCCGATCCTCATCCCGGTGCCGCTGTCGTTCAACAGCGGCGCCTTCTTCATCTTCCCGCTGGAGGGGATATCGACACGCTGGTACGAGGTGGTGCTCGGCACGCAACGCTGGCAGTCGGCGATCGGCAACAGCCTGATCGTCGCCCTCGGCACGACGCTGATCGCGACGACGCTCGGCACGCTGACGGCAATCGCGCTTTCCGACGAGAGATTCCCCGGACGTCGCATCGTCATGCCGCTGCTTTTGTCGCCGCTGATCGTGCCGGTGGTGATCACCGCCGTCGGCTCGTATTTGTTTTACGCCCGTGTCGGCCTTGCCAGCACCTATGCCGGCATCATCCTGGCGCATACCGCGCTTGCCAGCCCCTTCGTGGTGGTGACGGTGGGTGCCAGCCTCACCGGCTTCGACCGCAATCTGATGCGCGCCGCCGCGATCTCAGGGGCCAGGCCGCTGACATCGTTCTTCCGCGTCATGCTGCCGCTGATCCTGCCCGGCGTGCTCTCGGGCGCCGCTTTCGCCTTCGTTACCTCCTTCGACGAGGTGGTGGTGGTGCAGTTCCTCGCCAGCGCCGGCCAGCGCACCATGCCGCTCGAAATGTTCATCGGCCTGCGGGAAAAACTGAGCCCGGCAATCACCGCCGCGGCAACCTTGATGATGGCACTGTCCATACTGCTTCTGCTGGTCGCGAACATCCTGGCGCGGCGCGGCCGCAAGGCCTCAGCTTGAGTCGCGACCAATTGGGCAGGAACGATCTCGCGGCTGACGCATTTTGCTTCGCGTCAACAGCCGAGGGACCCGATGCGCATAGCCCATGTCGCGCCGCTTTATGAATCCGTGCCGCCGAAACTTTATGGCGGTACGGAGAGGATCGTCTTCTACATCACCGATGCGCTCGTCGATCTCGGCCACGAGGTAACGCTGTTCGCGAGCGGCGACAGTGAGACGTCGGCGCGGCTGGTGCCCGGGCGCGACCAGGCGATACGCCTCGACCCGCGGCCGAAGAAATCCGAGATCGCCGCGCACCTGGCCATGCTCGCCGATGTGCGCGAGCGTGCGGGCGAGTTCGACGTCATCCATTTCCATCTCAGCCACTTCCTGCATTTTCCGTTCTTCGAGCACATCGCGGGGCGGACGGTGACGACGCCACATGGGCGGCTCGACTATGTCGACCTGGCGCCGGCCTACAAACGCTTTCCGCGTTTCCCGATGATCTCGATTTCACACAGCCAGAAGCGGGGTTTGCCGGACGCGAACTGGCTCGCCACGATCCATCACGGACTGCCGCTCGATGCCTACCCGCCGACCTACGAACCACGGGCAAAAGAACCGTATCTCGCATTCCTCGGACGCCTGTCGCGCGACAAGCGGCCGGACCGCGCCATCGAGATCGCGCGACGGTGCGGGTTGAAGCTGAAGCTGGCGGCCAAGATCGGCGACGACGACCGCGCCTATTTTCGCGACAACATCGAGGCGCTCATCGATGGCGACCGCATCGACTATGTCGGCGAAATCACGGAAGACGAGAAGGCTCAGTTTCTCGGTAATGCGGCAGGCCTGCTGTTCCCCATCGACTGGCCCGAGCCGTTCGGCCTTGTCGCGATCGAGGCCATGGCCTGCGGCACGCCGGTGATCGCCTGGAACCGCGGCGCCCTGCCGGAGATCGTCGACAATGGCGTCACCGGCTTCGTCGTGGATAATGTGGAGGATGCGGTCGCTTCGATGCCCGCGCTTCTCGATCTCGACCGGCGGCAGGTGAGGGCGGTGTTCGAGACAAGGTTCTCGGCGACAAGAATGGCAAGCGACTACCTTGCTGCCTATATGCGCCTGACCGGCATTCCGGAGGCTAAAGCCTCTTGACCTTGGCGCCCTTGGGCGGGGCAAACGAAGAGGTGACGAATGATGGAGCTCGACGAGCGCAAGCTCGATCCTGCCGTGGCCCTTTCCTCGCTCGACGAAACGGCGCCGCGGGAACCGCACCGGCTTTTTGCCCTCAAGCAGGGCGAGTGCTTCGCCGTCGCCGATGCCTATGGCGACATCAGGGGCTCGGGCGACGGGTTCTTCCGTGATGATACGCGCGTGCTTTCCGAATTCCGGCTGACCATCGGCGGCAGGCAGATGTCGCTTCTCGGCGCATCGCTCAGCCAGGACAATGTGCTGTTCACGTCCAACCTGACCAACCTGCCGATCCAAAGCGCCGGCGGCCGCGATATCCCGCAGGGCGCAATCCATATCGAACGGGCGAGACTGATCTGGCAGGACAGGCTGTTCGAGCGCATCACGCTTTCCAACTACAGCCGCGAGCACTCGACCATCACCGTCTCGCTGCATTTCGCCGCCGACTTTCGCGACATGTTCGAGGTGCGCGGCTCGACCCGGGTGAAGCGCGGCACGACGCATGTCGCCAAGACCGACAAGACCTCGGTGCTGCTCGGCTATGATGGCCTGGATGGTTTGCCGCGGCTTTCCGCAATTTCCTTTTCGCAAGCGCCCGACCAGTTGAGCGACAATCGCGCCGATTTCCTCATCGCGGTGACCAAGCGCAGTCAAAAGATGCTCTATGTCGAAGTAGGCCCCGAAGTCGCCGACACGCCCGACCGCGACCGCTTCCGCGCCGCGGCGGCACGGGCCCGTTTCGGCATGCGCGCCAAACGCAGGCACGGCGCCACCGTGCACAGCTCTGGGCGCGTCTTCAACGATTGGGTCGAGCGCGCCCGCGCCGACGTGGCGTTGCTCACCACGGAGCTTTCGACCGGGCCTTATCCCTATGCCGGCATCCCATGGTTTTCGACGGCGTTCGGCCGCGACGGCGTGATTTCGAGCCTGCAGATGCTTTGGCTCAATCCCGGACTGGCACGCGGCGTGCTGGCTTTTCTTGCCGAGCACCAGGCGACCGAGACCTCGCCTTTCAGTGATTCCCAACCCGGCAAGATCATGCATGAAACGCGCAAGGGTGAGATGGCGGCGCTGCGCGAGCTTCCCTTCGGCCGCTATTACGGCGGTGTCGACACCACGCCGCTCTACATCCATCTCGCCTCGGCCTATGCCGAACGCACCGGCGACATGGCCTTCATCGACAAATTGTGGCCCTCGCTCAAGGCGGCCGCCGAATGGACGGAGGAGGCGAGCCGCGCCACCGGTTTCGTCACCTACCAGCGCGCCGCCGAGTCCGGTCTCGCCAATCAGGGTTGGAAGGACAGCTTCGACTCCGTCTTCCACGCCGACGGGCGCATTCCCAAGGGGCCGATCGCGCTGGTCGAGGTGCAGGGCTATGTCTTTGCCGCCTTCCGAGGCCTGGCGGCACTCGCGCGCCGCCGCGGCGAATTCGCGGACGCAGAGCACTGGGAAGGCCGTGCCGAAGAAATGCGGATCGCGGTCGAGCGTGATTTCTGGATGGACGATCTCGGCTTCTACGCCATCGCCATCGACGGCGAGGGTGAGCCTTGCAGAGTGCGCACGTCCAATGCCGGCCATCTCCTTTATGTCGGCCTGCCCGAGCCCGGGCGGGCAAAGCTGATCGCCGACCAGCTGCTGTCGGCGTCCTTTCACTCCGGCTGGGGGTTGCGGACTCTGGCCGACGACGCGATCTTCTTCAACCCGATGTCCTACCACAACGGGTCGATCTGGCCGCATGATACGGCGCTTTGCGGCGTGGGCCTCGCGCGTTACGGCGAACGCGACAGCGTGGTGCGGCTCATGAGCGGCACGTTCGAGTCGGCCGTGCACTTCAACATGCGGCTGCCGGAACTGTTCTGCGGCTTCACCCGGGCGCCCGGCGAGGCGCCGATCGCCTATCCGGTCGCCTGCCTGCCGCAGGCCTGGTCGGCAGGCTCCACCTTCATGCTGATGCAGGCGTGCCTGGGCTTGGAGATCGACGGCTGGGAAGGTGAGCTGCATGTCACGCGCCCAAGGCTGCCGATCGGCATCGACACGCTCACGCTCCGCCATCTTTCCGTCGGCGACAAAGCGGTCGATCTCACCTTCCAGCGGGTCGGCGATCGCGTCGTGGCCTTCCTGGCCGACCGGTACGAGGGCCAAGTGCCGCTCATCGTTCGCACTTAGGTGCTTTGAAACAATTCCCGGCGGAAAACCGTGACACGCTTTTCCTGGAATTGTTTGTGAGCAGAGTTTCGCAAGTCCGCGTTCAACAATCGAAAAATGTCGGAACCCATGGCCGGCTTGTGCGTTGCACACCCTGAACCGGTCCACCGGTCCGCAGCCGGCAAGAACGAAAACAAAGCGCGGACAGGCCGGAGGCAACCTGGCATCTCGATGACACAATTTGGCGTCGACCTCTTTTTGGTCCTTATTCTCGCAAGCCTTGGGCTTTCCGCTCTCGCGTTCTTCATTTCGATATTCCGGCATCGTCGCAATCACCCGACGGCCACGGCCTCGCCGGGCTCGGGCGAAGACTTCGCGGCCGAAGCCGCGCGAAAGGTGCTGCGCGAATTCGAAAAGAACGGGCAGTCCGTCGACGCGGCTCTGGTCACATGGTCGCCGGACACGTTGCGCAAGATTCTCGCCGACGAACTGCCCGATGCGCAGGTGATCGTAGTGTCCAATCGTGAACCTTATATCCACAATGAGACCAAGGACGGCGGCGTCGAGCTTGTCGTGCCGGCGAGCGGGCTGGTCTCGGCGCTGGAGCCGATCACGCGTGCCTGCGCCGGCACCTGGATCGCTTATGGCGGCGGCAGCGCCGACCGCACGGTGGTCGACGGGAACGACCGCGTGCAAGTGCCGCCCGATAATCCGTCCTATACGCTGCGCCGTGTCTGGCTGAGCGAGGATGAATATCAAGGCTACTATCTTGGTTTCGCCAATGAGGGCTTGTGGCCGCTTTGCCATATCGCTTTCACGCGCCCGATCTTCCGTGAGTCGGACTGGGAGGCCTATGAAGCCGTCAACCGCAAATTCGCCGAGACTGTTGTCGCCGAGGCGCGCAACGAGCGGCCGATCGTGCTCGTCCAGGACTATCACTTCGCGCTTCTGCCGCGCATGATCCGCGAGCGGCTGCCGGAGGCGATCGTCATCACTTTCTGGCACATCCCGTGGCCGAACTCGGAAGTGTTCAGCATCTGCCCGTGGCGCGAGCGCATCCTCGACGGCCTGCTCGGCAGCTCGATCATGGGCTTCCACACGCAGTTCCATGCCAATAACTTCACCGAGAGCGTCGACCGCTTCATGGAAAGCCGGATCGAGCGAGCGGACGCGGCCGTCTCCTATGGCGGACAGGTGACGCTGGTGCATTCCTACCCGATCTCGATCGAGTGGCCGGTCGAACTGCTCAAAGCGTTGCCCAGCGTCGAGGAGTGCCGCGCGCGGATCCGCAAACGGTTCGACATTCCAGCCGATGCCAAACTATGCGTCGGCGTCGAGCGCCTCGATTACACCAAGGGCATCCTCGACCGCTTTCATGCGCTGGAGGAGCTTTTCATTCGCCATCCCGAAACGATCGGAAAGGTGGTGTTTCTCCAGATCGCCGCACCCAGCCGCGGCACGCTACCGGCTTACAAGCACCTGCACGAGGAATGTCTGCGCTATGCCGACGAGCTGAACGAGCGCTACGGCAACGAGACATACCAACCTGTCGTGCTGGTGCCGGAACATCACGCTCAGAAAGGCGTCTACGAGATTTATCGCGCGGCCGACATCTGCATGGTCACGAGCTTGCACGACGGCATGAACCTGGTCGCCAAGGAGTTCGTGGCGTCGCGCGACGACGAGCAAGGCGTGCTGCTGCTCAGCACCTTCGCCGGCGCCTCGCGCGAATTGCTGGAGGCGCTCATCGTCAATCCTTATGACGCGGCGATGATGAGCGAGGCCATGCTGCAGGCGCTGACCATGGGGCCGGACGAGCAGCACGAGCGAATGCGGCGCATGCGCGAGATCGTGCGCGACAACAATGTCTACCGATGGGCCGGCAGCATGCTGCTTGACGCGGCGCGGCTGAGAAAGCGAAGCGACCTCGACCGGGTCACGGCTTTATACGACCGGCCGACCGGTCCCACTGGCGACAATGTCGTTTCCATCTTCGAACGCAAACAAGCAGTCGGATTCCGATGAACATTCAGGCAGACCTTACCCCGCCGCTTCCCGAAGGCCGGTGGGCCCTTTTCCTCGACATAGACGGGACCTTGCTGGAGCACGCGGCGCATCCGGACAGCGTGTCGGTCAGCGACGAGTTGCGGCAATTGCTGGAGACGATCGAGCGGCGGCTGGACGGAGCGCTCGCCTTCATCACCGGCCGTTCCATCGCGGCTGTGGACCATCTGTTCGATCCCTTAAAGCTTCGGATCGCCGGCCTCTACGGGCTGGAGCACAGGCTTGCGCCAGATGGACGGATCGAGGCCGCCGACGCGCCGGCGGACATGGCGGCACTCGCCGACGAGATCGAATTGGAGCTGGCAAGCAAGGCCGTCTACGTGGAGCGCAAGGGCCCGGTGCTCGCCATCCATACGAGAGCCGCACCGCAGCTTCTCACGCGTGCAACGGAACTGGTCGAGGCAGCGCTTGGGCGCCTGCCGAAGGGCTACCGGGTAATTGCCGGCAATGCCGGCGTCGAGCTTATGCCGCTGGAAGCGGCCAAAGGGGCCGCGATCCGGCGTTTCATGCAGACCGATCCTTTCACCGGCAGGCGCCCGGTATTCCTCGGCGACGATACGTCCGACGAGAACGGCTTCGACACGGTCAATGCCGCAGGAGGAATTTCGATCCGCGTGAAGCCGCAGGGTGAGACCACCGCGCGCTTCGCCATCGAAGATGTCGCGAGCGCCATTGCCTGGCTCGAGGCCAATTTCGGGGAGCCGGTCACGCAAGCGCCCAGCAGCGATCTCGTCGCTTAGAGCGTTTCACCGTTTCACGGAAACGGCGAACCGCTCTATCTCTTTGTTCTGACGCAATCCCGAACGGAAGGCTACGGCTAAGGCGCCGAGCTTAACCGCGCACACTTTTCCTGGAATTGCTCTAGCAGCCGTTAAGCAGGAAACAGAAAGGCGCCGCCGGGATCGAAGAACACCTGGCGCCGGCCGGGCGAGGCATCATGCGTTGCCGCTGCCGAAGACGTCGGCCTGATGTCGATTTCCTGTCCGACGCTTGTGCGCGCGACGATGCGCCGGCGCTCGCCGTAGAAGGCGACATCGACGATCTCGACGGAAAGCTCCGCATTGTTCGGCGAGCGCTCCATGCGAAATGCTTCCGGCCTGACCATCAACCTGGTCTTCTGCCCCCGCTCGAAGCTGCCATTGGAGTTTATGCCGCAGATGAGGGAGCCGTCGGCGAGGCGAACGGTGGAGGCGCCGCCCGCGGTTTCCAGATGCTCGGCGGCGAGGAAGTTCGAGTTGCCGATGAAGCCGGCGACGAAGTCGGTGGCGGGCCTGAGGTAAAGATCCTCGCCGGTGCCGATCTGCTCGATGCGGCCATCGCGGAAGAGCGCGATGCGGTCCGAGAGGTGCAGCGCTTCTTCCTGGTCATGCGTGACATAGAGGATGGTGACGCCCGTCTCGCGATGGATGCGGCGGATCTCGGCCTGGATCTCCTCGCGCAATTTCTTGTCGAGCGCCGAGAGCGGCTCGTCCATCAAAAGGATGGGTGGGTCATAGGCCAGCGCGCGGGCGAGCGCGACGCGCTGCTGCTGACCGCCTGAGAGCGCCGTGGGCAGCCGATCGGCGAAGCTTTCGAGGCGCACCAGCGAGAGCATGTCGGCGACCTTGCGCTTGACCTCGGCCTCCGGTCGGCGGCGGACGCGGAGCGGGAAGGCGACGTTCTCGGCGACGCTCAGATGCGGGAACAACGTGTAGCGCTGGAAGACCATGCCGATGTTGCGCTTGTGCGAGGGCACCGACAGCAGCGACTTGGCCTCCAGCAGCACGTCGCCGGAGGTCGGATCCTGGAAGCCGGCGATGGCATAGAGCGTCGTCGATTTGCCCGAACCCGACGGCCCGAGGAAGGTCAGGAATTGGCCCTTGGGAATGTCCAGCGTCACATCATGAACGGCGGTGAAGGCACCAAATGCCTTGCGCAATTTGCGGATCGACAGAAAAGGTTGGGTCATGTCTGCAGCTTTCGGCGCAAGAGTGCCGTCACGATCATCAGGGCCAGCGTGAGCGCAACCAGCAGGCTGGAGGCGGCGGCGATGACAGGGGTGAGGTCGGATCGAAGGCTGCCCCAGATCTTGACCGGCAAGGTCTGCAAGGTGGGGCTGGCCATGAAGATCGCCACGACCACTTCGTCCCAGGAGGCCAGGAAGGAAAAGATAGCAGCGGAGAAGATGCCGATGCGGATCGATGGCAGGGTGATCCTGAGCTTCGCCTGCAGCGGGCTGGCGCCGCAGACGATTGCCGCGTCCTCGATCGACTTGTCGAAACCTTCGAGCGCGGTGGCGATCGGGATGATGGCGAAGGGCAGCGCAAGCACGGTGTGGGCGATGACGAAGCCGACTGTCGTGCCGCCCAGGCCAAGCCGCAGGAAGAAGGCGTAGACGGCGATGGCGAAGACAACGACCGGCAGCACCATCGGCGTCAAAAGCAGCCCGCGCAGGATCTCGCGGCCGCGGAACTGGCCGCGAACCAGCGCAAAGGAGGCGAGCAGGCCGATGGTCACGGCGAGGATGGCCGTCATCGTGGCGATGCGGGCGCTGGTGAGCGCGGCTTCGATCCAGGACGGATCGGAAAACAGCTCCTG
Source organism: Mesorhizobium montanum (assembly GCF_033977145.1). Classification (NCBI taxonomy): domain Bacteria; kingdom Pseudomonadati; phylum Pseudomonadota; class Alphaproteobacteria; order Hyphomicrobiales; family Phyllobacteriaceae; genus Mesorhizobium; species Mesorhizobium montanum. The sequence goes on along the minus strand of NZ_JAVIJF010000002.1, from coordinate 252,093 downwards.
ATACCATTTGAGCGTCCAGCCGGGCGGCGGGAAGGCCAGCCAGCGTGACGAGCCGAAAGAGAGCAGCACGATGAAGACTACGGGCAGCAGTAGGAACGCCGCGACTAAAGCTGTGAAAGCGAGCAGAGCGACCTTCAGCCAGCCGAGGCGGTCATAGTCGAGCAGCATCTCAGGCGCCTCCTGGCGCGCGCTTGGAGCCGACAAGACGCAGTTGCAGCGCATAGAGCGCCATGGTGACGACGAGCAGGATGAAGGCGGCAGCGCTGCCCAGCCCCCAGTTGAGCAGCGACTGGATCATCTGCGCGATCATCTCGGCGAGCATCATGTTCGACGTGCCGCCGAGCAGCGCCGGCGTGACGAAATAACCGAGCGACATGACGAAGACCATCAGGCCGCCGGCAGCGATGCCTGGAAGCGACAGCGGCAAGAGGATGCGGCGGAAGGCGGCAAGCGGGCTTGCGCCGCAAAGGGCGGCGGCGCGCAGCGTCATCGGGTCGATCGCGCGCAAGGTGCCGACCAGCGGCAGGATCATGAAGGGCAGCATGATGTAGACCATGCCGATGGCGACGCCGGTGAGATTGTTGATGAGCGGCAGCGGCTGGTCGATGATGCCGGCGGCCATCAGCCCTCGATTGATGACGCCGGTGCGCTGCAAGAGCACCATCCAGGCGTAAGTCCGGGTCAAGAGGTTCGTCCACATCGACAGGATGATGATGCCGAAGAGGATCGAGGCGAGGGCCGGCGGCATGATCGCCAGCATCCAGGCGACCGGGAACGCGACGAGGACGGTGACGATGGTGACGACGAAGGCGACCAGGAAGGTGTTGAAGAACACCCGCGCGTAAGTGCCGTCACCGAGAAGAGCCGCATAATTCTGCAACCCGGGGACAGGGTCGGTGACGCTGCGCAGCAACAGCGCCAGCACCGGTACGACGAAGAAAAGCCCAATCAGGATCAGCGCCGGGAGCAAGCCGCCAAGGCCTGCCGGTATGCGCGGGGTTGCGATCCCTTGCTGTGCTTCCACCGACATGACGGTATCCCGGATTGCGGTTCGGGACGGCCAGCGCCATCCCGAACCTTGTCATGAAAAGACGGGCGTCACTTCGCCTGCCAGGCGTACCAGCGCGTGGCGATCTCGTCGCGATGCTCGGCCCAGTAGTTCATGTCGAGGTTTATCTGACCGTCGACATGGGCGTCGGGCAGACCCTTGACCACGTCGGCGGGCATTTCAGCCTTAGCCTTGGTGTTGATCGGCGCGTAGCCGCTCGCCTCGGCGAATTTGGCCTGGCCGGTCGGGCTGGTGGCGGCGGCGAGGAATTTCATCGCGCCGTCCTTGTTCTTGGCGCCCTTCGGGACGACGAGAACGTCGGCGGCGGTGAGGTTCTGGTTCCAGGAGACGCCGACATCGGCGCCGTCCTTTTCCAGCGCGAAGACGCGGCCGTTCCAAAGCTGGCCGAAGGCGGCCTCGCCGGAGGCGATCAGCTGCTGCGATTCGGCGCCGCCGCCCCACCAGACGATGTCAGACTTGATGGTGTCGAGCTTCTTGAAAGCGCGGTCGAGATCGAGCGGATAAAGCTTGTCGGCCGGCACGCCGTCGGCGAGCAGCGCGATCTCGATGACGCCGGGTGCCGACCATTTGTAGAAGGTGCGCTTGCCGGGGAATTTCTTGGTGTCGAACATGTCGGCCCAACTCGCCGGCTCGCCGGTGACAGAGCCCTTGTTCCAGGCGAGAACGAAGGAATAGTAGAAGCTGCCGACGGCGTTCTCGTTGCTGAAGCGCGGGTCGAGATCGGCCTTCGGCACGGCGGCGAAGTCGATCGGCTCGAGCAGGCCGTCCTTGGCGGCCTTGATGGCGAAGTCCATCTCGACGTCGACGACGTCCCAGGTGACGTTCTTGGCGTCGACCATGGCCTTCAGCTTGCCGTAGTCGGTCGGTCCGTCCTGCAGCACCTTGATGCCCGACGATGCGGTGAAGGGTTCAGCCCAGGACTTGGTCTGGGCTTCCTGCGTCGTTCCACCCCAGCTGGTGAACACCATTTCGTCGGCCTTCGCGGCAGTGGTCGCCATAAGCCCGGCAAGGATGCCGGCGAAAATCAGTTTCATGTCGTTCTCCTCTATTGGTGTGTTCCGTTTCTTGTTCTTCAGTGCACCGCCGCCATGCCGCCTCAGCGCATGACGAAGGGATCGGGAATCGGGTCGTCCGAGGTTCGGATCCACACCGATTTCGAACGCGTGTAGTCGCGGATGGCGTCGAGGCCGCCTTCGCGACCGAGACCGGAGAGGCCGTAGCCGCCGAACGGAACAAGCGGCGAGACGGCGCGGTAAGTGTTGACCCAGACGACGCCGGCATGGATGCCGCGCGCCATGCGATGCGCCTTGGCGAGATTGCTGGTGAAGATGCCGGAAGCGAGCCCGAAGGGCGTGTCGTTGGCAAGCGCCAGTGCTTGCGCCTCGCTGTCGAAAGCAATCGCGCTGAGAACCGGGCCGAACAGTTCTTCACGCACGCAGGCGAGAGCCTGATCCGCCGCCTCGATGATCGTCGGCGCGTAGTAGAATCCGTCAGCCTTGTCCCTTGGCCGCGCGCCGCCGGTGATCAGCACGCCGCCTGCCGCCACGCTTTGCGCGACGATCGCTTCGATCCGTTCGCGCTGGCGTGCGGTGGCTAGGGGACCCATCTCCGTGGCCGGATCCTGCGGATCGCCGATGGCGATGGTCTCGGCCTTGCGTTTCAGTCGCGCGAGGAAATCGTCCTTTACCGAACGTTCGACCAAAAGCCGTGAGCCGGCGACGCAGCTCTGGCCGGTCGCCGCGAAGATACCGGCAACGACGGCGTTGGCGGCGCTGTCGAGATCGGCGTCGGCGAAGACGACGACCGGGCTCTTGCCGCCGAGCTCGAGCGTCGTGTAGGCGAGGTTCTCCGCCGTGTTGGCGACGATCCGCCGCGCGGTCGAAGGGCCGCCGGTGAAGGCGACGCGCGCGATGAGCGGATGGCTGGTCAGGCGATGCCCGCAATCATGGCCGAAGCCGGTGATGATGTTGACGCTGCCGGCCGGGAAGCCGGCTTCATGGACGAGCTCGGCGAAGGCGAGCAAAGGCGCCGGGCCATCCTCGGAGGCCTTGAGAACGACGGTGCAGCCGGCGGCCAGCGCCGGGCCGAGCTTGACCGCCGACAGGAAGAGCTGCGAGTTCCACGGCACGACGGCAGCGACGACACCGATCGGCTCGGGCCGGACCGTCACTTCCATGTCGGCCTTGTCGATCGGGATGAAGGCGCCTTCGTGCTTGTCGGCCAGCCCGCCATAATAGCGGTAATAGTCGCCGACATAGGCGATCTGGGCGCGGGTCTCGCGGATGATCTTGCCGGTGTCGCGCGTCTCCAGCTCGGCCAGCCGCCCGGCATTGGCGGCGACGAGATCGCCGAGCCTGACCAGCAGTTTTCCACGCGCAGTCGCGGTCATCGCCGACCACGGAGCGGAGCGCAGCGCTCGGTGCGCGGCGTCAACCGCGCGATCGACATCGGCGATGGTCGCGGCCGGCATCTTCGCCCATGGCAGGCCCGTCGATGGGTCGATGCTGTCGAAGGTGGAGGAAGGCTCGGCGAACTGGCCGTCTATGTAGTTCCTGAAGACGTTGCTGCTCATCGCGACCTCGCCTCGGATCCTTGAAAGGCGGGCATCACCTGGTCGATGAAAAGCTGTAGCGATTTCTTCTTGCGCTCGTGCGAAAGGCCGCTGTCGATCCAGATCGAATACTGGTCGTAGCCCTGCGCCTCGTAGACCTTCAGCCTGGCGATCACCTCGTCGGCCTCGCCGATGACGAGGTTCTGCCGGATCTTGTCGGGTGCGTATTGCGGCATGGCCGCGATCTCGTCCTCGGTCAGCGGCTCCAGAACACCTTGGCGAACGGGTTTCTTGTTCTGGAACCAGGCGCCGAACTGGCAGTAGAATTGCGAGAGATCCTGGGTCAGGCGATCGGCCTCGGCGGCGTCCTCGGCGACGAAGGTGTGCATCAGCAGCATGATTTCCGGCCGCGCAATGTCTGGATGCGCCTGGCAAGCGGCGTTGAAGCGCTCCATCAGGTTCGCGACCTCGCCGTCGCCCGAGGCGAGCGGCGTCACCTGGACCTGGCATTTGTTTGCAACGGCGAAGTCATGCGAGTTCGGGTCGCGGGCCGCCACCCAGATCGGCGGATAGGGTTTCTGCAACGGCTTGGGAGAGGATGTGGTCGGAGGAAACTGCCAGAACTCGCCGGAATGCTCGTAGTCTCCGTCCCAAAGGCCGCGGATCGCCGGGATCATCTCGCGCATGCGCTGGCCGGCGCCCCAGGCGTCCAACCCCGGGAAGACGCGCTGATATTCATAGCTGTAGGCGCCGCGCGCGATGCCTATGTCCAGCCTGCCGCCGGTGATGACGTCGGCCATCGCGGCTTCGCCGGCGAGTTTGATCGGGTGCCAGAATGGCGCGATGATCGTGCCGGTGCCGAGGCGGATCGTTTTCGTCTTTGCAGCGAGATAGGCGATGTTGATGAACGGGTTCGGCGAGATGGTGAATTCCATCCCGTGATGCTCGCCGATCCAGGCCGCCTCGAAACCTGCCGCTTCCGCCAGCAGGACGAGTTCTTCCAGTTCCGTCAGCAATTCGGAATGCGGCTTGGCCAGATCCGAGCGCTCCATATGGACGAAAAGCGAAAATTTCATCGGTCTCACCGCTGGCCGGAATGGATTGGGCCGGAATGGATTGGCGCCGATAGCGCCGGCTTGGCGAGCGGCCGGACCTCGCCTTCGACCTCGCTGCCGACATAGACGCCGAAAGTGTCCTCGGCACGCTCGCGCGCGTAGCGGGCGAGCATCGAGCGGACAGCCGGGTCGGCGACCTTCAATTCGGTGATCCGTTCGATCTCGACAAAGCGGATCTGCCCGTCGCCGGAGACGGGTGCAGCCACCGTCCCACGATAATAGACATGCGTGCGCGAGGCGTCCGTCGCGTCGTCCCACACTGCGTAGAGGAAACCGAGCTCGGCATCGATCGCGCTGGCGGCAAGCCGCCCCTTGAGGCTGCGGGGGTCGTTCGCGGCGCCCAGCCCATGTCCGGCCGGCAGTTGGCAGGCACCCTCCGCGGTCTCGAAGAAGAGCACGCGGCCTTCTTTCTCGAGTATGGCGCCGACCTCGGTTCCGGGCGGAGCGGCCGCCGCAAGCGCCTCCTGGCTCAGCCCAGGCGTGACATAGGCGCCCCTACAGTAGCCCAAGGGCTGCGTGCCATTGTGGCTGAAATCGCGGACGCGGCCGATGAGGATCGAATGGTCGCCGGCATCGACCAGTTGCTCCATGCCGCAATCGAACACCGCCACCGATCCTTCGATCAATGGATTGCCGCTTTGTCCGGGCTGCCAAGCGACGGAGGCGAACTTGTCCGCGGCCTTCGAGGCGAAGATACCGGAAGCCGCCTTCTGGGCTTCGGCCAGAATATTGATGGCAAAGCCTCTGGAGGTCGAGAAGGCCTGATGCCCCAGCGCCTTCTTGGCGATGCAGACCAGCACCAGCGGCGGATCGAGCGAGACCGAAGTGAAAGAGTTGGCCGTGAAGCCGCGCGGGTCGCCGGCTTCGTCGATCGTGGTGACGATGGTGACGCCGGTCAGGAAGGAGCCCAGCGCGCGTCTGAACTCCATGGCGTCGAATGCGGGGGCGTCGAATGCGGGATCGACCTCGACGCTTGCGGGAGCAGCCGCCGTCTGGTCGAGAAAGGCCATGATGCGCTGAGTCACTTTTTGCGGCGAAGCGATTGTCATCATGTGCTTTTCGCCGTTCAGCACCAGGCATTGTCCGGCCGGCGCAAGCCGTGCCATCGCCGCCGACATGGCCGGGGTGGAGTTGCGATCTTCCGACCCGGTCATGAACAGCGCCGGCACGGTGAGATCGGCCAGCCGATCGGCGTGCGCGGTATCGGCGCTGGCAAAGAGACGATAGGTGCGGGCATAGCCTTGCGCATCGACGCTTTCGAGCGCTATGCGGGCCGTCGCGGCCGCGTCAGCCAGAGCAGGCGGGATCGGACTGCCGAACCAGCGGGCGATGGTCGCGGCAATGGCCGACGGATCGCAGGGGCCGCCAAGCGCTGCCGCTCGTTCGCGCACCGCCTGCGCGAGTTCGGGCGGGCGGCGGAAGACGGCGTTGAGGCAGACGAGCGACCCGACGCGTGACGGAGCGCGGAGCGCCAACTCCTGTGCGACCAGCGCGCCCATTGAGTGGCCGACGACAGCGACGCGGTCCAGGCCAAGGTGGTCGAGCAGGCGAATCGCCTGATCGGCGAAGTCGGACAGGCCGGCGTTCTCCGGGGGCAGGGGCGAGGCGCCATGGCCAAGCATGTCGATGGCGATGACGTCGAAGCGATTCTGCATCGCGGCGATCTGCGGATGCCAGATCGCGGCATTCATGCCGACGCCGTGGATCAGCAGGACCGGAGCGCCGGAACCGACCCGGATGAAGCCGGTGTCGTCGGGCGCTTTGCTGTGGATCGTCGCGGCGTCAGCCATGCAGATCCCCCAGCTCCTTCAGGTCCTGGTAGCGGTCGCCGATGCGGTGGTGCGGGCGGCCGCCGATGGAGGCGCCGAGCGCCACCACCAGTTCGTCCGGCGCCGGCGCATCGCCGATCTGGAAATGCACGGTCAGATAATGGGAACGGCGGCCTTCGTCGTTCTTATCCATCAGCGGGATCATGATCGGCGTGTTCGGCCCGCCGCGCAGGTTGGTGAAGGCGAGGTAGGTCTTGGCGCCGACGGCGCGACGATAGTGGTTGCCGAAATGCAGCGTGTGGATCAGCGCCGAGGCATGCTCGACTTCGCCCGACGTGCCGCAGATGGCGGCCTTGCCGTAGCCTTCGATCGCTTCGCCTGAACCCGCGACACCGATAATCTCATTGGTCAGCGTTTCGCCGAGCACCGGTGCGAAGGCGCGGATCTCCGGAGAGAGATCCTCGGTGAAACCGCGGCCGGCCCACGGGTTGGTCAAGACGGCGGCGACGCCGATCAGGCGCAACGGCCGCGGGGCTGACTTGCCGCCTTCGATCAGCGTGTTTTCGGTGTAGGTCACGATCTTGCGAATGGCCGGCTGCATTGAATTCCTCGGACGAAACGGCGCGACACGGCGCCCTCATTTCTGTATCGTCTTATGGTATACCATGCTATGGAGTGTCACGTACCTTGTCAACCGGGCATGGAATCTGTTTTTGTTGAGAGGCTAACAGGTGAGAAGAAATGGCTGACGACACGCTTCGGATTGACCGCTCCGCCAAGACGCTGCGGACGCTGGCGCTGGAGCGCATGCGCGAGGCGATCATGGATTTCCATTTCCAGCCCGGCGAAAGGCTAGTCGAGCGGCCGCTTTGCGACCAGCTCGGGGTCAGCCGTTCGGTTGTGCGCGAGGTGCTGCGGCAGCTGGAGGCCGAAGGCCTGGTGCAGATGATACCTGGGCACGGGCCGGCGGTGGCCAAGCCCGATCTCGGCCGGACCGACGAGATCTACGAGTTGCGCGCGCTGCTGGAAGGCATAGCGGCGAAAGCTTGCGCCACCTCGGCCACCGACGGCCAGATCGCCTTGCTCGATGCAGCGTTGGCAAAGCTGTTTGAAGCCTGGGCGTCGGGCGTGCCGGCCGAGGTGATGCGGGCAACGGCGAGGTTTTACGAGGTGCTGTTCGAAGCCGCCGACAAGCGCATCGCCTGGGAGATCGTCACCGGCCTCAATGTCCGCATCAACCAACTGCGTTCGATGACGATCACGTCGCCGAACCGCCGCGAGCCGGCGATCGCCGAAATGAACGCCATCATGGACGCCATCCGCTTACGCAAGCCGGAAGCGGCGGAGGCCGCGGCCCGGCGGCATGTGGAGACGGCCTGGCAAATTGCGCGTGACGCGCTTCGGCTTGGCACACTGTAGGCGGGTTGTTCGAGCTCAGTTCCTGTCGACCGGCTTGGAGCGCATGCGCGAAACGGTCTCGCGCTCCGCGCGCTTGGAGCGCAGCGGCGGCAGGCCGCGGTCGATGAGATCCATGTCCTCCAGCACCATGTCGCCCATGCGCTTGAACGCGATGTCGAGGGCACCGGCGCGGTGCGCCGAGCGCAGGAAGCCGGGGAGGGCGCGAACGGCATGGTCCTTGGCCAGTGGCTCCTCGGGAAAAACGTCGCTGGCGGCAACGATGCGACCGCTCTTCACCGCCGCCATCAGCGCCGCGAAATCGACGACGCCGGCGCGGCTGAGCAGGATGAAGGCCGCACCCCTACGCATTTTTGCGAACGCATCGGCGCCCAGGAAACCCTGGTTCTCGCTGGTGACGGAAGCGACGACGAAGACGAAATCGCTTTGCGACAACACCTCGTCCAGCGAGGCCGGCTCGACGCCGTTGTCGATCAGGATCGACGGCGGCAGCCACGGATCGTAGACCTTGGTGCGGGTGCGAAAGCCGGTCAGCAGGCGGTTGAGCGCCCGGCCGAGGTCGCCGAAGCCGATGATGCCGACATCGGCGCCCGAGAGCAGCCGCGCGGTCTGGTTGCCGTCGCCGCCCCATAATTCCTTGCCCTGCCGGAAGGCGAGGTCGGCGTCGACGATGTCGCGCGCCAGGTTCAACGCCATGGCGAGGCCAAGCTCGGCGACCGGCTCGGCGAAGACCAGGCCGGTGGTGACGACGTGGATGCCGCGGGCAAACAGCGTCTCATAGGGCATATTGTTGATGAGGTTGGTCTCGACATTGAAGATGCAGCGCAGCCCCTTCAATTTCTCCAGCGTCTTCGGTGTGATCGGCGGCTGGCCGACGATGTAGCGCGCTTCGGCAAGCGCATCGCGCGGCAACTCCGAGACGCCTTCGGGCGTTGTCTCGACGATGCGATATTTCCTGCGAAACAGCGCCAGTTGCGGCGGCGTGAAAATCAGATCGAGCGTGCGCGGTTCGGGTGCGCTGATTACCAGCGGCAAGACCTTGTCGGACATGTTTTTTCCTCCCGGTGCGATTGGATCGCGTCAATCACATCTGCGTTTTTTACTCCGGATGAAACGATTTACAACAGCGAAAAATCGATTTATCGATTACATTAGTGAGGGAGCAGGCGGTCACCTGCCCTCGGGAGGAGATTAATGGCGCAACAGGAAGCCCAGCAGCGGCGTCCGTCGATCCACGACGTGGCAAGTCATGCCGGCGTCTCCGCGGCGACCGTCTCCAAGGTGCTTTCCGGCGTCACCACGGTGAAGCCGGAAAACGCGCAGCGCGTCTTCGATGCCGTCGAGCGTCTGGGCTATCGCGTCGATCCTTTAGCCTCCGACATGCGCAGGGCCAAGCGCCGCATGATCGGCGCCATCATGCCGGAGTTTGAAAGCGAGTTCTTCGGCCAGATGGTCACCGAGCTGGAAGGCCTCGCCGAGCAGCGCGGCTACACGCTGGTTGCGGCATCGAGCCGTGAATCGGAAGCGCGCGAGAAGGAAATCCTCGCCCGCATGCATGACTGGCGCGTGGCAGGCGTGGTGCTTGCGCCGGTTCGCAACGAGCATGGTCCGGCGGCAGCCTTCATGAAAGCCAACGGCATGACCGGCGTGCTGATCGACCGTGTGCTTGCCGACGATGCCTTCGACACGGTTTCAGCGGACAGCGCGGCGGCAAGTGCCGAAGTGGCGCGCGCGCTCATCAGCCAGGGCCATCGCCACATCCTTGTCGTCGGCCTCGGCCAGGAGGCGGCGACGGTGCGCGCCCGCCTTGAAGGGTTCCGCAACACGGCACTCGAGCTCGCGCCCGATATGCGCATCGACGTCGTGCTTTCAGAAAGCGACGTCGAACCTTTGCGGACGCTGCTTCGCGACTATTTCAGCAAGCGGGAAGCCGGCGACGATCGGCCGACGGCGGTCTATTCGCTCTTCCTCAAGGGTACGCTGGTGGCGCTGTCGGAATTCCGGCGGCGCGGCTGGCACTGCCCAAACGACATCTCGCTGGTCGGCTTCGATGACGCCGAATGGATGCAGGTGACATGGCCGGCGATCGCCGCCGTGGTGCAGCCGGTGCGCCGGATCGCCAGCGAGGCGATGGAGGTTTTGTTTCGCAGGATCGAAGGCGAGGGAGGGCCGCCAAGGGCGCGGCTGGAACCTTGCAAGGTGTTGATGCGGGAATCCGTTGGCTCGCCAGGCAGCGTCCCGCATTCCGGGGGAGGAGACCGACAATAGCCCCCATTGTCGACAACGGAAGAAGGGCGCCGGCCCTGGCCGAGGCATCCGGCGCAAACAACAAAAGGAGGATGGAATGACATCGCTTTTCCCAAAGATGAATCGATTTAGCCTGGCATTGGGCGTGGCTCTGGCATTTTCGGCCGTCGGTGTCGCCAAGGCGGAGGACGGCGAGTATGGCGTGCTGATGAAGACGCTGGCCAATCCGTTCTGGGGCGCGATGGCCCAGGGCGTCGCGGACGGCGCCAAGGAAGCCGGCGTGAAATACTTCCAGCAGGCGGCCGAGAGCGACCAGGCGGCGGAGCCGCAGCTCAATCTCTGCAACACGATGCTGGAGCGCAAGCCGGTGGCGATGATCACCGCCGCCATCAACTCGACCAACCTGCTGCCGTGCCTGAAGTCGGCGCAGGATGCCGGCATCAAGATCGTCGACCTCGACAACAATCTCGACCAGGCGGTGCTCGACAAGGAAGGCGTCAAGGTCACCTTCCATATCGGGTCCGACAACATCGCCGCCGGCGCGCAGGGTGCCGAGTATCTCGCCACCAAGCTGGGCAAGGACGCCAAGGGTCCAGTGCTGGTGATCGAAGGCCTCTCGGGCAACATCACCGGCGAGAAGCGCGCCAAGGGCTTTGCCGACAAGCTGAAGGAACTGGCGCCTGGCCTAGAGATAGTCGCCTCGCTGCCGGGCGACTGGGACCGCGGCAAGGCTGCCTCGATCGCCACCGACACGCTGACCGCGCATCCCGATCTCGTCGCGATCTTCTGCGCCAATGACGGCATGGCGCTTGGCGCCGTGGAATCGGTCTACGCGGCGGGCAAGGGCCAGCAGGTGACGATGATCGGCGTCGACGGCAATTCCGATGCCGTGAAGTCGATCAAGGAAGGCCGCCTCAACGCCTCGGTGGCGCAGCTTCCCTATCTCGTCGGCAAGCAGGCGGTCGAGAACGTCAAGAAGGCTTTAGCCGGCGAGAAGGTCGAGGACAGCATCGCCGTGCCGACACTGGTGCTGACCAAGGACGTGATCGACGCCGGCAAGGAGCCGATGCTGCAATATGTGAAGTAAGTAGGGAATAGGCAGTAGGCAGTAGGCAGTAGGCAGTAGGCAGTAGGGGAAGCAAGCAGCTCGCACCGCTATCATCCTTTCCCTACTGCCTAAGCCCTACCGCCTACTGCCTTACCGCCTACTGCCTTACCGCCCTCTCTCAAGGTGCAAAGACATGGCTTCTGAACAGCCCGGGTTCTGGGCTCGGGTGCAGCGCGCATCCGTCGAAAGGCTCCACATCAGGCTGGAGTCGCTGGTGGTGCTTCTGGCGCTGAGCATGGCGATGGCGCTGCTTTCGCCCTATTTCCTGTCGCTCAGCAACTTCCTCAACATCCTTTTAGCCACATCGACGATCGGCGTGCTGGCGATCGCCGCCACCTTCGTCATCGGCTCCGGCGGGCTCGATCTGTCGCTTGGCTCGGTCATGGGACTTGCGGGCGTCGCCGGCGCCTTCGTCGCGGTCAATCTCGGCTGGCCGTCGGTGCTTGCCGTGATCGCCTGTATTTTGGCCGGCGCGATTGCAGGCTATATCAACGGGCAACTGGTCACCCGCGCCTTCGTGCCGGCCTTCATCGTCACGCTCGGCATGCTTGGCCTGGCGCGCGGGCTGGCGCTGGTCATCTCGCAGGGCAGGGCGATCTACGGGCTGCCGCCCGAGATTGTCTATATCGGCCAGGGCCGACCGTTCGGCATTCCGATGCCGGTGATCATACTGGTGCTGACCGCGATCGTCGCGCATGCGGTGCTTGCCTATACGCGCTTCGGCCGCCACACGCTGGCGCTGGGCGACAGCGAAGGGGCAGCCCGCGCCGCCGGCATCCGCGTCGAGCACCACCGCCGCATCATCTACACGCTTTCCGGCGCGCTTGCCGGCCTCGCGGGCCTGCTCTTCACGGCCCGCGTCAATGCCGGCGATCCGACGGCCGGCATCAACTATGAGCTCACCGCGATCACCGCGGCGATCATCGGCGGCACCAACCTGTTCGGCGGCCGCGCCTCGATCCTCGGCACGATGATCGGCGCGCTGATCATGGGCGTGCTGCAGAACGGGCTGACGTTGCTTGCCGTGCAATCCTACTACCAGCAGATGGCGATCGGCGCGGTGCTGATCCTCGCGGTCTTCATCGACCAGTACCAGGTGCGGAAGGAGTCGCGCGTATGACCCTGCTTTCGCTTCGCGGCATCCGCAAGAGCTTTGGCGCGGTCGACGTGCTGCACGGCGTCGACCTGTCGGTTGCGGCCGGCGAGGTGGTCGGACTGGTCGGCGACAACGGCGCCGGTAAGTCGACGCTGATGAAGACCATCACCGGCATCTACCGCGCCGACACCGGCTCGATCGAGTTCGACGGCAAGGACATCCTTGCGCTTGACCCCGGACAGCGCCGCCGCCTCGGCATCGAAATGATCTACCAGGATCTGTCCCTGGCCAAGCAGCAGGACGTGGCATCGAACATCTTCCTTGGGCGCGAGCCGACCAAGCGGCTGTTCGGCCTCTTCCCCGGCTTCGTCGACAAAGGCGAAATGGATCGACAGGCCGCCAGGATGATCGAGCGGCTGGGTGCGCATTTGCCGTCGATCAATCGCTCCGTCGGGTCCTTCTCCGGCGGCCAGCAGCAGACCGTGGCGATCGCCCGTGCGCTCACCTTCAATCCCAAGCTCGTGATCATGGACGAGCCGACGGCGGCCCTGGCCGTGCGCGAGGTGCAGAGCGTGCTGGATCTCATCCGGCGGCTGAAGTCGGAAGGCATCGCCGTCATCCTGATCTCGCACCGGCTGAACGACGTGCTGTCGGTCACCGACCGGATCGTCGTGCTGCGCCACGGCAGGGCGGACGCCGATCTCGTCACCGCCAAGACCAACATGAACGAAGTCGTCAGCCGCATCGTCGGCGGCGGCGATATCGCCGCCGCGGCGGCGCATGAGCAACGGGGCTGAGCCTATGAATACATTTGGACTGCACACTTTCGCCATCGCGCCCGTCTGGGACCTGGCCCGCATCGAACCGCAGATGGATCGGCTGAAGGAACTCGGCATCGGCCTGATGGAGATCCCGCTGCTTCGCCCCGAGGAGATCGACACCAAGCGCACGCGCGGCTTCGCCAGCCACTATGGCGTCGAACTTATTCCGTCGCTCGGCCTGCCGCGCGCGCTCGACGTGGTCGATCGGCCGGAAGAGGCGCTCGACTTCCTGCAGCCCGCCTTCAAGGTCTGCAACGAGGTCGGCGCCGAGGCGCTTGGCGGCGTCACTTACGGCACGATCGGCAAGACCACCGGCCGGGCGCCGACGCAAAGGGAGATCGACGGCATCTGCCGCTTCCTCGAACGCGCGGCGAAGTCGGCGAAGTCGCGCAGCCTCAAGCTCGGCATCGAGCCCTGCAACCGCTACGAGACGCATCTGATCAACCGCGGCATCGACGCGGCGCGGATCATCGAGCGGGTCGGCGCCGACAACATCTTCATCCATCTCGACACCTACCACATGCATATCGAGGAGGAGAGCTTTGCCTCAGGGTTCGAGGCGGCGGCACCTTACCTCGGCTATGTGCATGTGTCGGAGGCCAATCGCGGCGTGCCGGGGCGCGGCATGCTCAACTGGGCGGCCTGCATGAAGGCGATCGCCGACATCGGCTATCAGGGCGCGATCACGCTCGAAAGCATGAACCATGTCGATGTCGACATCGCCGGCGGGCTGGCGGTCTGGCGTCCGGTGGCGGAAGACCCGCGCGACGTCATCGAGGTTGGCCTGCCGTTCCTACGCGAGGAGGCGAAGAAGGCGGGACTGACGCTCGGGTAGGCAGCAAGCTCCCGCATGAGGAGAGGCCGAAGCAATCCTGGACGGTTTCGATTTACCGAACCAAATACCTGGTGCAATGTGGTTTTGGAGGATCGAAAATCGTGCCATTCGTCAGCATAGGCGGCGTGACGCTGCACCATCGCCATATCGAGGCGGCCAGCACGTCGCGCCCGATCATCTTCATCAATTCGCTGGGCACCGATTTTCGGATCTGGGACGACGTCGTCGCCAAACTGACCGGTGAAATGCCGATGCTTGTTTATGACAAGCGCGGCCACGGGCTTTCCGATATCGGCGGCGGGGTACGCTCGATCGACGATCATGTCGATGATCTGGTCGCCCTCATCGATCACCTCGGCTTCGATAAAGTCGTGCTCTTCGGCCTCTCCGTCGGCGGCATGATCGCGCAACGGCTCTATACCCGCCATCCCAGATGTGTAGAAGCGTTGATCCTCAGCGACACAGCGCATAAGATCGGTACCGCCGCAAGCTGGAACACGCGCATCGCAACCGTTGAGCAAGACGGTATCGAGGCGATTGCCGATGGCGTGCTGAAGGTGTGGTTCACGCTGGAGTTCCATGCCAGGCGCGCGGCCGAGCTGGCGGGCTGCCGCAACATGCTGACCAGGCAGGCGCTGCCAGGTTACATCGGCACCTGCATTGCGGTGCGCGATGCCGATTTCACCGACAGCGCCCGGCGCATCGCTGTGCCGACGCTTTGCATCGTCGGCGATCAGGACGGTTCGACGCCGCCCGATCTCGTCCGCGCATTGGCCGAGCTGATCCCCGGCGCACGCTTCGAAGTGATCCGCAATGCCGGACACATCCCCTGCATCGAGCAACCCGAAGCGCTCGCCACTTTGATCCGCGATTTCGTCGCTTCGTTGCCGGAGGGAAAGTCTGCTTATGGATGATGTTACGAAGAACCGCTACCGGACCGGTCTCGAGGTCCGTCGTTCCGTGCTCGGCAGTCCGCATGTCGACCGCGCCGAAGATGCCGCGACCGATTTCGATCGGCCGTTCCAGCAACTGATCACCGAAGCCGCCTGGGGAACGGTATGGGCGCGGCCCGGCTGGTCCAAGCGTGAGCGCTCGATCGTGACGCTGGCGCTGCTTGCCGCACTTGGCCACGACGAGGAAGTCGCCATGCATGTGCGCGCCACCGCCAACACGGGCGCCTCGCGCGACGACATCTGCGAGGCCTTCCTGCATGTCGCGCTCTATGCCGGCGTGCCGGCCGCCAACCGCGCCTTCAAGATCGCCAAGGAGGTGTTCGCGCAGATGGATGGAGCCTCCCATGGCTGAGCCCAGCTCCAACCGGGCGCCGGAAACGGGCGCCTTCTTTCAGCGCGACCGCCAGTGGCATCCGGCGGCGTTCACACCTGGCTACAAGAGCTCGGTGCTGCGCTCACCGCAAAAAGCGTTGCTGTCGTTCGACAACACGCTGTCGGAATTGACCGGCCCAGTGTTCGGGCACGCGATGCTCGGCGAGCTCGACAACGACCTGATCCACAATTTCGCCAAGGCCGGCGCGAGCGCCATCGGCGAGCGCATCATCGTCCATGGACGCGTGCTGGATGAACGCGGCATAGGCGTGCCTGGCGTCTTGCTCGAATTCTGGCAGGCCAATGCCGGCGGCCGTTACCGTCACAAGAAGGACGGCTATCTGGCGCCGCTCGATCCGAATTTCGGCGGCTGCGGCCGCACCATCACCGGCGAGGACGGCGGCTATGCCTTTCGCACCGTCAGGCCCGGTCCTTATCCGTGGCCGAACGGCCCGAACGACTGGCGGCCGGCGCATATCCATTTTTCCGTTTTCGGCCACGGCTTCGCGCAGCGGCTGATCACGCAGATGTATTTTGAGGGCGACCCGCTGATATGGCGCTGTCCGATCGTCGGCGGCATTTCCGACAGGGCCGCGGTCGAGGCGCTGATCGCCGCGCTCGATATGCACTCGACCATTCCGATGGATGCGCTCGCCTACAGGTTCGACATCGTGCTGCGCGGGCGCCGCTCGACGCTGTTCGAGAACCGGCCGGAGGGCAATTGATGGCGCAGTCGCTCGACCGGCTGAAGGAAAGCCCTTCGCAGACCGCCGGGCCTTATGTGCATATCGGGCTGACGCCCAATTTCTGCGGCATCGGCGGCGTCTATGCGAGCGACCTCGGCTCGACCATGGTCAATGACTTGAGCAAGGGCGAGCGGATCGAATTGCGCATCCGTGTGCTCGACGGCACCGGCACGCCGCTCAAGGATGCGCTGATCGAGATCTGGCAGGCGGACGCCGACGGTCTCTACAATTCGCCTGCGGAATTGCGCGGCGCCGCCGACCCGAATTTTTCAGGATGGGGCCGGCAGCCGACCGACATGGAAACGGGGGTCTGCCTGTTCCACACGATCAAGCCGGGCCGGGTGCCGTTCCGCGACGGGCGGCTGATGGCGCCGCATATCACACTGTGGATCGTGGCGCGCGGCATCAATATCGGCCTCAACACCAGGCTTTATTTTTCGGATGAGGAAACGGCCAATGCCGAAGATCCGATCCTTGCGCGCATCGAACATCGCCTGCGCGTGCCGACGCTGATCGCCGAGCGCCAAGGCGATACTTACGTCTTCGATATCCACCTTCAGGGCGAAAAGGAGACGGTCTTCTTCGACAGCTGACCGTGACCGGCATGACCGTTTCACCCTTCGATCATCCGCTGCTTTCCGGCCTGCTCGGCGACGAAGAGGCAGCGCGGCATTTTTCGGTGGAAGCCGACATCGCGGCTATGCTCGGTTTCGAGCGGGCATTGGCCGAGGCGGAAGCCGGGTTCGGCGTCATCCCGCGCGATGCCGAGGCGGCGATCGTGGCAGCGCTGGCTGCGTTCCGGCCGGACACGGCGAAGCTGCGGGCCGGTGTTGCAAAAGACGGCACGGTTGTGGCGGAATTGGTGCGGCAAATCAAAACCGCCGTCGGCGGGCCGCACGATGCATACGTGCATTTCGGCGCCACCAGCCAGGATGTCATCGACACCTCGCTGGTGCTGCGGCTGCGACAGGTGATCGATCATATCGGCCTGCTGCTCGGCGAGAACATCGTTCGCCTCATCGGCCTTGAACTGGAGTTCGGGGAGCGTGAGCTCATGGCGATGACGCGCATGCAGCCGGCGATTCCGATAACGGCGCGGGATCGGATCGTGTCGTGGCGAGCGCCGCTTGAGCGTCACCAGGAACGGCTTGCTGAGGTGTCGGGCCGGCTACTGGTACTGCAACTCGGCGGTGCCGCAGGCACGCTGGAAAAGCTCGGCGACAAGGCCGCCGCCGTGCGCGCCGCGCTTGCCGCGAAGCTCGGTCTTGCCGACGCGCCGCAATGGCATAGTCAGCGTGACGCGCTCGCCGAGTTAGCCTCCTGGCTGTCGCTGGTGACCGGCAGCCTCGGCAAGTTCGGGCTGGATGTTGCGCTGATGGCGCAGATGGGCTCCGACATCAAGCTGTCCGGTGCTGGCGGCTCGTCGGCCATGCCGCACAAGCAGAATCCGGTGAAGGCCGAAGCGCTGGCGGCGCTGGCGCGCTTCAATGCCGTGCAGCTCTCCGGGATGCATCAGGCGCTGGTGCACGAGCAGGAACGCTCGGGCGCGGCATGGACGCTGGAATGGCTAATCCTGCCGCAGATGGTCGTGGCGACAGCGGCGGCGCTCCGGCTTGCCGCGGAGCTTGTCGCGCAGATTGAAAGTGTTGGACACTAACGCATGTCGCCCAAAAGCGCGCAGCGGTTTTTTGGGAAAACGACAGTGTGAAGGGATCTAATGCGCACGCAGGTCGCTATCATTGGGTCGGGGCCATCCGGCCTGCTGCTCGGCCAGTTGCTTGCCGGCATTGGCGTCGAGACGATCATTCTCGAGCGGTCGAGCCGCGCGCATGTTCTCGGGCGCGTGCGCGCCGGCGTGCTCGAACAGGGTACCGTCGACCTTCTCGGCGAAGCGGGCGCTGCGGACAGGCTGCATGCCCAGGGCCTGCAGCATGCCGGCATCTCGCTTGCCTTCGACGGCCGTGCGCACCGCATCGACATGACCGCACTCACCGGCGGCAAGCATGTGACCGTCTATGGCCAGACGGAGGTGACGCTCGATTTGATGCAGAAGCGCGAGGCGTCAGGGCTCGTGACCGTCTTCGAGACGTCGAATGTCGCGCTGCATGATTTCGATGGCGCGTTCCCCTTTGTCACCTACGACGACAGGGACGGGGTGACGCACCGCATCGGTTGCGACGTCATTGCCGGCTGCGACGGCTACCACGGCGTCAGCCGCCGATCGGTGCCGGAAGGCGCGCTGAAGAGTTTCGAGCGGCAATATCCGTTCGGCTGGCTGGGCGTGCTGGCGGAAGTGCCGCCGGCCGACCATGAGCTGATTTATGCCAATCACGAGCGTGGCTTTGCGCTCTGCTCGATGCGTTCGCCGCAGCGCAGCCGCTACTATGTGCAGGTTCCGGCCGACGAGCGCGTCGAGGTCTGGTCTGACGATCGTTTCTGGGATGAGTTGCGCCGCCGCTTGCCGCCGCAGACGGCGGCGGCCGTCACCATCGGTCCATCCTTCGAGAAGTCGATCGCGCCGCTGCGTTCCTTCGTCGCCGAGCCGATGCGCTTCGGCCGGCTGTTCCTGGTCGGCGACGCCGCTCACATCGTGCCGCCAACCGGCGCCAAGGGCCTCAACCTCGCCGCCAGCGACGTGCGCTATCTGTTTGCCGGGCTTCGCGAATTCTTTTCCGACAGGTCGCAAGCCGGGCTCGACGCTTACTCAGCCAAAGCGTTGGCGCGGGTGTGGAAAGCGGTGCGCTTTTCCTGGTGGATGACGACGATGCTGCACCGGTTTCCCGAGACGGGCGAGTTCGGTCAGCGCATCCAGGAAGCCGAGCTCGATTACCTCGTGCATTCGAAAGCTGCATCGACCGCACTGGCGGAGAACTACGTCGGGCTGCCTTACTAGGGTATGCCGATATTCAGGTGAGGCCGGCCTGCAAACGGCAGGTTCCTGCGCTTCCGGTGCTCACGTGCGTTAAGCACGCTCCGCTCCGGTTCTCGGAACCTGCCATTTTCGACTCGGCCTGACCTGAATCTCGGCACACCCTGGCGTGTGCCTATCGATTTCAAACCCGCTCAAGCGCGATCGCTATGCCCTGGCCGACGCCGATGCACATCGTGGCAAGCGCGTAGCGTCCGCCTCCCTCGCGCAGCTCGAACGCCGCCGTGCCGGTGATGCGCGCGCCCGACATGCCGAGCGGATGCCCGAGCGCGATCGCGCCGCCGTTTGGATTGACGTGCGCGGCGTCCTCGGCGATGCCGAGCTGGCGCAGCACCGCAATGCCTTGCGAGGCGAAGGCTTCATTGAGTTCGATCACATCGAATTGCTCCGGCGTCAGGCCGAGACGGGCGCAAAGCTTCTTCGTGGCCGGCGCCGGGCCGATGCCCATGATGCGCGGCGCAACGCCTGCGACGGCACCGCCGAGGATACGGGCGATCGGCGTCAGGCCATGCTTCCTTGCCGCCGCTTCGGAGGAAATGATCAGTGCGGCGGCGCCGTCATTGACGCCGGAGGCGTTGCCGGCGGTTACCGTGCCGCCCTGGCGGAACGGCGTCGGCAGTTTGGTCAGGGCTTCGACGGTGGTGCCGGCACGGGGGTGCTCATCCTTCGAGACGACGATGGCCTCGCCCTTCTTCTGCGGGATGCTCACCGGCGTGATCTCTTTCGCCAGCCGGCCACCGGCTTGCGCGGCCACCGCCTTGTCCTGGCTGCGTACGGCGAAAGCATCCTGATCGGTTCTGCTGACGGAAAAATCCTCGGCGACGTTTTCGCCGGTCTCCGGCATGGAATCGACGCCATACTGCTTCTTCATCAGCGGGTTGATGAAACGCCAGCCGATGGTGGTGTCGTAGATCTCGGCGTTGCGTGAGAAGGCAGCGTCGGCCTTCGGCATGACGAAGGGCGCGCGGCTCATCGACTCGACACCGCCGGCAATCATCAACTCGGCTTCGCCCGATTTGATGGCGCGCGCGGCGATGGTGGCGGCGTCCATACCCGAACCGCACAGACGGTTGACCGTCGAACCCGGAATGTCCTGCGGGAGGCCGGCGAGCAGCAGCGCCATGCGCGCCACGTTGCGATTGTCCTCGCCCGCCTGGTTGGCGCAGCCATAGACGACATCATCGACCGCCGCCCAGTCGACGCCGGCGTTGCGCTCCATGAGCGCCCTCAGCGGGACCGCCGCAAGGTCGTCGGCGCGGACGGAGGACAACGAGCCGCCGAAGCGGCCGATGGGCGTGCGGACGTAATCGCAGATGAAGGCTTCGGTCATCTAAGCAGCTTTCCCTTTGGCGGTCCCTTGATGCGCCGCCCTGGTGCGGGCCTGCAGGTCGCGCAATGTCTTCAGCTCGAGTTCCGTCGGCGCCGGCGTCTCGTCAAGGGCCTCCGCGAACTTGACCGTCCAGCCACAGGTTTCCTGCACCTGCTCGCGGCTGACGCCCGGATGCAGCGACACGACTGTGAATTCCTTGGTGATCGCGTCCGGCTTCCAGATGGCGAGGTCGGTGATCAAAAGCGTCGGGCCGGCGGTGTCGATGCCGAGGCGCTTGCGATGGTCGCCGCCTTCGCCATGGCCGAAGGAGGTGAAGAAATCGATCTTCTCGACCATGCCACGCTTCGACTGGGACATGGTGATGTAGACCTCTCGTGACGAGGTGGCGATCTCCGGCGCGCCGCCGCCGCCGGGCAGCCGCGTCCTGGGATGCGCATAGTCGCCGATGACGGTGGTGTTGATGTTGCCGAACTTGTCGAGCTGCGCCGCGCCCAGGAAGCCAATCGAGATGCGGCCGCCCTGCAGCCAGTAGCGGAACATCTCCGGCACCGCGACGGTGGTGACCGCCGTCTCGCACAATTCGCCGTCGCCGATCGACAGCGGCAGCACGTCGGGCGCGGTGCCGATGGTGCCGCTTTCGTAGATCAGCGTGATGTCGGGCGCATGGGTGAGCCGCGCGACGTTGCAGGCGGCCGATGGCGCGCCGATGCCGACGAAGCAGACATCGTCGCTTTTCAAGGCGCGGCTGGCCGCGATCGTCATCATCTCGTTCGGGCTGAAGCCCATATCCTTCGCGTCGCTCATGCGGCCTTCCTCAGATGCTCGACGCGACCGGCAAAGTCGTCCGCGCTGCTCTCGATGACGTTCTTCTGGATCCATGCCTGGAAGCGGTCGCGGTCGGCAGCGATCTCGTCCCATTCGAGATAGGCGGCGTTGTCGCGCTCGTAATAGCCATGCGTGTAGGAGGGGTGCGAGCCGCCGGGCACCACCGAAATCGCCGCGATGGTCCAGTTCGGCAGCACGGTGAGGTTGGGGTGGAGGTCGTCGAAATTGTCGACCACTTCCTCGACCGTCACCACGGCTCGCTTTGCCGCAAGAACAGCCTCCTTCTGGATGCCGATGATGCCCTCGACCAGCACATTGCCTTTTTTGTCGGCCTTCTGCGCATGGATGAAGGTAACATCGGGCCGGATCGAAGGGACTGCCGCCAGCACCTCGCCGGTGAAGGGGCAAGTAACGGATTTGATGTTCGGATTGACCGAGGCAAGGCCGGTGCCGCGATAGCCACGAAACACCGCGCAGGGCAGGCCGGCCGCACCCGCCTCATAGGCGTTGGCCATGCCGGCGTGGCTGTGCTCCTCGATCTCGACGGCGCGCGGAAAGCCGCTCTCGATGGCATCGCGGGCGCGCCTGAGCAGGCCGACGCCCGGGTTGCCGACATAGGAGAAGACGATCTTCCTCGCCATGCCCATGCCGATCATCTGGTCGTAGATCAGGTCGGGCGTCATGCGGATCAGCGTCAGGTCGCGAAAGCCCTGGCGGATCGCCTCATGCGCGGCAGCGGTCGGGATCAGGTGGGTGAAGCCCTCGAAAGCGACCGTATCGCCGTCATGCAGATTCTGTGCGACCGCCTCTTTCAGCGGCAGGAACTCGACCATCGTGGAACGCTCCGGAGATCCAGAAAAAAGTTCGCATTGCGAACGCAAGTTTTCTATGGGATATTTCTATCCCGACAGCCCGGGCAGAGTCAACGTTAGCTAGGAACGGCCGTGGAAGACGAAGCAATATCGCGAGACCATGTCGGCTCGCTGGAACGCGGCCTGGCAGTGATGGAAATCCTCTCCCACCATCCGGGCGGCATGACGCTGACCGAGATGGCCGAGAAAGCTGGCCTGACCCGCGCCGGCGCTCGACGCTTTCTGCTGACATTGGTTGCCACGGGCTACGCGACGCAATCCGGCCGGCTGTTTTCGCTGTCGCCGCGCTTGCTGACCGTCGCGCGGACCTGGCTCGGCGGTGCTTCGCTGTGGACCTTCGCGGCGCCGATCATGCGCGAAGTGGCGGGGCAATTCGACGAAGCCTGCAATGCGGCTGTGCTGTCGGGCGAGGACGTCGTCTATGTCGCGCGCATTCCCGGCCGGCGCATCCTGAGCGTGGCGCTCGATGTCGGCACAAGGCTGCCGGCCTACTGCACCTCGATGGGACGGGTGCTGCTTTCCGGCTTGGCGGCGGATGAATTGAAGAGCTTCCTGGCGCAGGCGACCATCGAGCGGCGCACGCAGAAGACGATCACCGGCCGCGCCGCGCTCGGCAAGGCCATCGACAAGGCGAGGGTGGATGGTTTTGCCATCGTCGACGAGGAGTTGGAGCTAGGCCTGCGCTCGATCGCGGTTCCGATCATAGATCGCGCCGGCCGCACCGTCGCCGCCATCAACGTCTCGACGCAGTCGGCGCGTTTCTCGGTCGAGGCGATGGAGCGCGACATCCTGCCGGTGCTGCGGAAGGCCAAGCAGCGCGTCGAGGAATTCTTCTTCGTTTAACGCCCAACCGGTCGTCAGGCGGAAGGCCGTTGACGCTTCATTTCAGATACGCTAATGAACAGGATTATACAGGTTCACTGAACAGGTATCGATATGGCCCGTCGCGCGATGCATCTCACTCCCGGCACGGGCAAGCCCGAGCAGATCGCGACGGTTCTGGAGCATGAGATACGCTCCGGCCTGCTCGGCTTCGGCGACCGCCTGCAGAGCGAGAACGAGCTCGTCCAGCGCTTCTCCGTCAGCCGCAACACCGTCCGCAAAGGGCTCGAAGAACTGTTGAGCCGGGGGCTCATCACAACCAAGGTCGGCATCGGATCGTTCGTCACCTTCGACGGCATGCCGGTTGATGACGCGATCGGCTGGTCGCGCGCGCTTGCCAATGCGGGCGCCAATGCCGAGACCCGCACATTGCGGCTCGAGATCATCGAGGACGCGGAACTGGCGGCCAGGCTCGGAGCCGGGAGTTCGTCCTTCATCGCCGTCGACCGCGCCCGCACCAATGCCGACGACGGCCACGCCATCTCGATCGAGCGCAGCCGCCTGCCGCTGTCGCCGGAGTTGGAAGAGGTGCCGTTGCGGGGTCTGCGCGAAGGCTCGCTGCACCAGACTTTGCGCGGGGCAGGGCTGGTCCCAGACCACGGTGAGGAATGGGTGGACATCGAGATGCTGAGCGCCGCCGACGCCGCTATCCTCGATTGTGCGCCCGGCACGCCCTTCCTGCGCACACGCCGCCTGACGCGCGCCGCCGACGGACGTGCCATCGAATTCGTCACCAGCCTGCTCAATCCGGCGCATTTCGCGCTCCATCTGGAGTTCTGAACATGGCGGACGCTGCCTCGATGGATCGGGCAATGGGCGCGCTGATCGGCGGGGCGCTTGGCGATGCGCTGGGCATGCCGACACAGCTTCTGTCGCCGGCCCGCATCGCCGAGCTCTACGGTCACGTCGAGGATTTCGTCGCGCCTGCCGCCGATCACCCGGTGTCGAAAGGGCTGCCGGCCGGTGCCATCACCGACGATACCGAACAGGCGCTGCTGCTTGGCCGCATCCTTGTCGAGTCCGGCGAGCGTTTCGACCATGCGCGCTGGGTCAACGCGCTGCTCGACTGGGAGCGGGACGTCAAGGCTCGCGGCAGCTACGATCTGCTCGGACCGTCGACCAAGCGCGCCATCGACGCCATCAACAGCGGCGTGCCCGCGGAGGATGCCGGCCGTGGCGGCGACACCAATGGCGCCGCAATGCGCATCGCGCCGGTCGGCATCATGATGCCGCCGGAGCCGCTCGATGCCCTCGTCGCCAAGGTGGCGCAAACCTGCCGGGCCACTCACAACACCTCGATAGCCATTGCATCGGCTGCAGCCGTGGCTGCCGCGGTCAGTCTCGGTATCTCGGGTGGCGACTGGCGCGCGGCTTGCGGCCATGCGGTCGCAGCGGCAAGACTTGGCGCCGCGCTCGGCCATTGGGTCACCGGCGGCGACGTCGCCGCGCGCATTCTCTGGGCGCAGGCGCTTGTTCGCGGCAAGGCCGAAAAAGAAGCGATCAAGCTGATCGTCGACCTTGTCGGCACCGGTGTCGCCAGTCAGGAATCGGTGCCGGCGGCATTCGCGGTGCTGGAGGTCGCGCAAGGCGATGCGTGGCGGGCTGCCGTCATCGCAGCCAATCTCGGCGGCGACACCGACACGATCGGCGCCATCGCCGCCTGTATGGCCGGCGCCTGTGCCGGCCTGTCGAACCTGCCGCAGGATCGTATCGCCCGGCTGCACGGCATCGACATCGCGGACGTCCGCGCGCAGGCCGGCGATCTGGTCGCCGCGCGCGACTCCAAGACCGGTCCAGGCAAGGAGGACGCGGCATGAGGGGACGGCTTGTCCATGTCGGCAGCGCCGTGGTCGACTATGTCTACCGCATCGACGCCTTGCCGGCGGCGGGCACGGAAAAGACCGCGACGAGCTACGCACGGGTTGCCGGCGGCGGCTTCAACATGATGGTCGCGGCAAGCCGCACCGGCATGAAGGTGGTGTTCGGCGGCCAACTCGGCACCGGGCCGGACGGTGACTTCCTGCGCGCCGCTTTCGCGGCCGAAGGCATCGAGACGCTGACGCCGCCGTCGCCCTCGATGGACAGCGGCAATTGCGTCGCCATGATCAGCGGCGACGCAGAACGCACCTTCGTCTCGTGGCCAGGGGCCGAGAGCCAACTCACGCCGGCCATGATGAAGCCTGTCACGATCATGGCGGGGGACTGGGTTTTCACCTCGGGCTACACGCTGAGCTATCCCGGCAGCCGTGACGTACTTACCGACTGGATCGAGGCGCTGCCGGCCGACATCGCTTTTGTCTTCGACCCGACACCGGTGATCGCCTACATTCCGCGGTCAATCCTGGACCGGGTGCTGGCGCGTACGACCTGGCTGAGCTGCAACACCAATGAGGCCGCCGAGATTGCCGGCGCCGGCGATGCCCAGACCGTCGCGATCCGATTGCTTGCCGAGCACTGCCCCAGGGCCGAAGGCGTCGTCATCCGAGCCGGCGCGCATGGCTGCCTCGTACGGATAGCCGATGGCGGCACTCGCGCGGTGCCCGGTTTCAAAGTGGAAGCCGTCGACACGAATGGGGCCGGCGACACGCATATCGGCGCCTTCATCAGCGCATTGTCGCGGAGCACGCCGCCCTGCGAGGCGGCCCGCTACGCCAATGCCGCGGCGGCCCTTTCCGTCACCCGCCATGGCGGCTCTTCGGCGCCCACCCATGAAGAGATCCAGGAATTCCTGAACCAGCACGGCCTAGCAACGACCGCGCATGGCCGAGAGGAAGCGACTGCAACTTAACAAGCCCATCAACCGGGCAAACAATGAGAGGAAGAAAACATGCGCATGCCCAGACTGACCGCTTTTTTGACGGCGACCGCCGTCTTCGTCTCAGCATTCACGGTTTGTGCATTCCCTTTGGCAGCACAAGCAGCCGAGGAAGTGCATGTGCTCAACTGGAAAGGCTATGGCGCCGACGAGCCCTGGGCGGTCGCCAATTTCGAGAAGGCGACCGGCTTCAAGGTGGTCAACGACTTCTTCAACTCCGAACAGGAGATGCTGACCAAGATCCGGACCAATCCGGGCCTCTACGACGTCGTCATGATCAACGCCGCCTTCAACGACCAGGCGATGGCCGGCAAGCTGATCCAGCCGATCGATGTCTCGAAGCTTTCCAACTATGCCGACATCGCCAAGGACAAGGCCGGCTCGCCGATGCTCAACCACGACGGCAAGGTTTTTGGCGTGCCGTGGGTGTGGGGCCTGACAGCGCTGGCCATCAATGACAAGTCGTTCGACAAGCCGCCGACGAGCATCGCCGAGATGTGGGACCCGGCGCATAAGGGCCGCGTCATCATCCGCGACGACGCCGTCGAGGCGGTGCAGTTCGGCGCGCTGGCTTCCGGACAGAACATCAACGACATCAAGGATATGGAAGCGGTCAAGGCGAAGCTCACCTCGCTGATGCCGCAGATCAAGACCTTCTGGAGCTCGGAGAACGACTGGAACCAGATGGTCGCTTCCAACCAGATCGATATCGGCACCTATTGGAGCGGCTCGGCCGACCGCGCCAAGACACATTTCAAGCTGCCGGTCTCGCTGGTCATCCCGCAGGAAGGTTCCGTTGCCTGGCTCGACGCCTTCTCGATCCCCGTCGGTTCCAAGAACGTCGCCGGCGCCGAGGCCTTCATCAACTACATGATCGATCCGAAGTTCTATGTCGAATGGGTCACCAAGGTCGGCGCTCCTGTCTCCGCCAACACCAAGGCGGTCGAGGCACTGCCCGAGGATGCCTTCAACCGCAAGGTAATGGGTGATCCGGAGGTTGCCAAGCGCATCCAGTTCCAGGCGCCAATCACCGACGAGCAGCGCGAGAAGTATTTGGCGCTGTGGCAGGAGTTGAAGGTCAACGTGAAGTAACGGGCGTCTTGGGGAGGAGAGGCAAAATGGCTGACCAGCTTGCGGCCGGCTCGCGCCGTGGATTGAGGCCCGCCCTGCCGCTTCTCCTGCCCGCCTATCTGTGGCTGACGGTTGCGATCTTCCTGCCGCTGTCGGCCATGGTCTTCTTCTCCTTCATGACCGACCTGCCGCTGGCAGGCAAAGAGTGGTCGTTCACGCTCGGCAACTACGCGGCCTTCTTTTCGCAAAGCCTCTATTCGAAACTGCTGCTCGCATCGCTGCGTCTCGGGCTCGAGGTGACGCTGTGGTGCGTCGTCATCGGCTACCCGGCAGCCTATGTGCTGGCCAAGGTGCTCAAAGGGCGTAGCCGCGAGGCGATCTTCCTGCTCGTCATCCTGCCCTTCTGGTCGAACGGGCTGGTGCGCATCTTCTCATGGGCCATGGTGCTGCGCGAAGGCGGCATCCTCGATACGGCGCTCAACGCCGTGCTGCCGTTCAAGATCAACATCGATCTGATGTATTCCTACCCGGCCGTCATCATCGGCCTGGTGCACTCCTACGTGCCTTACATGGTTCTCACCTGTTACCTGACGCTGCAGGCCATCGACGACTCGCTGATCGAAGCCGGGCGCTCGCTCGGCGCCTCGCGGCGGCAGGTGCTGTGGCGGGTGATCATCCCGCTGTCGATGCCGGGCCTGATCGCGGGCGCGGCGCTGATCTTCGTGCCAGTGGTAGGCTCCTTCATGGAGCCACGCATCCTCGGCGGCCGCACGGGCACCTTCTACGGCACCGTGATCGAGGACCAGTTCGTCGCCGTCTTTAACTGGCCGCTTGGTGCGGCGCTGTCCTTCATCCTGCTCGCCGTCGTCCTGATCATCCTGGCGCTGGCCGCTCCAGTTTTGCGGAGGGCAGGCTGATGGCGACGACGCGCATCCTCGAATGGCTCGGGCGCTTCTACATCGTGCTGCTGCTCGCCTTCCTCTATCTGCCGATCATCATCATGGCGCTGATGTCGTTCAATACATCGCCCTTCTACCAATTGCCGTTCGAGTGGACGACGGACTGGTATGCTTCGCTCTGGCAGAACGACCAGCTGATCGCGGCGACCTGGAACAGCATCGAGATCGCCGTCATCACCACGATCATCTCGACGGTGCTGGGCGCGATGGCCTCGCTCGCGCTCTATCGCTACGAGTTCCGCGGCAAGAAATTCCTGCAGGCGCTGCTCTTCCCGCCGATCGCCATTCCGTGGCTGATCACCGGCACGGCGATGCTGATCTTCTTCTTCGGTGTCGGCATCGGCCGCGGGCTGGTCGCCATCCTGCTCGGCCATGTGGCGCTGGCGCTGCCTTATGTGATCGTCGTCGTCTCGGCCCGGCTGCAGACCTTCGCGCCGGAGCTGGAGGAGGCGGCACGTTCGCTCGGCGCCAATCAGTGGCAGGTGACCATGCGCGTCACGCTGCCATGGATCATGCCTGGCTTGATCGCCGGCGGGCTGTTTGCGTTTGCCGTGTCGTTCGACCAGTTCGTGGTCTCGTATTTCCTGTCGACGCCCGGCCAGACGACGCTGCCGGTCGAAATCTATGCCGCGATCCGCAAAGGCTTCACGCCCGAGATCAATGCGGTCTCGACGATCATCATTGTCGTATCCATGGCGCTCATGCTGCTCACGGCACGCTTCTTCAAATTCGGCGGAGAGAAATAATGGCCGGCGTCCAGGTAGCGAACGTCTCCCGCAGTTTCGGCGCCCATAAGGCGTTGGACGATGTCTCGATCGATTTCGCCGACGGCGGCTTCTACGCGCTGCTCGGTCCGTCGGGCAGCGGTAAGACCACGCTGCTCAGGCAGATCGCCGGCTTCGACTTTCCGGACACCGGCCGCATCGCCATCGGCGGCGAAAGCGTGGAGCGCGTGCCGGTCGAGAAGCGGCGCATCGGCATGGTGTTCCAGAACTATGCGCTGTTTCCCAATATGAGCGTCGCCGACAATGTCGCCTTCGGCCTTTCGGTGCGCGGCGAGGCGAAGGCGACGATCGCAACGGAAGTGCAGCGCGCGCTCGACCTCGTGCAACTCGGCAAGCTCGGCGGCCGCCGGCCGCATCAGCTCTCCGGCGGCCAGCGCCAGCGCGTGGCTCTTGCCCGCGCCATCGTCACCAAGCCGCGCGTACTCCTTCTCGATGAGCCGCTCGGCGCGCTCGACAAGGCGTTGCGCGTCGACATGCAGATCGAATTGAAGCGTATCCAGCGTGAGATCGGCATCACCACCATCTTCGTCACGCACGATCAGGAAGAAGCGCTGACGATGAGCGACCGCATCGGCATCCTGCGCGACGGAAGACTGGTGCAGGAAGGCCCGCCGGAGGACATCTACGACAGGCCGCAAAGCGAGTTCGCCGCGACCTTCCTCGGCGACGCCAACATCTTTCGCGGCGATGCGACCGGCAATGGGATAAAGCTGCCGGACGGCACGACAATCGAGGCTTCGACAGGCGCATCGGTGCCGGCCGGCGCCAAGGCGAGCTGCGCGGTTCGGCCCGAGCGCATCCGGATTTCGACCGGTGCGGCAAAGCCCGATCCATCCAATGCCAACACGCTCAAAGGGCAGGTCTCAAAGCGCATCTTCGCCGGCAACAACAGCACCTATTTTGTCGACCGTGACGGCCAGACGCTGAAGGTAATCGTCCAGAACACCGGCGCCGAAAGGCTTAATGAAGGCGAACCAGTGATGCTCAGCTGGTCGCCGGACAGCACGGTGCTTATCGCGGCCTGAGATAGCTCTCCAGCATGGAAGTCTCGACCGGTGAACGTGGCATGCCTTGGAGATTGGCACGGAACGCCCCACCATCGTCATCCACGGGCGGAGCGGGAGCGAAGCGGACGCGTAGACCCGAGGATCCATTCCGTGACTTCCGAGCGCTGCCGTGCTGCAGAATTCTGCTCCGTTGCGTTCCACAGCTTAGGTCACGGAATGGATTCCAGGGTCTCCGCGACGCCGCTTTGCGGCTGCTCCGCCCTGGAATGACGAGGTTGGGAGGCTTCAACCAATCCCCGGCGTTTGCGCTGATTTCACGGAAAATGAGCAGTAAAAATTGTGCCCGCCGGCAAACGCAACCTTTCAAAATCCTGTGTCGAGGAACTAGCAGATCGGGGGAGTTTGAGAGAGGCCTAAATCTCCGGGATACTCTCGCGGAAGATCACCTGCAGCCTCGGCTGGTGCAACTCGTAGGGTAATCCCCTGACGGAGTGGGACAGGATGTTGAGCGCCTCCCTGGCCTCCACACGCGGGTTCTGGTCGATCACGGCATCGAGCGTGCCGTCGAGCAGGAGCTCCTTGGTGCCGTCCGTCACCTCATGGCCGAGGAACAGAATGTCTTTCGCGCGTCCGCGTTCCTTGAGCGCGCGGGCGATGCCGGTGTTGCCGGCGCCGACATTGTAGATCGCGGCGAGGTCCGGGTGGCGCTCAAGCAGAGCGGAGGCCTCCGAATAGGCCTTTTCGCGGTCGTCGAGCATTTCGCGCATCTCGACGATCTCAAGGTTGGGGGATTCTTCCGCGAGGATATGTCGGAACCCCATCTCGCGCTCCTCATGGCCGCGATAGGCGAGCGACCCGGCGAATAGCGCGACCTTGCCCGGATGGCCGGCGCCCATGAAGCGGTTGAGAAGGTAGCCGGCCAGACGGCCCGCGGCGCGATTGTCGATGCCGATATAGGCGACCCGCGGCACATGCAGGATGTCGGAGGCGATGGTGACGACCTTGATGTCGCTGGCCGACAGCGAGCGGATCGCCTCGCGCACCGTCGGGTGGTCGAGCGCGATAACGCCGACCCCTTGCGTCTGGCCATGCAGGTCCTGCAGCAGGCGGGCGAGCCGGTCGGGGTTGAAGCCCTCGATCGTTGTTACGCGCACGTCGAGATCGGGCCGCGTCAATGCCTGCGCCTCGATGTGCCGGTGCAGCAGCTTGATGAAGGAGTTGGTGCCGGCCGGCAGCGCGAAGTCGAGCCTGATCGTCTGTCCAGGCACGACTCGCTGCGGCGCGCCGTTCGGGGTTTCGGCGATATAGCCCAGGCGCTGCGCCATCTCGATGACGATCTCGCGCGTGCGGGCCCGTACCCCCGGCCGGTTGTTGAGCACACGGTCGACCGTGGCCGGAGAAACGCCGGCTTCCCGGGCTATGTCTGTCAGGGTTGACCGCACGTCGAGCACCTCATCGCAAGCATCAAAATCACGGAAGCTTCCAATCCGTTCGGGAAAACCGCTCAGCCGCAGCAGCGATTCTGATGTGAAATGATGTAACCGCCCTTAGCCCGTAAGCAAGCCGGCGCGTTACATAAGGCAGCGAAGATCCAGAAAAGTCGGCCGGATCGATGCAAAAGCCCCTCAAATCCAAGCAATGGGTGTGGCGTGGCAAGCTCGGTGAACTGCATTCTCTCCCTCATTTGCGTTCTTATGACGTGTTTTGAGTATTTATGATGTTGACAGGCTTCACGCACTGTCGTCAATATCCCTCACGTGGGCCATGGAGGAACAGGCCCCGAGGGAGGAATTCGATGTCTCAATTGATCCGCATGTCGCGGCGCCGTCTGCTGGCGTCCGGAGGAAAGGCCGCGGTGTTCGTCGCCGCGACCGGTATTGCACCGCAGTTCATTCGTCCCGGCCGCGCCTTCGCGGCGGATGCGCTGGCGCCCGGCATGATCGGCGGGCCGACCGGCTTCGATGGCGCGGAGCGGTATCAATACGGCCCCGACACGCCGGAAGGCCGCGCCATCGAAGCGGCCAAGGCCCTGAAGGCGGCCGGCAAGGCGCCGGCAAAGATCGTTCTCGGCCTGTCCGACGGTTCGATCGGCCAGTTGACCAAGCCTTTCCCGGCCGGCGCGCCGTCGATCAAGGATCTGTGGGAGAAGGAAACCGGCATCGCGATCGAGATCGTCGGCCTGCCGAACGGCCAGGAATTCACCAAGACGATGCAGGACATCTCCACCAAGGGTGGGGCCTACGACATCTACTCGACCGAATGGAACCGCCTCGGCGATCTCGCCGAAACCGGCGGCATCGCCAAGCTCGACGACTTCGTCGCCAAGCACAGACCGGAATGGGACGATCCGAAGCAGGGTTACGTCAACGGCGCCAAGGGCGTGTCGCTGCTCAACCAATATCGCGGCTCGACCTATGGCGTGTCGCTGGATGGCGACTTCCAGACCTGGGTCTACCGCACGGACCTGTTCGGCGATGCCGCCGAGCAGAAGGCCTTCAAGGCCAAGTACGGCTACGACCTGGCGCCGCCCAAGACCTGGAAACAGCACGGCGAGATCGCGGCTTTCTTCCAACGGCCGGACAAGGGCCTGTTCGGGTCCACCGACCTGCGCAACCAGGGCTGGGGCTACACCAACTGGTACCAGCGTTATGTCTCGATGGCCTCGCCCAACCAGTTCCTGTTCGGCGACGACGGCAAGCCGCTGGTCAATTCCGAGCACGGCATTGCAGCGACCAAGGAATACGTCGATTCCCTGGCGCATCATTCGCCCGACGCGATCTCGTGGGGCTGGCCGGAGCAGTATGGCAATTTCGCCAAGGGCGGGGCGGCGATGACCTGCGCCTTCTCCAACCTGCCGAAATTCCTCGACAATGCCGGCAACAAGGACTCCGCCGTCACCGGCAAGATCGGTTCGATGCTGCCGCCGGGACGCGAGATCGACGGCAAGCTGATCAGCCGCTCCGTACTCTGGTTCTCGCTGACCGGAATGGTCTCGTCGCAGTCGAAGAATCCGGAGGTCGCTTACCTTCTGCTGCAGTGGCTCGGCTCGGCTCGCATCTATGCCTGGATGAGCGCCAATCCCGGCGGTTATCTCGATCCGTTCAGGCTTTCGGACTTCTCCGATCCGCTGGTCCGCCAGACCTACCACGCCTACCACATGGATGTGGTGCGCGAGACGGTGGCGCGCACGGTGCCGACCATCAACTATCCCGGCGCCACGGCCTTCCATAACGCGCTCGACGAGAACCTCATGGCCTCGCTGACCAAGGCCAAGACGCCGGAGCAGGCGATGGCCGACACCGAGCGTGAGTGGAAGAAGATTGCGCGGCGCATCGGCGAGGACAAGCTCAACGAAGCCATCAAGACCAACAAGGAGGCATGGCCCACCGTTCTCGATCCGATCAGCTGATCCACCTCCCTGGATCAGAAAAGGAGGGGAGGGGCTGACTGCTCCTCCCCTTCGCCAGCAACGCCACCAGCAAAGCAGCCAGATGAAGCGTTCCGTCCCCTTCGAGATATTCCGCTACGCCGCGATCTTCGCGGCAATGGCGGTGACGCTGGTGCCGGTCCTGTGGATGGTGTCGATGGCCTTCAAGCCGATCGGCGAGTGGTCGGCGACCGGTGCCGACCTGACCTGGTGGCCGAAACATCCCACGCTTGCCAATTTCCAGTTTATCTTCGGTCAATCCAACAACGACCTGATCGTCGCGCTCGATCACACGGCGCTGAAGCCGATCCTGTCGTCGCTGCTCTCCGCAGTGTTCGGGACCGCGATCGCCATGTCGGCTGGGACTGCCGCGGCCTACGGCCTGTCGCGCTTCGGCTCCGGCCAGAACCTGCCGCTGGCGCTGATCCAGCTGAGGCTGTTTCCGCCGATGGCCGTCATGATCCCGGTGATGATCATGTGGGCATTCCTCAACCTCAACGACACATGGTGGGGGTTGGCGCTGATCTACGGCATCGTCACGCTGCCCTTCGCCTTCTGGCTGATGAAGACCTTCTTCGACGACATGCCGCGCGAGATCGAGGAGGCCGCACTCGTCGAGGGCTGCTCGCGGCTGCGGGTCTTCATTCGCATCACGCTGCCGATGATGCGCGCTCCACTGGCGAGCGCGGCACTCTTCGTCTTCATCCTCAACTGGTCGGATTATCTGATCGCGCTGCTGCTCACCACGCGCGAATGGGTGACGATCCCGGTCTACATGGCGTCGCTGTCGTCCTCGATGACCGGGCAGCTCTATGGCGCCAAGGCCGCGCTCGGCCTGATCGCCGCGGTGCCGCCGGTGATCATGGGCATCGCCATCCAGCGTCACCTGGTGCGCGGACTGACCTTCGGAGCGCTCAAGCAATGAGCGCGGCGACCGCGACGATTTCGGAGGACGAGATGGGCACCGCGCGCGCCAAGCCGGCCATGCGGGATGAGGGCGCGCGGCTGGGCTTCCGCCTGACCTCGCCGGCGCAGATCCTGGTGCTGTTCATCTCGGCCTTCCCGCTCTTGATGCAGCTCTACATCAGCGTCACCGACTGGTCGCCGCTTTCGGGCGTCGGCTGGTGGAACGCCTGGGAGATGTGGAACAGTTTTGCCAATTACACCGACCTTGCGGCCGACACCCGCTTCTGGAGCGCCCTGCAGCGCACGGCGATCGTCATGGTCGTCTGCGTGCCGGCGGAGTTCCTGCTGGGCCTGGCGCTGGCGACGCTGTTCGCGGACGACTTTCCCGGCAAGCGCATCTTCTATTCGATCCTCTTGATGCCGATGATGGTCGTGCCAGCAGTCGCGGGCTACATGTTCTTCATGCTGTTCCAGTCGGGTGGCCCGGTGAACGACATCCTGTCGCGGATCATCGGCACGCCTGTGACCATCGCCTGGCTTTCCGATCCGAACCTGGCGCTGATCGCGGTCATGATCGCCGACATCTGGCAGTGGACGCCGCTGATGTTCCTCATCCTGCTTGCCGGCCTGGTCGGCGTGCCGGAAGACCAGATGAAGGCGGCGACGCTGCTCGGCGCCAATGCCTGGCAGCGCTTCACCACCATCGTGCTGCCGAAGATGAGGACGATCATCATCATCGCGCTGGCGATCCGTGTGATCGAGAATTTCAAGATCTTCGACACGCTCTACATCATGACCGGCGGCGGCCCCGGCGTCGCCACCGAGACGATCTCCGTCTACATCTACAAGGTTACCACCCAGGACCTGATCTGGGGCTATGTGGCGGCCATCGCTCTCGCCATCCTGATCGTGCTTTCCATCGTCGCGGTCTACGCCATGAAGCGCATGGCGAAGACGCGGGAGGTGACGACATGAGCGCGATCCATCTGCAGAACCTGGTCAAGACATTCGGCGACTTCATCGCGCTGAAGACGATGGATCTCGAAATCGCCGATGGCGAGTTCATGGCGCTGCTCGGACCTTCCGGCTGCGGCAAGTCGACGACGATGAACATGATCGCCGGCATGGAGGAGCCGACCAGCGGCAAGATCCTGTTCGGCGAGCGCGACATGGCCGGCGTGCCGATGGGACGGCGCGGCGTCGGTTTCGTCTTCCAGAACTATGCCATCTTCACTCATATGACGGTGCGGCAGAACCTTGCCTACGGGCCGAGGATGCGCGGCGCCGCCAAGGCCGAGATCGAGCGACGCGTCGGCGCCATTGCCGAGATGCTGCAGCTTTCGCCATTGCTCGACCGCAAGGCCGACAGGCTCTCGGTCAACATCCTGCAGCGCGTGGCGATCGGCCGCTCGGCGATCATGGAGCCGGCGATCTTCCTGCTCGACGAGCCACTGTCCAACGTCGACGCGGCCTTCCGTGCTGTGATGCGCACCGAGCTCAAGCAGCTGCAGCGCCAGTTCAGGCAGACGATGGTCTATGTCACGCATGACCAGCTCGAGGCGATGACCATGGCCGACCGCATCGCGGTTATGGACCATGGCGTGCTGCAGCAGGTCGGCACGCCGCTTGAGGTCTACAACAATCCGGCCAATGTTTTCGTCGCCCGCTTCATCGGCGCGCCGGGCATGAACCTGCTCAAGGGCTGGCCAATCGAAGGAGACCGTGGCCTGGTCATCGATCTCGGGTCATCGGGCGTCACACCGCCCTTGCCAGACGATCTCGCTGCATCGGTGCGACGCGCGCGGGGCGAGGTGTTCTACGGCTTCCGGCCGGAGCAGGTGGCGCTTGCCGAGCGCGGGCTGTCGATGCCGGTGAGCTTCGTCGAACGGATCGGCGCGCGCACTATTGTCCATCTCGGTGAGGGCGAGAGCGCGGTGAAGGCGGTGTTCGAAAACGATGTCGGGCTGTCGGTCGGGCACACTGCGGTCGTAGCCCCACCGGCCTCGTCGGTGCGGATCTTCGATGCTGACACGGGCCTTGCGATGAGGGCGGGCTGAGACATGGCCGATATCGTTTTCCGCAACGTCACGAAGCGCTACGGCACCACGCTTGCCGTCGACGACGCCTCGTTCACCGTCAACGACAACGAGTTCTTCTGCTTCTTCGGCCCGCCGCTGTCGGGCAAGTCGACGATCCTGCGGCTGGTGCTCGGATTGGAAGTGCCGGATCAAGGCGAGATCCTGATCGGCGGCAAGCCGGTCAACAGCGTCTCGCCGGCCGAGCGCAACGTTGCCATGGTGTTCCAGAACCTGGCGCTGTTCCCGCATATGAGCGCACGTGACAATGTCCGCTTCCCGCTGGTCGAGCGGAAGGTCGCCGAAGCCGATATCAAGAGACGCGTCGCCGATGTCGCCGCCAAGCTGCATATCGGCCACATCCTGCACAAGCCGCCGGCGCAGCTTTCCGGCGGCGAGCGGCAGCGCGTGGCGATCGCGCGCGCCCTGGTGCGCGAGCCGGCCGCCTATCTGATGGACGATCCGATCTCGGCGCTCGATGCCAGGCTGCGAGAGGAGACGCGCGTCGAGCTGAAGCGCATCCAGCGCGAGCTCGGCAAGACGCTGATCTACGTCACGCATGATCAGGAAGAGGCGATGTCGGTCGCCGACCGGATGGCCATCCTGGAGAACGGCCGGATCAGGCAGATCGGCGCGCCGGCCGAGATCTATGACCGGCCGGCCAGCGCCTATGTGGCGCGCATGCTCGGCTCGCCGATGATGAACATCCTGCCGTCGGTGCGCGGCGCGGGCGGGATCGAGGCTGCGGAAGGGACAATCCGCATTGTCGATGCCAAGGCGCCGGCCGAGGCGATCGAGATCGGGCTGCGGCCGGAAGACATCAAGGTACGGCCCTGGGCAGAAAATGAGATGGCGGAAGCGGGCAAGGGCCGCCCGGCGCGGGTGCTCGAGGTCGAGCCGCTCGGCGGTTACACCGTGGTGACTATAGAAGCCGGGCAGGTGCGGCTCAGAGCAATGCTGCGCGGCCAGCCCGACATCAGGCCCGACGCGATGGTGGCGATATCCTGCGACCCGGCCCGCGTGCATTATTTCAGACAGAGCGGAGGCGCGTTGGCGAGATGACGGCGGCCGCGAGGATAGAGTTTCGGGAGGAAGAGATGGCAAGCAAAGGCTTCGAGCCGGACGTCAAGGTTCGCACCAGGGACTATAAAATCGGCTGCGTCGGCGCCGGCATGATCATGGCCGAGTGCCATCTGGCGGCCTACAAGGAAGCCGGCTTTCCGGTGGTGGCGATCGCCTCGCGTACCAAGGCGAATGCTCAGAAGGTTGCCAACCGCTGGGGCATTCCGACCGTTCACGACACGCCGGAACAGCTGATCGAGGATGAAAATGTCGACATCATCGACCTCGCCTTTCCGCCGGACCAGCAGCCGGCGCTTATCCGCCATGCGCTGAAGCAGAAGCATATCAAGGCGGTCCTGGCGCAGAAGCCGTTGGCGCTGACGGTCGAAGAAGCCGTCAAGCTGCGCGATGAGGCAGCCAAGTCCGGCAAGATCCTCTCGGTCAACCAGAACATGCGCTACGACCAGTCGATGCGCGTGTTGAAGCAGATCATCGACAGCGGCGCGCTCGGCGACATCGTCTTTGCGCAGATCGACATGCATGCCATCCCGCACTGGCAGACGTTCCTTCAGGGGTACGACCGGCTGACGCTCGCCAATATGAGCGTGCACCATCTCGATGTGCTGCGCTTCCTGTTCGGCGATCCCGACGAGATCACGACCCTGACGCGCAAGGACCCGCGTACGCAATTCCAGCACTCCGATGGCATAACTGTCTCGACGCTTCGTTTCCCTTCAGGGGTGCTTGCGGTCTCGCTCGAGGACGTTTGGTCCGGCCCGCGCCAGGACGGCTACAAGGACGACCAGCACATCAACTGGCGCGTCGACGGCACCAAGGGCGTCGCCAAGGGCACGATCGGCTGGCCGACCGGTGCCGCCTCGACGCTGACCTACGCTTCGGCCGAGACGACCGGCGGCGAGTGGGTGAGCCCGAGCTGGGAGACGATGTGGTTCCCGCATGCCTTCATCGGCGTGATGGAACAGCTGCAGCACGCCGTGAAGACGGGCACGCCGCCGGCGCTCTCCGTCGCCGACAACGTCAAGACCATGGCGTTGGTCGAGGCAGGCTACCGCTCCATCGCATCGGGCCGCACGGTCAAGCTCTCCGAAATCCCGATCACTGAATCAACTCAATCAACTGAAATTACTGGGCAACTGAATCGCTACAGGGAGGAATTCACATCATGATGCAGGCAGGAATTTTCACGGGTTATTTCCCGTACGGCCTCGAAGAAACGGCGAAGAAGATCCGCGGCCTCGGTTTCAACACTGTGCAGCTCGACCTGCACTTCAAGGACGTCGACCTCTCGGCCGGTCAGATCACCAGGGACAAGGCGAAGAAGGTGCGCGACACCTTCCGCGACCACAATCTGCCGGTCTGCTGCGTGTCGGGTTATACGAACATCATCCATCCGGACAAGGCGGAACGCGAGAAGCGCGTCGGCTATCTCATGGAGATCATCCGCAACGCCCGCCATTTCGGCTCGCCTTACGTGATCTCGGAGACCGGCACCTACAACACCGAGTCCGACTGGGTGCATCACCCCAAGAACAAGACCGAGGAAGGTTTTGAGGAGTGCCGCAAGGTGATCGCGGACCTGGCTCAGACCGCCTACGATCACGGCGCGGTCTTCCTGCTCGAAACCTATGTCAACAACGTCGTCGGCTCGATCGAGGAGACGGTGAAGATGTTCGCGCAAGTCGACCATCCGGGGCTCGGCCTGCTGATGGATCCGACCAACTATTTCGAGACCCACAACATCGACCGCATGGACCAGATCCTGAACCAGGTGTTCGACACGCTGACCGACAAGATCAGAATAGCGCATGCCAAGGACGTCAAGCGCTCGGGCAGCGACAAGTCGGAGAAACACGCCGACATCGGCGACGACGATGCCATGGAAAGCCACACCTTCCGCGGCGTCGGCGAGATCGAACTGCCGGCGCCCGGCCTCGGCTCGCTGAACTACGACCTCTATCTCCAGCGGCTGGCTGAAAAGCACCCGAATATTCCGGTCATCATCGAGCATTTGTCTGAAGACGACGTGCCGCGCGCCAAGAAGTTCCTCGACGGCAAGTTGCGCGCCGGCGGCCTCTGAGACGAGCGTGGCGCCGCCGCGAACCGGCGGCGCTTCCAAAGAGACAAGAATGGAGGAAACGAGATGTTGAAGTTTGGTTTGAAGCTGGCCGCCGCCGCGACGGTACTTGCCGGTGTCGCATTCGGGTCGGCCGCGCAGGCGCAGGACGGCGAGAAGACTTTCTACCTGCTCTCGCATGGCGGCCCTTCAGACGCATTCTGGATCGACTGGAACGCCGGCGCCACCAAGGCCTGCGACCAGCTCAAGGTGACCTGCAAGATCTCCTTCAGCGGCGGCGACATGGCGGCGCAGAAGGAAGCCTTCAATTCAGCACTCGCCGCCAAGCCCGACGGCATCGCCACCACATCGGCGCAGCCCGGCCTGTGGACCGAGGAAGTGAAGGCCGCCAAAGCCGCCGGCATCCCGATCGTGTTCTTCAACACGGACGATCCGGCGACCGGGCGCCAGGCCTATGTCGGCGCCGATCTCAAGGAAGCCGGCGCCATCTGGGCGAAGTATCTCGTCGACCACAAGATGGTGAAGCAGGGCGACAAGGTGTTCCTGCCGGTCGAGGTTCCCGGCGCCAGCTACCAGCAACTCGAGACGGAAGGCATCGCCGGCGTCTTCGATCCGCTCGGCATCAAATATGACGTGGTCGACTGCGGCACCGATCCGGCCGGTATCATCGCCAAGATGACCGACTACATGGTCGCGAACAATCCGCCGGCGATCATCGCGCTCGGCGATTCCGTGGCGGCGAGCGTCAAGCGCGTCTTCGATGGCGCCGGCGTGCCGGCCGGCAAGATCCCGGTCGTCGGCTGGGGCAATTCCAAGGAGACGGCCCAGGCGGTCAAGGACGGGTTCGTCAACGCTGCGGCCTGGCAATATCCCTCGGCCCAAGGCTTCATGCCTGTGGCGCTGCTCAGCCTCGCCGCCTCGGGCGAGCCGATCGGCTACGACATCCACACCTTCGGTCTCTACGACGCCTCCAGCGTCGAGCCGATCCTGAAGCTCTACGACAAGAAGTGAAAATGGCGCCCGCCGCGTCAGCGGCGGGCGTCCCGCAATCAGCATGGTTCAGACAGTCATGGCAGTTACCGCGGAAGACGGCGTGCGAAGTGCGAAGAGCAGGTCGAGGCTGATGCGCTCGCCGCAATTTTCCTCGTTCATCATCCTCGTCGTTCTGCTCGTGGTGTTCGGTGTCGCCGACCGTAATTTCCTGTCGCCGCTCAACATCTCCAACATGATGGCGTTCCTGCCCGAGCTCGGCATCATCGCGCTCGGCATGACGCTGCTTTTGACCGCCGGTGAATTCGACCTGTCGGTCGGCGCGGTGGTCGGCCTGGCGCCGGTGGTGGTTATGCTGCTGGTGCAGAATGGCGGCATCGATATCGGCGTGGCGCTGCTCGCCGGGCTTTTGCTTTGCATCGCGATCGGCGCGATCAACGGAGTGATCGTCACCAAGATCGGCATCTCGTCCTTTCTCGTGACGCTGTCGATGCTGTTGATCGTGCGCGGTGCCGCGCTCTACATCACGCAGGGCTTTCCGCTGAAATCCTGGGACCAGCCGGGCTTCTTCGTTACGCTGCTCGCCGGCAGCTTCAACGTCGGCTCGTTCCGCTTCTACACCTCGCTCTGGTGGTTCGTCAGCCTGTCGCTGCTCGCGGTCTACATCCTGCGTTACGCCAAGCTCGGCAACTGGATCAGCGCCATCGGCTCCAACCGCAGCGCTGCGGTGGCGCGCGGCGTGCCGGCCGATGCGGTCAAGATATGGCTGTTCATCGCGACCTCGGTGCTGGCCGGGCTCGCCGGCATGATCAGCGCCTTCCGCATCTCGGCCGCCTCGCCGGTGGCCGGAACCGGCTATGAGCTCGAGGTGATTGCCATGGTGGTTGTCGGCGGCACGGCGCTGACCGGCGGGCGCGGCACCATCCTCGGCACCATCGTCGGCGCGCTGATGCTGCGCGCCATCCGCAACGGCATCGTGCTCGTCGGCGTGCCGGGACTGGCCTACAACATCTTCGTCGGCGTCATCATCCTCGCCATGCTCATCCTGCACGCTTTACTGCGGAAGAACGCCGCAAGGAGCTGATGATGATGCAGGAAGTGCTCCGGCTGCAGAATCTGCAAAAATCCTTCGGCAGCGTGCGCGCACTGAAGAATGCCTCGCTGACGCTCAAGGAGGGCGAGGTGGTGGCGCTGCTCGGTGACAATGGCGCCGGCAAGTCGACGCTGATCAAGGCGATCTCAGGCGTCTTTCCGATCGATCGCGGTGACATCTATGTGCGCGGCGAGAAGGTCTCGATCCGCTCGACGCGCGAGGCGATGGACCTCGGCATCGAGACCATCCATCAGGACACCTCGCTGGCGCCCGACCTCAGCATCGCGCGCAACCTGTTCCTCGGCCGCGAGCCGGTCAATTTCAAATGGCTCGGCGTGTTCGCGCCGCTCGATCTCGCCAAGCTGCGCGATGCGGCCTCGGCGCTGCTGAAACGCGTCGGCATCTCGAAGAAACTCGACGCCGATGCGCTGGTCAGCACGCTTTCCGGCGGCGAGCGCCAGTCGATCGCCATCTCGCGCGCCATGCAGTTCGCCGCCAAGGTGATCATCCTCGATGAGCCGACCAACAATCTCGGCGTCGAGGAAACCCACGGCGTGCTGCGCTTCGTCAAGGAGATGCGCGAGGCCGGCCATTCGGTGCTCTTGATCACCCACAATATCCACCATGTGTTCGAGGTGGCCGACCGCATCATCGTCATGCGCCGCGGCGAGATCGTCGCCGAGCAGACGGTCGCTGATACCGATCTTCTCACGGTGGAAAGCATCATCACCGGCGCCGATATGTCGGCGCTCTTGAAAAGGGCGCGGTGAAGGCATGGCGAAGCTTTACGGCAAGACGCTTTCGCGCCGCCAAATTTCCGAGCGCTCCGGCATGCTGTCGCAATTCGCCGGCGTGCGGCTGATGACGCTTGGCGACGGCGTCGAGCGCGGCATCCGCATGGTCGAATTCCGCACCGGCTCGGGCCTGCGCTTCACCGCGCTGGTCGACCGGGCGCTCGACATCGCCGACTGCGACTACAAGGGCCAGGCGATCGGCTGGCACTCGCCGAGCGGTTTTCGCCATCCCGCGCTGCACGAGTACGAAGGCGAGGGCGGGTTTGCCTGGGGGCGGTCTTTCTCGGGCCTGCTCGTCACCTGCGGCCTCGACCATATCCTCGGCCGCAACGAGGTGCCGGCGGAAAACTACAATTACCCGGGCCGCAAGACCGTGACGCATTCGCTGCATGGCCGCGTCGGCACCATCCCCGCGCGGCTGACCGGCTATGGCGAAAGCTGGGACGGCGACCACTGCGTGCTGTGGGCGGAAGGGGTCGTCCAGCAGGCAAGCGTGTTCGGCGAGGATCTGCATCTCATCCGCCGCATCGAGGCCGATGTCGGCGGCAGCGACATCCGGCTTTCGGACCGCGTCGTCAATCACGGCTTCCGCCGCACGCCGCATATGTATTTCTACCACGTCAATGTCGGGCATCCGCTGCTCGACGAAGGCTCGCGCTACCTGGCGCCGATCCGC
Organism: Mesorhizobium montanum; assembly: GCF_033977145.1. Taxonomy (NCBI): domain Bacteria; kingdom Pseudomonadati; phylum Pseudomonadota; class Alphaproteobacteria; order Hyphomicrobiales; family Phyllobacteriaceae; genus Mesorhizobium; species Mesorhizobium montanum. Next base: position 209,402 of record NZ_JAVIJF010000002.1, on the reverse strand, counting down.
GACGTGGTCTGGGCCGCGCATGCCGGCGAACGCTACAAAGCGCAGAGGGTCGGCTATCGCACCGTGCCTGCGCCACAGCTCGGTTTCAGCGAGCAGGTCTGGCAGCACGAGCTCGGCGCCGACGCAAAGGGCGAGGTGCCGGTGGCGGTGGTCAACGACCGCCTCGGCCTCGGCTTCGAGGTTGTCACCCGCAAGGAGCAGTTGCCCTGCTGTTACCAATGGCAGAATTTCCAGACCGGCCAGTATGCGCTCGGCATCGAGCCCTCGACCCACCATGTGCTCGGCAATCTTGCCGCGCGCGAGCGTGGCGAGATGATCTGGCTGGAGCACGGCGAAACCCGTGCCTATGACACGGTGTTCCGCGTCCTCGACGGCAAGGATGCGATCGCCGGCGCCGAAAGCAGGATCGCGGCCATCGCCCGTCAGCCCGAGCAGGATTATCCTCAGCCCTCCGGCAAGTTTCCAAGATTGGCGGGCAAGGCATGAGCATGACAAGCATCCATAGCGAGCCCTCCGGCCGGCGGACCGGGGTACTAGCGCTGTGGGAAGATTGGAGGCCGATGTGACGGTGGCAAAGAAGCGCGACTACAGCCTTGTCGGTGAAAGCACGCGCAAGGCGATCGAGACCGGGCTTGCCTCGGCCGAGTGGTATCACACGGAGGTTGCGCGCAAGACCATGAAAGAGTTGATGCAGCGCTCCGACGGGCCGGCGATCCGCGACACAATCATCTGGATCGTCGCGATCCTGGGCTCGGCGGCCGGCATTGTCTGGTTCTGGGGCAGTTGGTGGGTCGTGCCGTTCCTGTTCGTCTACGGCGTGCTCTACGGCTCGTCGAGCGACTCGCGCTGGCACGAATGCGGCCATGGCACCGCTTTCCGCACGCGCTGGATGAACGATGTCGTCTATCACATCGCCTCGTTCATGCTGATGCGCAATCCGGTGCAGTGGCGCTGGAGCCATGCGCGCCACCACACCGACACCATCATCGTCGGCCGCGACGCCGAGATCGCGGTGATGCGACCGCCGGACCTCATCAAGGCGGCGCTTGCCTTCACCGGCATCCTCGACTTCCGTTATTCGCTGCCGACTCTGGTGCGCCAGGCCTTCGGCAAATTGTCGGACGACGAGAAGAGCTACATCCCGGAGATGGAGCAGCACAATGCGGTGATCGCGGCGCGCTGGCACATCGCGGTCTATGTTGCGACGATCGCTGTCGCGATCGCGCTTAGATCATGGATACCGCTGGTGTTGATCGGCCTGCCGCGCCTCTACGGCACCTGGCACATGGTAATGACCGGCCTGCTCCAGCATATCGGACTGGCCGACAATGTCATTGACCATCGGCTCAACACGCGCACCGTCTATATGAACCCGATCAGCCGGTTCATCTACTGGAACATGAACTACCATGTGGAGCACCACATGTTCCCGATGGTGCCCTATCACGCGCTGCCGAGGCTGCACGAGCTGATCAAGCACGATTTGCCGGCGCCGAACCCGTCGATATGGCACGCCTATCGCGAGGTGTGGCCGGTGCTGTTGAGGCAGCTCAAATACGAGGACTACTATCTCAAGCGCGAATTGCCGCCAACGGCCAAGCCCTATCGCGGCGAGTTCCACGATCTCGACATAACGGCCGCAGCCGCCGAATAGGCGTCGCGCAGCAATCCAGAGAAAGATGATGGCCGGAGACGGACGATGACGGAGTGGGTTGAAGCGTGCGCGGTCGACGACGTGGATGAGGAGGATGTGATCCGCTTCGACCATGGCGGCCGCACCTTCGCGATTTATCGCTCGCCGGACGGCGAATTCTTCGCGACCGACGGTTTCTGCACGCATGAGAAGGCGCATCTCGCCGACGGGCTGGTGATGGACGACATAATCGAATGCCCCAAGCATAATGGCCGCTTCAACTACAAGACCGGCCAGGCCAAGGGCGCGCCGGTCTGCGTCAACCTCAAGACCTATCCAGTGCGGATCGAAGCTGGCAACGTAATGATTGAGATCGGCTGAGCAGCCGCTATCCACAACGAGGGAAAAGAGTTCGATGAGCCGAAAGAGACCGACCATCGCCGATTTGCGCGCCATGAAGGGCAAGCGGCAATTGACCATGCTGCGCGTGCTGACCCTGGACGAGGCGGAGGCCGCCGAGCGGGCAGGGGTCGACATCGTCTCGGTGCCGCCCGAACTGGTGCTCAATCCGCAATATCGCGATGCTGCGCCCAGCCTCTTCACCATGCCGGGCGACAATTTCTTCGAGATCGGCACGGCTGACGATTTTGTCCGTTGGTCGTTCCGGCTCTACAAGGCCGGGGCCGACGCCGTCTATTGCAGCGCCGGCTATGCCACCATCAAACGCATGGCCGACGATGCCATCCCGGTCATCGGCCATGTCGGCCTGATCCCCTCGCGTGCGACCTGGACAGGCGGCTTCAAGGCGGTCGGCAAGACCGCCGATACCGCCATGCAGGTGTTCGAGGCGGTGAAACAGCTGGAGGCCGCCGGTGCGATCGGCGCCGAGATCGAGGTGGTTCCGGTGGAAGTGGCGAAAGCAATCTCCGAGCGCACACCGCTGATCATGCTGTCGATGGGCGCTGGCACGGGCTGCGACGCGCAATATCTGTTCGCCGAGGACATTCTCGGCACCAATCGCGGTCGCATGCCGCGCCATTCAAAAGTCTACCGCAATTTCGCCGCCGAATATGACCGGCTGCAACAAGAGCGCATCGCGGCATTTTCCGAATATGTCGCCGACGTCAACAGCGGCGCCTATCCGGAAGACAGGCATATCGTGCGCATGGATCCGGACGAGCTCACCCTCTTCATGAAGAAGGTCGACGCAAAGGTTTGAGCGGGAAGCTTTCGGCCGCCGCTCCAACGATAGCCGTTACACGCCCTTTCCTGGAAGTTACGTTAATGCATGTCGCCCAAAAGTGCGCAGCGGTTTTGGGATAACGACATGCATCAAAACAAAGACTTAAAGCGCGTCGCCTGAATCCGTTTCATCGCGACGCGCTTTAGGCCTGCCAGGTCCCATCGGCGAGTGCGGCGTGAAGCGCGGCAGCATTGGAGCCGAGCGGCCTGTCTTCTTTGAGCGTCGCTACATGTGTGCGGACGGCAGCGTGGATCACGCCGGTGGCAGGCGCAAGCCTCAGGCCTTCGCGCAGGTCGACCGCCTGCGCTGCCGCCATCAGCTCCAAGGCAATCAGGCGCCGCCACAGCGCGATCATCTCGGCGCATTTGGCGACCGCAAGGGGTGTCTGCGTAGCATGGTCCTCGACGCCCTCGGAAACAGGCAGGAAGTCGAGCATCACCGGATTGGCCTTGTGGCGGATACTAGCCAGGATCGCCGTCACCGTCTTCTGCAGCGGCACGAAGCCGGCAGAGGCTCCGCCGATTGGCGAGAGGTATTTGGGCAGGCCGTTGCGGCCCGAGCCGGTGAGCTGGATGAAACGTGCGGCACATGCCGCCGCGCATTGCGCGATCGCCAGCCCAAGCGTTTCGAAGGCCAGCGCCAGCGAGGCGGTGTGGAAATTGCCGGTCGACAGCACGAGTGCGTCGTCGACGAGCACCAGCGGGTTGTCGGCGGCGGCGTTGAGTTCGATCTCGACCGCGAGCCGCGCATGGTCGATCGCCTGGATCAGCGCGCCGTGGATCGACGGCATGCAGCGGATCGAGAGCGGATCCTGAATGGTGGCCGGTTCGGGCTCATTCTCGCGGGCGAGCAAGTCGCGTAGCGCCTTCGCTGCCACCTGCTGGCAGGCCGCCGGCCGCGCCAGATGCAGGCGCGGATCGAGGATAGTGCGATTAGCGCCAAATGCTTCCATGGTCAGCGCGCCGGCTTGCTGTTGCTGATCCAGCGCCGACAGTGCGTCGACAAGGGCGAGCGCGCCGGCACCGGTGGATACCGCTGAGGCATTGATCAGCGAGAGTCCATCTTTTGGCGCCAGGCTGACCGGTGGAAGCCGCGCCATCATCAGCGCCTTGGCAGAAGGCATGCGCCGGCTCTGATAGTCGGCATCGCCTTCGCCGATAAGCGTGTGGGCGATCGCCGTCATCAGCACCAGGTCACCAGCGCCGATGGAGCCGAGCGAAGGCATGACCGGATGGACGCCGGCATTGAGCGCATCGACGAGCGCGGTGAACACGTGCGGCGACAGGCCGGAGCCGCCCGCCGAAAGCATGGCGATGCGGGCAAACATGGCGGCGCGTACCTTTTCGATGGGCAAGGCCTCGCCGACCGCAGCGGCACGCCCGTCGAGAAGCTGACGCTGGAAGGCGCTGGCGTCGCTCTCAACCGCGGTGACGAGATTGGCGCCGAGACCGGTGTTCAGCCCGTAGATCTGCTGGCCGCTAGCGGCGGCCTCATCGAGCACTTCGCGCGCCTTGGCCAGCCGTTCGATGACAGTCGGCGTGACTTCGACCTTGCAGGCGTTGCGAGCCGCGGCAACAACATCCTCGATGCTGACGCCGGCGCCGGTGAGAACGAGCGGGCTCATGCGAAGCGCAGCCTCTGGCCGACGCCGTTTTCGCCGGCCTTGGTGAGCATGGCCTTGCCAAGCGCGATATCGGAAAGCGAGAGACCGCGATGCCAGAACAGGATCGTCTCGTCATCGCTTTCGCGTCCGGCTTTCAGTCCGGCAGCGATCTGGCCAAGCTCTGCATGGAGCGTCGTCTCGCTCAGCCGCCCGGTTTCGACATGGGCGCGCAACGAGCCGAACTTGCCCGTCTTGCACTGCCCCCAGTCGTCGACGACGATCTTGGACATGATGTCGGTGAGCGACAGCTCCACCGCGCTCATCGTGCCGTAAGGCACCACCAGCGCCCCGGGCTTGATCCATTCGGTCTTGAGCAGAGGTTGCGGCTCGTTGAGCCGCGAGGCCTCGACGACGATGTCGGCGCCGTCGACGCAGCTTCTCCAGTCGGCGACGGCGGTCACTGTTTTGCCGAGATCGGCCGACAGTTTCGCGGCAAAGCCGTCGCGGCTTTCCGGTCGGCGCGAATGGACGCGGATCTCGTCGAAGTCGAAGAGGTGGTCGAGCAGCCGCACATTCCAATAGGCGGTGCCGCGCGCGCCAATATGGCCGAGCACTTTCGATGTCTTCTTCGCCAGGTGCCTGGCGCCGATCGCGGTGACCGCACCGGTGCGCATGTCGGTGATGACGGTGGCATCGAGGACGGCGCGCGGCGTGCCGGTGCGCGGATCGAAAAGATTGAGGATGCCGAATTCGGACGGCAGGCCGTGCTTGTAGTTGTCGACATAGTCGCCGACGATCTTCACGCCGGCCGCGTCGAGCGGCGCCACATAGCCGCGCAGCACGTTGAAATGGCCGTGGAAGGACGGGTCGGGTTCAAGATGGACGCGCGGCTCGATCACCGTCCGTCCGTTGCCCTGCGCGGGGAGCCCGGCTTCGACGGCGCCGATGATCTCGGCATCGGTCATGGCAAGCGCTTCGATGTCGAGCGCATTGAGGTAGTCGATATAGACGGGCTTCATGCATTTTCCTCATCCACTCCCAAGCTCATCCATAACAGGCGATCGGCCGGCACGGAAGTTTGTTGGATAAGCTCTGGACTGGCCAGCATGGCGGCGGTGCGCTTCCTGGTCTGCCGGCCAGTGCCGGGAGCCGAGGTTTCGGGCCGTTCAACGAACAATTGACGTCGCGCCGGATGCATTTGCGGACTTAAATTGCGCCGGCGTCGCCGCCTTCGAGCAAGCTCTTCCGCAGGCCAGGCGATCGGTGCAACGGATTGCCAAAAGCCTAGGAGTTTCCGCTTATTGCGCCAGTTTCGGCAATCGATGCGTCCACTTGTCCTTTAGCAGTACAAGCCCGGCTTCTGAACCCGGATTCATTTGACGAGCCTGTGTTGAGCCGATTAGCTTTCGTGCGGGATGCAGGCCCGGCCAAGGCCTGCCCGCAGGGGCGAAAGACAACAGCGATGAATGCGATCGGCTGGCCGAACTGGAGGCGCCTTAATCAGGAAGGCATCGTCTTTGCCATCGCCATCCTGCTGTTCGCCGCAGCCGCCATCGGCCTGCCGGGATTCCTGACCGCCGACAATCTGGTGGCCATCGTCCGTTCGGTGTCCGTGCTGGGCATTCTGGCGCTCGGCATGGCGGTCGTCATCATCGGCCGCGGCATCGACCTGTCGGCCGTGGCGATCATGGCGATGTCGGTCGCCTGGTACCTGCAATTGCTCAACACCGGCACTTCCGACGGATTGGCCTTCGCCTATGTCCTGGCAGGCGTGCTCGCCATAGGCCTGCTCAACGGTTTCCTCATCGCTTACGCCGACGTGCCGGCGATCTTCGTGACGCTGGCCACCGGTTCCTTCGTCTTCGGCTATGTGCGCTCGCAACTGATCACGCAGGATGCCGTGCCGGTGCCGGGGGGACACTGGGTCGAGCTGCTCGGCGGCGTCCGCTTCCTCGATATTCCGGTCGAGGTGTTCGTCTTCGCCGGGCTGGCGTTCCTGTTCTTCCTGTTCCTGCGCTACACCAAATGGGGCCGCTTCATTTATTTTGCCGGCGACAATCCGGTCGCCGCCCGCAACATCGGCGTTCCGGTGCGGCCCATGCTGGTGCTGCGCTATGTGCTCTCGGCTTTCGTGGCCCTGATCGCCGGCCTGCTGACGGCCGCCAGCCTGCATTCGATCAACACCCGCATCGTCAACTCGACGCTGCTCTACGATATCGTGCTGGTCGCGGTGATCGGCGGCATCGGGCTTTCGGGCGGCAGGGGCGGGGTGCGCAACGTACTGGTCGGGGCGGCGCTGATCGGCATCCTGCTCAACGCCATGACCATCATCGACATCCCATTGCTCTACCAGAACCTGATCAAGGCGGCGATCCTGCTCGGTGCCATCATCGTCGACGGCATCATCAATCCGCGTGACGAACAGACCGCGCAGCAAGGCGACATTTAGAGCAGATGGGCTAGCCCATCTTGCTCTCGGGTACCCGGGGCGATCGCGACGATCGGCCGGCAATGAAAACCGAACCAGAGGATGTGACATGAAACTGATCAGAACATTGATGGCGGCCGGCACGGCGCTCGCCGTTGGCGCCTTCGCGGCGCCGAGCTTCGCCGCCGACGATCCGGGGCCCGCCGCCTATGCCAAATCGCTCAACGGCAAGCGCGTCATGCTGGTGCCGCTGGCGATGGGCTTCGACCTGGCGCAGGGCTGGGCGCACTACCTGAAGAAGGAAGTCGAGGCCTGGGGCGGCACTTTCGAGACCCGCGATCCGAACTGGGTGGTCGACGCCGGCGCGCAGGCCATCACCGACGCCATCGCGTCCGACACCAGGCCCGACGTGCTCATCATCCATGCGCCCGACCTCAACTCCTATTCGAAGCTGATGAAGAAGGCGCAGGCCGCCGGCACCTATGTGCTGCTCGTCGACAATCCGGCCAATTTCCCGGCCGACGCGTTCGTCGGCAGCGACTGGGACAAGCTCGGCCAACTTGAAGCCGAAGCCGCGATCAAGGGCTGCGGCGAGACTTCGTCCAAGAAGATCGGGCTGGTGCAGGGCGACCAGGCGAACTCGTCCAGCCTCTACCAGTATGCCGGCATCATGAAGGTGCTGGAGAAGCATCCCGACTTCCAGGTCGTCGCCAAGCCGGATTCAAACTGGGACGCGACCACGTCGCGCAACGTGACGACGACGATGCTGCAGCAGCATCCCGACGTCTGCTCGATCATCGACTTCTGGGACGGCGACGCCACCGGCGCCTCGGCCGCGATCCGCGACGCCAAGCTCGACGGCAAGGTGTTCCTGGTCACCACCGGCGGCGGCGAAAAAGCGGCCGACTGCGACAAGCTCGTGGACGGCACCTATGGCGCCGTGGTGATGACCGATCTTGCCCGCCAATCGGGCGACATGAATGCCATCATCAAGTTCCTGCTGCAGAGCGGCCAGCCGGCAGGCACCTCGCACACCTACGTCTACACGCTGGAGAAGGCGACGACGAAGGCCGACCTCAAGCCCGACAGCTGCTGGGACTTGAAGGCGCTGCAGGCCGAAGCGGCGGCAAAATAAGCCGCGCCGCCAGAAAGCATCCCACGGAGGTGGCCGGATTGCTCCGGCCGCCTCTTTCCCGTTGAATGACAGCAGCAGCCGATGAATTTCCGTGAACGCCTCCAGGCCTGGCGCTACAATCTCGTGCCCGACCATCTGGTCGGCGAGATCCTGACCAAACGATGGACCGACAACGCCATACCTTTCCTGGCGCTGGTGGCGACGCTTGGCGTGTTCGGTTCGATCATTCCGGGCTTCTTCAAGCTGACCTCGCTGCAGGAATCGACACGCCAGCTCGGTGAGTTCTCGCTGGTGGTCATCGGCATGACCGTGGTGATGCTGGGCGGCGGCATCGACCTTTCAGTCGGCTCGATCTTCGCGCTGTCCTGTTTCTCCGCCGTCTACGTCTTCTTCATCCTCGAACAGTCGATATGGCTGGCGTTGGCCGCCGCACTTTGCACGGGGGTCATCTTCGGCGCCATCAACGGCTACCTCGTCGGGTATCTGAGGCTGCGCGCCTTCCTCACCACGCTGGTCACCTTCATTTTCGGGCGGGCGCTGTTCGATATCCTCGTCACCACCTATGCGGCCGACGTGCAGCTTTCCCAGGCAAGCTCGGATGTGCTCGACTTCATCGGCGACGGCACTTTCTGGGGCCTGTCGGTCTCGGTTTGGCTGGCCATTATCCTCGCCATCGTCACGCATGTCGCGCTGACGCGATCGCGCCCCGGCTGGCATGTGCTGGCGGTCGGCGGCTCGCGCCGCTCGGCGCACAATGCCGGCATCCGCGTGCGCCGCACCGTGTTCATGACCTATGTCTTTTCCGGCTTCTGCGCTTCGATCGGTGGCTTCCTCATCGCCTGCCGCTTAAGCGGCGCAGGGCCGGGCACCGGGCTCAATCTCGAGATCATGGCGCTGACGGCGGCGGTGGTCGGAGGCGTCAGCCTGGGCGGCGGACGCGGCTCGGTGGTCAAGGGCCTGATGGGCGCCATCATCGTCCTGACCATGACCAACGGCCTGATCCGGCTGGGCTACGGCACCGGCACCAACCAGATGGTGCTTGGCATCATGCTGGCGGTCGCCGTCACCATCGACATCCGGTGGCTGAAGAACCGCCACAAGGTGCTGAACGAGGTCTATGTCGCGCCGGTCTACCTCAAGATGGGCGAAACGCAGTCGGCGGCGCCCGGCTCCGGTACATCCTACGAGCTCGACAATCGGCTCTCGGCCGCGGACCATATCGGGCTCGGCGAGCTGGAAGGGCCTGAGGACGTCATCCTCGACCGCGACGATCATCTCTATTGCGGCACCCGTCACGGCGAGATCGTCCGCTTCTTGGCGCCGGACTACGAACGCTCCGAAGTCTTCGCCCATATCGGCGGCTTTCCGCTGGGCTTGGCCTTCGACAAGGCAGGCAATTTAATCAGCTGCGTCGGCGCCATGGGGCTCTATTCCGTCTCGCCGGAGCGGGAAGTAAAGCGCCTCTCGGCCGAGACGTCGCGCTCCTGGACCTCGATCGTCGACGACGCAAGACTGCGCGACCCGAACGATTGCGACATCGCACCCGACGGCCGCATCTATTTCACGGATTCAACGAAGCGCTATGACGCCCACGATTGGGCGCTGGACTCGATCGAAAACCGCGCCACGGGCCGCCTGCTGGTCTATGACCCGAAGGACGGGTCGACGAAGACGCTGCTCGATGGCTACCGTTACACCAACGGCGTGTGCATGGCTCATGACGGCAGGTCGCTGTTCTTCGCCGAAAGCTGGGCCTGCCGCGTGCACCGCTACTGGCTGGAGGGGCCGAAGGCCGGGACCGCCGAATGCGTCATCCGCGACATGCCGGGCTACCCCGACAACATCAACCGGGCATCGGACGGCAACTACTGGATGGCGTGGCTCGGCATGCGCACGCCGAGCTTCGACCTGTCGCTGCGCCACCCCGACATGCGCAAGCGCATGACACGGCGACTGCCGCAGGACGAATGGCTGTTTCCCAACATCAACACCGGCGGCGTGGTGAAGTTCGACGAGAAGGGCGGCATCGTTGAGACGCTTGGCGATCTTTCCGGCACTGCCCATCCGATGGTCACCTCGATGCGCGAGCACAAAGGATATCTGTTCGTCGGCGGCATCCTCAACAACCGCATCGGACGTTACAAGATCACCGGCGCGGACCCGAACTGGACGAGCCCCGCTTCCTATTGGGGACGCAAACCATGATCCTCGATCCGATCCTGGATGTCTTTCGCGGCAAGGCGGTCACCATACCGCCGCTCGACGGTGCCTTCCGTCCCAACACGCGGCTGGACGACTTGCCGGCCTTCGCCGAACTGACCGAACCGGACAATCTGCTGACCGTCGCCGGCCGGCTGCTGGCCTCCAGCGGCAACGCCGTCTACGCGATTGTTACTGGTGTGGAACCTGTCGTGGTCGAGACCTTTCCGTCTCCCGTCACGGCGCTGGCGCTATCACCGTCCGGCGAACTGACGGTCGGGCTGGAGAGCGGCAGACTGCTGATCGCCAGCAAGGATGTTTCTCTGCCCGCAGAAATCCGCTGCATCACCGCGCTTGCCTACGCAGGAGACGGTACGCTGTGGCTGGCCAATGGTTCGGCCGAATTCGCGCCGTCGCAATGGGCCGCCGATTTAATGAAGAAGGGCGCGTCCGGTTCGCTTTGGAAACGGGACACGGCGGGTGGCGAGTTCCGCAAGGTGGCTGGCGACGTCGCCTTTCCCTACGGACTTCACATCCTTGGCAGCGATGTGGTGGTCAGCGAAAGCTGGCGCCATCAGCTGGTCCGCTTCGGCGCGACCGGCAACCGCGCCAGGGTTCTGACGCATCTTCCCGGCTATCCCGCGCGGCTGTCGCCTGCCGGAGACGGTGGCGCGTGGCTGACCCTGTTTGCGCCGCGCAACCGGCTGATCGAATTCGTGTTGCAGGAAACGCACTATCGCCAGGACATGATCGAGCAGCTGCCGCCGGCCTACTGGATCGCGCCGGCGCTGGCCTCCAACCGCAGTTTCCTCGAGCCGCTGCAATGCGGCGGCATTCGCACCATGGGCATCCACAAGCCGTGGTCGCCCAGCCGCTCCTACGGGCTCGTCGTGAAGCTCGACCGGACCATGCAGCCGCAATTCAGCCTGCACAGCCGCGCCAACGGCACGCGCCACGGCATCTGCAGCGTGGCTGAAAAGGACGGCCGCCTGTTCATCGCCTCGAAGGGCGGTAATTGCATGCTGGCGCTCGACCCTGCGCCGGGAGGTTTCTGATGGAACCGATCGTGCGTCTGGAAAACGTCACCAAGACCTATCGCGGCGTGCCGGCGGTGAAGAATGTCACGTTCGATCTGAGGAAGGGCGAGATCCACGCGCTGCTCGGCGAGAACGGCGCCGGCAAGTCGACGCTGACCAAGATCATTGCCGGCGTCGTCGATGCCACTTCCGGCAAGATGTTCCACAAGGGCGTCGAGACGGCCTACGCCTCGCCGCATGCCGCGCTCAAAGCCGGCATCGCCATGGTGTTCCAGGAGACCAGCCTGGTGCCGTCGATGACGGTGGCGCAGAATCTCTATCTCGGCACCGAGAAATTCCTCAACCGGCTGCGCGGCACCTACATTTCGGCGCAGCAGTTCCTGCAGTCGCTGAACTTTCCCGTCGATCCGAACGCCATGGTGGCGACGCTCGGCGCGGCCAAGCGGCAGATGGTCGAGATCGCGCGCGCCGTCCACCACAGTGCCGAGATCATCATCTTCGACGAGCCGACGGCGACGCTGACGCCGGAGGAGAAGCGCCACTTCTTCGCGCTGATCCGCCGGCTCAAGGCGCGCGGCGTTTCCATCGTCTTCATCAGCCATGCGCTGGAGGAAGCGCTGATGATCGCCGACCGCATCACCGTCCTGCGCGACGGCGAACTGGTGATCACCGACGACACGTCGGCCTTCGACCGCGACAGGATCGTCGCCGCCATGGTCGGGCGCTCGCTGTCGGGGCAGATCTATCGCCAGCGCGACGAGGCGAAGCTGCGCAACGCCGGCAAGAAAGTGCTCTCGGTGCAGGACATCTCGATGAGCAATATCGTGCGCAACAATTCCTTCTCGATCTTCGAGGGCCAGATCACCGGCGTGTTCGGCCTGATCGGGTCCGGCCGCACCGAGACGTTCAAGATCGTGTCCGGCATCTACAAGCGCGATTTCCGGCGCGGCGGCGCGATCGAGCTCGACGACCGGCCGGTGCGCTTTCTCGTGCCGGCGCAAGCGGTCGCCGACGGCATCGTCTATGTCACCGAGGACCGCAAGAGCGAAGGCATTTTCGAGACGATGGACATCGCCGAGAACCTGTTCGGCGGGCTGCTCGCCGCTGGCCGCGAAAAGGCCTGGGTGATCAACCAGCAGGAGATGCGGCAGCTTTCGGCGGAATGGACGAAGACACTGAACATCAAGGCGATCAACGACAATGCGCGCGTTGTCGAGCTCTCCGGCGGCAACCAGCAGAAGGTGGTGATCGGCAAGGGGCTGGTGCAGGAGCCGCGCATCGTCATCTTCGACGAGCCGACGCGCGGCGTCGATGTCGGCGCCATCGCCGAAATCCACCAGATCATCAACCGGCTGGCCGACGAGGGCCTCGCCGTGGTGGTGATCTCGTCCTACCTGCCGGAGATCATGAACCTGTCGGACCGCATTCTCGTCTGCCGGCAAGGCCGAATCGTCGAGGAGTTCTCGCCGGCGGAGGCGACGGAGGAGAAGATTATGTATGCGGCAGTGCATTAGGTGGCGGGGTGGTGGATACGTCGACAGTTAGCCGGATCGTCCGTCGCTTCGTCATCCACGGGCGGAGCAAGGAGCGAAGCGACGCGCGCAGACCCGAGGATCCATTCCGTTACTTTTGGGCGCCGCTGCGGTGCAGAATTCTGCTTCGCTGCGCCCTTCGCGCCAGGTCACGGAATGGATTCTAGGGTCTGCGCGCGTCGCTTCGCTCCTTGCTTCGCCCTAGAATGACGGCGCTGAAGTGTTTCGGCCAATCTCCGCGGTTCCGCGCCACTCCGCAGGTAAAACTGAATCAGACAAACCGGTTGGCCAGTTTTGCTCGAGGTCTGATTCAACGACCTCTTCCATCAATACACTGAAAGGACCACGCCATGGCCACGACGAAACTTCTCACGGATGCCGAGGTCGAAAAAATCCCGGCGGTGAAGGCCGTGTTCGACGATATCCGCGCGACACGCAAATCCGACTTCGTCAACAATTTCTGGCGCGGATTGGCCAATGATCCGGTGTCGCTGAAGCGGGTGTGGGAACAGCTCAAGACGGTGATGGTCGCCGACAGCGCCATCGATCCGCTCGCCAAGGAAATGATCTATATCGCCGTCTCGGTAGCCAATGGCTGCTCCTACTGCGTCCACTCGCATACCGCGGCGGCGCGAGCCAAGGGCATGACCGACGCGCAGCACGGCGAACTGGTGTCGATCATTGGGCTCGCCGGCCAGACCAACCATCTGGTGACAGCGATGCAAATTCCGGTCGATCCGCAGTTCGAGGTGAAGTAAGGCGCCGGCTCACGCCGGCCGGTAAACCTTCTCGGCCGTGTTCCATAAGATATCCGCCTCTGCCTTCGGCCCGTGCCTGGCAACCGCCGCGCGGTGCGCCTTGATCAGGTCGGCGTGGCTGGTCCAGAGCTTCTCGATCGGGAAGTTCGAGCCGAACATCACCCGGTCGCTGCCGAGGATTTCGATCGCGTTGTCGACGATGTAGGCGATCAGCTCCGGGTCGTTGCGGTGCACGAAAGTGCCAAGCCCCGACAGCTTGGCGTAGAAATTCGGCGCTGCCGAAAGCGTGCGCAGACCGGCCTTCCACGATTCAGTCGTTTCCGGGTCCATGCCGGTCAGCATGCCGGCATGGGTTAGGATGAAATTCGTTTCCGAGTTTTCACCAACGAGCGTCAGTCCATCCTTCATCTGTGCGGGAAAAAGCTGCAGGTCGAAGGAGAGGCCGTAATCCTTCAGCCGCGCCACGTTTTTCCGCACCTTCGGATCGATCACCTGGTCGGCCGAGGCGGCGAAGCGGAAGGCGGGCGTCTCATGCCAGTGGAGTTGCATGCGCACGCCGCGCAGCAGAGGATAGTTTTTCAATCGGTCGATCTGCGGGCGGACGTCGTCGACCGTCATGTCGGTATAACCGACAATGGCGTGCGGCCAGCCGGTTTCGTCGGCGGTCTTCTGCAGGAAGGCGACCTCTTTTTCGAAATCCTCCTTGGCCCAGTTGGTCTGGACATAGACGGCTTTCTCGACGCCCGAGCCTTTCTGGTCTTCGAGGAATTCCGAGATCGGGTAGTCGCGGCGGATCGGCTCGTAAGGGCCGAAAATGCGCGGCACCATCGGCCCGACCAGCCAGGGTTGATCCGTTTGGCGCCAGATATGGAAATGCGCGTCTATGGCTTTTTGCATCACGATACCCTTTTCCAGATGGCCTCGGCCGCCGGGCCAGGACGGGCGAGCGACAGGATGAAATCGGTGAGGCTCTTCAGCGACGAGCCGTCGACCAGATCGTCAAGCACCGGCAGGATGGCGCGCAGCGCTGCCGTCGCCGGGCGAAAGCGCGGATCGCCGGCGAGCGGCGTCGCCAGCGATAGCCGGAAGGCCCGGGCACCGAGGCGCCGCATCGCGAGCTCCAGTTCGGCATGGCTGCCACGTTCCAGAGCATCGGACAGGATGACGACGCAGGCGCCGCGCGCGAAGGCGGAAAAGCGCGGCACAGACAGGAAGGCGAGCAGCGTCGGCCCCATGTGGGTGCCGCCGTCCCAGTCATCGACAAGCGCCGCGGCGCGGGCGAGCGCCTGCCCGCGATCGCGGATGCGCAGCGCCGAGTTGATGCGGGTGAGGCGCGTGCCGAAGGTGAAGACCTCCGCGCGGTCAGCGCCTTGCACGGCCGCGTGGGCCAGCTTGAGATAATCGGCCGTGTGCGGCTTCATCGAGCCGGAGACATCGATGAGGATGAGCAGCTTGCGCGGTACGGTCTGGCGGCGGCGCA
This sequence comes from Mesorhizobium montanum, assembly GCF_033977145.1. NCBI lineage: Bacteria > Pseudomonadati > Pseudomonadota > Alphaproteobacteria > Hyphomicrobiales > Phyllobacteriaceae > Mesorhizobium > Mesorhizobium montanum. Next base: position 194,354 of record NZ_JAVIJF010000002.1, on the reverse strand, counting down.
GCAGCGGCGAGGGGATATCGCCATCGGCGCTGACGATTTCGCTCAGCGAGCGCCTGAGGTCGAGCGCACCACGCGAACGGGTGCGCGCGGTGCGGAAGGAACGGCGGGTGGGAAGGGCCGAAGCGAGCCGGCGACGGAATAGGCCAAGGCCGTCGGTGTCGCGCTGGAAATCGCGGCTGCTCAACTGTTCGAGCGCCGAGGACAGTTCGCCGCCTTTCTCCTGGCGGGCGATCTGTTTTTCCTCCTTGCGTGTGCCGCGATCGTCCTTGATGCGGGTTTCGTCGTCCTCTTCGCCTTCGATCGAAGGTTCGGCGTCGCCGTAGAAATAGCTGCGGAAATGCGCGTCGAATTCGCCACGGCGATCGGGTGAAGGGGCGAGCGTCGCGAGGGCCGCCTCGCGGATGTCGGCCATGGAGCGAGGACCGAGCAGGGTCACGGCCTGCATGAAGCTTGTGACCTGTTCCGGCGCGATGGCGAAGGCGTGACGGCGCAACAACCTGGCGAAGCCCAGGAAGGGTGCGGCGGCGGGCTGCAAGCTTTCTACCTGCATCATTCCTTCGCGCCCCCCTCTGTCCCGCCAGCGTTGCGCATTAGCCCTCGGGCATCGCGCTAGCGCGTTGCGATTACTCATCACCCCAGCGCCTCCTGGACGATCTGGCCAAGCTCCGGCGCGATAGCGGACAAATCCTCCTCGTCCTTTATCAGCACGCCGATGGCGCGGCGGAAGGCTTCCGGCCAGGGGCTGCCGCCTTTTTCGAGGATGGTCGCGGCATTCGCCCATTCGACCGCTTCGGCGATGCCGGGCGGCTTGGCCAGAGGCCGCGCGCGGATCTGCTGCACGGCATTCGCCACCGCGCGCGCTGTCGCTTCGGCGACACTGCCCGCACGCAGCATGATGATCTCGGCCTCGCGCGCGGCGTCGGGATAGCCGATCCAGTGATAGACGCAGCGCCGGCGCAGCGCTTCGGCCAGCTCGCGGGTGCGGTTCGAGGTCAGGATGACGATCGGCTGCGTTGCGGCGCGGATGGTGCCGCGTTCCGGGATGCTGATCTGGAAGTCGGACAGGAATTCCAAGAGCAGCGCCTCGAACTCGTGGTCGGAGCGGTCGATCTCGTCGACCAGAAGCACGCGGTGCTCCGGCGCGCGCAAGACTTGCAGCAGCGGCCGGGCGATCAGGAAGCGGTCGTCATAGATGTCGATCTCGTGCTCGCCGGCATGGCGGATGGCAAGCAATTGGCGCTGGTAGTTCCACTCGTAAAGCGCATGCCCGGCGTCGATGCCTTCATAGCATTGCAGGCGCACCAGCTCGCGGCCGAGCAGTTCGGCGATCGCCTTCGCGGCCTCGGTCTTGCCGACGCCCGGCGCGCCTTCGAGCAGCAGCGGCTTGCCCAGCCGGATCGCGAGGAAGATCGCGGTGGCAAGGCTGTCGTCGGCCAGATAGCGCGAAGCGGCAAGGCGAGCGCCTATCGCCTCCGGCGAAGCTGCGACCTCTGCTAATTCGGCGCGGATCATTTTCCCTCAGCCCGCGGCCTGGGCCTTCAGCGCGCGCAGGATGCGCTCCGGCGTGATCGGCAGCGTGTCGATGCGCACCCCGACGGCATCGAAGACGGCATTGGCGACGGCCGGGATCTGCGGGTTGGCGCACATCTCGCCCGGACCCTTGGCACCGAACGGTCCGTCGGCGGAGGGGCGCTCCAGCACGATGATCTCGGTCTCGGCCAGATCGCCGGGACCCGGCATCAAATACTGGTTGAAGTCGGTGCCGCCATGGTCGCGGCTCGGGTAATAGGGCTCGGTGGTCTCGTAGAGCGCGTGACTGATGCCCATCCAGGAGCCGCCGACCAGCTGCTGCTCGACCATCTTCGGGTTCAGAGCGCGGCCGATCTCGAAGACGTTCTTCACGGTGAGCACCGTCACGTCGCCGGTCTCGTCGTCGACCTCGACCTCGGCCACCGTGCAGGCATGGGCATAGCAGGTCGAGGGCTTCATCGCGCCGGTCTCTTTCTGGGGATAGGAGCGCGGGATCAAAAACATGCCGCGGCCCGAGATCGAGCGGCCTCGCTTGAAGTGGGCCGACAGCGCGACATCGAAGATCGAGATCGATTTTTGCGGCGCGCCCTTTACCTGTATGTTGCCCTGGCCGTCGGTTTCGAGGTCGGAAGCGTTTACCTCCAGGTCCTCGGCAGCCACTTCCAGCATGACCTGGCGGGCTTCCTTGGCGGCCTGGATGACGGCGTTGCCGGCGCGGTGCGTACCGCGCGAGGCGAAGGTGCCCATGCAGTGCGGGCCGGTATCGGTGTCGGCGGTGTCGATAATGACGCGGTCGGTCGGCACGCCGATCGTCTCGGCGCAGATCTGCGCCATGATCTGCTTCATGCCCTGTCCGAGATCGACGCTGGAGAGCGTGACCATGAAATTGCCGGTCGGCGTCGAATGCACCAGCGCCTGGGTCGGGTCGCCGCCGAGATTCATGCCGGTCGGATAGTTGATCGCGGCGACGCCGCGTCCACGCCGGATCGCCATCTCAGGCTCCCTTCTTGTAGGAGGACATCGCCATGTATTTTTCCGCCACCGGCCAGTTGGCGGCGCGCGAGGCTTCCTGCATGCATTCGATCAACGCCGCGCCCTCGGTCGGCTGGCGATGCGCCTTCATATCGCCGTCGCGATAGGCGTTGATGAAGCGGAACTCGAGCGGGTCCATGCCGATCAGCCGTGCCAGCTTGTCCATCTGCACTTCCAGCGCGAAGTCCCCGATGGTCACACCGAAGCCACGCATGGCGGAGGAGGGGGTGCGGTTGGTGTAGACGCAGTAGGTGTCGATCCAGACATTGGGGATCGTGTAGGGTCCGGGATAGTGCGCCGCGCCCTTCTGCGCGCCATAGGGCGAGTGGCGCGAATAGGCGCCGGCGTCGGTGTAGCCGGTCACCTTGCGCGCGACGATGCGGCCGTCCTTCATGACGCCGTCCTTGATGACCACCTTCTCGGCCGCGCGCGGTGAGGAAATCTGCATCTCCTCCTCGCGGCTGTAGATAAAACAGACCGGTCGTCCGGTTAGCTTGGCCCCGAGAATAGTGATCGGCTCGACGATGACGTCGACCTTGCCGCCGAAACCGCCGCCGACGGTGCCGCCGACGAAGTGCAGCTTCGAGCCCGGCATCTGCAGGATGATCGAGGTGTTGTCGAGGGTGAAGAACATCGCCTGCGTGTTGGTGTAGCAGGTGAAGCGGTCATTGCCCTCGGGCGCCACGACACAGCCTGTGGTCTCGGTCGGCGCGTGCTCGATCGGCGAGGAGTGGTAGGACTGTTCGAGCATGTGGTCGGCCCCGGCAAAGCCTGCCTCGACATCGCCGAAGCGCACCTTGCGGCACTCCCCGCTGTCATAAAGGTAGTAATTCTGGCCGTGATATTCGTTGACCAAAGGCGCGCCGGGCTTCAGCGCGTCCTCCATGTCGAAGACGGCCGGCAGCACCTCATAGTCGACCTTGACCTTGGCGGCGGCTTCCTGCGCCGCGCGCTCGGTTTCGGCAAGCACGGCTACCACCGCTTCGCCCTTCCAGCGCACCTTGCCGTCGGCGAGCACCGTTTCGTCCTCGGGACCGATCTGGATCAGGATCAGGATGGTGTAGACATTGTGCGGCACGTCCCTGGCGGTCAGCACGCGCACGACGCCCGGATGCTTTTCGGCTTCCGACGTGTCGATCGAGCGGATGCGGGCGTGATGGTGCGGGCTGCGGACCATTTTCAGATGCAGCATGCCCGGAAAATTACGGTCGGCGAAATAGGCGGTCTTGCCGGTGACATGTCCGGGGGAATCGAGCCGCGGCCGCGGTTGGCCGATCTCGTGCAAGCCGTCCTTGCGGACATCGGCGAAATAGTCCTTGCGCAGTTTCATGGTTATCCCTCAGGCGGCGTTCTGCGAATTGGCACGCGCCGCAAGCAGCACCGCCTGGATGATCGGCTCGTAGCCGGTGCAGCGGCAGATGTTGCCGGACAACGCCTCGACCACGTCCTCGCGGCTCGGGTCCGGCGTGCGGTCGAGCAGCACTTTGGCCGCCATGATCATGCCCGGCGTGCAGAAGCCGCATTGGGTGGCGAAGGCGTCGAGGAAGGCGCGCTGCAGCGGATGCAGCACGCCGCCTTCGGCGAGGCCTGCGGTCGTTCTGATATCGGCGCCGTTGCAGGTTTCGGCGAGCGTCAGACAGGAGAGCCTCAACTCGCCATCGATGATGACGGAGCAGGCGCCGCAGGTGCCCTGGTGGCAGCCGCCTTTCGGCGAGGTATCGCCGATCTTGTCGCGCAGCGCGTTGAGCAGCGTCGTGCCGCTTTCGACGAACTCGGCCTTTTCCGAGCCGTTGAGCGTGAACTGAACCGGGACCTTTGCCATTCTTCCTCCCCTGCGCGCCTGCCCGGATCAGCCGGACAGACGCGCGTCCCCCACGGATTTCAATCCGACAACAACCGTCCGAGATGAACCGGCAGCACCTCGGCGCGATACCAGGCGCTGGCGATCGGGTCGGTGATCGGCGCAATGCCTTCGCCCGCGGCGGCCAGCGCCGGCGCGATCTCCTTGGGCGTAAGCTTGCAGCCGAGCAGCGCCTTCTCGGCTGCCTTGGCGCGTATCGGCCGATCGGCCATGCAGCCCAGCGCGATCCGCGCCAAAGTCACCGCGCCGCCGGCCGAGCGCTGCAGGAGCGCGGCGATGCTCAGCACCGAGACGCCCTTCGGCTTGACGCGCGACACTTTCAGGAAGCGGAAGCTCTCCGCCTTGGGCAATGAAAAGCTGACAGCGGTGACGATAACGCGGCTGGTATCGCGGCCAGCAAGAAAAGTCTCGATCGGCATCTCGCCGTCCTCGGTGACGACGGTCGCGTCGAGCGCCAGCAACGCCACGGCGAAATCGCCGTAGGGGGCCGGGGCGAACAGGTTGCCGCCGACGGTCGCCATGTTGCGGATCGCCGGCCCGCCGACGGCGCGCGCGGCCGGCGTGAGCGCGGCAAGCTCGGGATGGCGCGCAATCGCCGCCATGGTGACGGAGGCGCCGAGCCGCACCTTGCCGCCGGAAACAGCGATCTGCGCAAGGCCGGGATCGGTGACGCGGATAAGGCTGGACGTGGACACCTCGCCTTCATTGGCGGCGCGGACGACAAGCGTGCCACCACCGAGATAGCGCGTGCCGGCGGCTTGCAGCGCAGCATTGGCGTCTTTCACAGTCGAAAAATTCTGCAGCGCAAGCGACATGGCGCGCTCCGTCAGCTCTGGCCAGCGAAGTGGTCCTTCAGGGCATTGAAGCCGCCCTGGAAGACATTGGCACCCATGCCCTCGGCCAGCTTGTCGGCGTCCTCGGGCGCGGCGTCGAAGCTCGCCGTCCATTCGGCATAGGTGCGATTGCCGTCGGTGACGCGCCGCAGTTGCAGCGTCGCCTTGTGATTGGTGAGCGGCTGCGGCGTTTCGAGGATCGAATAGCTGACCAGGAAATTCTCGTCGGAGAAGTCCAGCAGCTTCTCGCGCAGCCGCGCGCCGCTGACCAATTGGAAGTTGCGCACGCAGCCGATCGAGGCGGCGTCCTTGCCATCCTCGATATGGCTTTCCACCATGCGCGGATGCCAGCCCGGCAGGCCGTTGAAGTCGCGGATGCGCGCCCAGACCTGCTCGACCGGCGCGTCGATGACGCTGGAGATGGTGACTTTCGCCATAGACTGTTTCCCTCGCAAAGATCGCAGAAGGCTAGGGCGGCTGATGGCCCGGCGCTTATCAATGCGTCTTGCACACCTATCAACCAGTCGGAAAAACAGGCGCGTCGATATTCAGGTGATGCCGGCCTGCAAATGACGGCTTCCTGCGCTTCCGGTGCTCGCGTACTTCAAGTACGCTCCGCTCCGGTTCTCGAAAACCATCATTTTCGGCTCGGCCTGACCTGAATCTCAACGCGCCTTACGCCATGGCCCGCGCCGCCTCGCGGTAGAGCGTCGGCGGCACGCCGACATGGTCGCGGAAGAAGCGCGAGAAATTGCCTTGGGTGGTGAAGCCGAGATTGCAGGCAACCGAGATCAGCGGCTCCTGCGACCACTGCAACTGGCGCACGGCTTCTTCCATGCGCAGCGTGTTCCAGTAGACATTCGGCGTCAGGTTGGTCTGTTCCTTGAAGAGCGCAAAGAAATGCGGCCTGGACAGTCCGACCGAACGAGCGACGTCATCGAAGGAGAAGCGCTCGCAGACATTGGCCTTCATCAACTGGATCGCCTTGCGGACCCGGAAATCGAGCATCGTGTTGATGCGCGCGCGGGCTATCTGTGGCGCCGAGGCGTCCGCCGCGTCGAGCACGCTATCGATGAAACGCTCGATCTCGTAATTGGCGACGTCGTCGATGCTCTCATTGTCGGTGAGGTGATCGAGCAGGTTCGCCGCTGCCTGATGCAGCCACGGCTCCAGTACGATTGCCGCCTGCGTAAACAGCGGCGCCGAGGGGGGCAAGTCGCGGCGCCGCCGCGCCCAATCGGGATCGATGTAGAAAGCCAGGAACAGGCCGGGCCTGCCGTCGTGCGAGAGAGCGTGGCTGTGCGGCTGGAATGAATTGATGCCGGCCGCTATGCCCGGTCCAAGCCGCACCGTCTCGCGGCCGATGGTCATCTCGCCGGCCGTGCCTTCCAGCCAGATGATGAGATGCGCCTCGCCATGGGCATGGGTGACGAAGTCGTTGGCGACATTCAGCACGGAGACATGTCCGAACCGGCCCCAATAGAGCCTGATCGCGTCCGTCATGGGTACAGTTCCTCCCGCAGGCGACTGGCCTCCCTTCGCCTGCCGGGGAATAGTGCGGCCGGGGTGCGGCTGCGTCAAGGCAGGAGGATGGCGGCCGAACTTGCGTTCAAAGCGCCTGGGCGGATTTTCAGACTGAGCGATAGGAGCGTTCCCTGCTGCGCTTGTGGGGAGAAGGGAACGTTGCGCTTGAAAGCTAGTCGCTGCGGCGGAAATTGCGGATGCGGTCGAACAGCACCGCCAGGATGATCGCGCCGCCGATGAAGGTGCCTTGCCAGAAGGCGTTGATGCCAAGCAGGCCAAGGCTGTTGCGGATCACCTCGATGAGGGCGGCGCCGACGATGGCGCCGAGCGCTGTGCCGACGCCGCCGGCGAGATTGGCGCCGCCGATGACGGTCGCGGCGATGACCTGCAGTTCCATGCCGGTGCCGAGATTGGTGGTGACGGCGCCGAGCCAGCCGGTCTGGATAATGCCGGCGAGCCCCGCCGACAGCGCCGAGATCATATAGACGGCGACCTTGATCTGGCGCACCGGAACACCGGTCAGGGTCGCGGCGTGCTCATTGCCGCCAATGGCGAAGATGTGCCGGCCGAACTTGGTCCAGCGCAGGATGAAGCCGGTGATCAGCGCCAGGATGATCATGTAGAGCACCGGATTGGCAATGCCGAACAGCCAGGCGCCGCCGCCCAGCGCCAGAAGCTTCTGGTGGTCCGGTCCGAACTGGAAGACCACGGTGTTGTTCGAGGCGACCATGGCGAGGCTGCGGGCGACCGAGAGCATGCCAAGCGTCACCACAAAAGGCGGGAAGCCGAGATAGGCGATGAGCAAGCCGTTGAAGGCGCCGACGGCGAGCGCGGTCGCGATCGATGCCAGGATGCCGATTTCGATCGAATAGCCGGCATGCATGGTGACGGCGAGGACCATCGAAGAAAGGCAAAGCACCGAGCCGACCGAAAGGTCGATGCCGCCGGTGATGATGACGAAGGTCATGCCGAGCGCGATGATGGCAACGAAGGTGACGTTGCGGGTGATGTTGAAGATGTTCTTCGACGTGGCGAAGGAATCGGTGGCGAAGGAAAGGAACAGGCAGGCGAGGATGACCGCGATCACCACCCAGAAAGTCTGGTTGGCAAAGAGCCGCGACAGGAAGGTGTGCTGCTTCTGCGCGATCGTCTGGTCAAGGGTGACTGCCATTATCGATCTTTCCTGCAAGGCTGAAGACGCCAAGTTTCCACGCGATCAAGCAACCTGTTCGATGGCGCCGGTGATCAGCCCGGTGACTTCCTCGGGCGAGCTCGAGGCGATTTTCTTGTCGGCCACTTTACGGCCGCGCCGCATGACGATGACGCGGTCGGCGACGTCGAACACGTCGGGCATGCGGTGGCTGATCAGCACCACGGCAATGCCCTGGTCGCGCAGATGACGGATCAGGTTCAGGACTTCGGCGACCTGCCTGACCGAGATTGCCGCGGTCGGCTCGTCCATCAGCACGATCTTGGCCTGTGACAGCATGGTGCGGGCAATCGCCACCGCTTGGCGCTGGCCGCCCGACATCTGCTTGACGAGGTCGCGAGGCCGCGTCTCGGACTTGAGCTCGGCGAACAACTGGCCGGCGCGCTTGTACATCGCGCCGTAGTCGAGGATGCGCAACGGGCCGAAGCCGCGGCGCAGCTCGCGGCCGAGATAGACGTTTGCCGCTGCCGTCAGGTTGTTGCAGAGTGCAAGGTCCTGGTGGACGATCTCGATGCCGTGCTGGCGCGCATCCGCCGGCTTGTGCAGGACAAGGTCCTTGCCGTCCAGCCGCATGGTGCCGTGGCTCGGGTGGAAATTGCCGGCAATCATCTTGACCAGCGTCGACTTGCCGGCGCCGTTGTCGCCCATCAGGCCGACGACCTCGCCGGCCTCCAGCGAAAACGAGACGTCGTTGACTGCCTGGATGGCGCCGAAATGCTTCGAGATGTTGGCGAGTTCGAGAACCGACACCAGCCTTAAGCCTCCCCATTGTTGACGCAACCGCTCGCCGAACTCGCCGGCCCGCTTGCGTCCCGCCCGTCCGTCTCCTCCCGAACGGCGCGATTCATGCATTTAGGCAAAAGCCGGCAAAGGCGTCAATCAATTGTCAGACGATTAATTTCGAGACTCGACGAAAAATCGGTTTTGTAGGACAAATAGGAATTGACGTTGGCGAAGAGCCGATATTAGCTAAGCCTCGGAGGAAGAATTTGCTCCTCGACCGTCTATCCGGCGGATGCGGGCAAATGGTTTGATGGTCAAGGATCCGGCTGCGCCAGTATTCGGGCAAACGGATCGGCAAATGCTTATCAGCCCGGCCCAGGACACAAGCATCATGAGATGCTCGTCATGGTCCTTGCGCATCCGGGCTGATCGGTGTGGCGGGCACGCGGTGTCCGTCTGTTTCAAGGGAGGACTGATATGAGGAAAACACTTTTGCTTACCGCCGTCGCCGCCATGGCGTTGGGCGCCGGGCCGGCTTTGGCCAAGAAACAGCTCGTCATCGTCGTGAAAGGTCTCGACAATCCGTTCTTCGAAGCCATCCATCAGGGCTGCGAGAAATGGAACAAGGAAAACGCCAGCTCGGAATATGAGTGCTTCTACACCGGCCCGGCGTCGACCTCGGACGAGGCCGGCGAGGCTCAGATCGTGCAGGACATGCTGAGCAAGCCCGACACTGTAGCGATGGCGATCTCGCCGTCGAACGCACCGCTGATCGCGCAGACGATCAAGAGCGCCAACCCGTCGATCCCGATCATGACGGTCGACGCAGACCTGACCAAGGAAGACGCCGGCCTTCGCAAGACCTATCTCGGCACCGACAACTACCTGATGGGCAAGAAGATCGGCGAATACATCAAGAAGGCCAAGCCGAATGGCGGAACGATCTGCACCATCGAAGGCAATCCGGCGGCCGACAACATCCTGCGCCGCGCGCAAGGTATGCGCGATGCGCTGACGGGCAAGGAAGGCCTCACGGCACTTGCCGGCGAAGGCGGCTGGACCGAAGTCGCAGGTTGCCCGGTGTTCACCAATGACGACGGTGCCAAGGGCGTGCAGGCGATGACCGACATCCTTGCCGCCAATCCGAAGCTCGACGCCTTCGGCATCATGGGCGGCTGGCCGCTGTTCGGCGCCCCGCAGCCCTATCGCGACCTGTTCAAGCCGATGGCCGACAAGATCGCCAAGAACGAGTTCGTGATCGGCGCCGCCGACACGATCGGCGACGAGGTGGCGATCGCCAAGGAAGGCCTCGTCACCGCGCTGGTCGGCCAGCGGCCGTTCGAGATGGGCTACAAGGCGCCTGCGGTGATGATCGACCTCATCGGCAACAAGAAGGTCGACGATCCGGTCTTCACCGGCCTCGACGAGTGCACCAAGGAAACGGCCGACACCTGCATCCAGAAGTAGGCGACAGCCGCATCCAGACCCAAATGCCAAAAAAGGGGCGCCCACCAGGCGCCCCTTTCTTTTCCGGCGCCGGCTCCCGCGATCGAACAGGGCAGGGCGCCTCCCGCTTAAATCTTCTGCTTAACGCCGTCCTTCGAAGGCATCAGGTCGACGCCGTTGAGCTTGCCGATATGGGTGGCAAGCATCGGCACGTACTGCTCGGCGGGACCGGTGGCGAAGGCGGTCGCGAAGGAATTCTTGGTGGCGTTGCCGAGCGGGTTGGCGATGCCGGCCGCGCCCGCCATCGATTCCAGATAGGTCAGGTCCTTGAAGGCATTGGCGATCGTGAACTTGTGCGCGTCGCGGTCGCCGTCCAGCGTCCAGCGCATGAACGTCTGGTAGAAGCCGCAATCCATGCGGCCGTTGCGGATGACACTGTCGAATCGCGGCGGCGAGATGCCGACCTTCTGCGCCAGCGCCAGCGCCTCGGAATAGATGGCGGCGTAGCCCAGAGAGATGAAGTTGTTGAGCAGCTTCATGCGATGGCCGTCGCCGGTGTCGCCGATATGGACGATGCGGCCGGCCCAGGTCTCGATCACCGGCTTCAGCCTGGCGAACACCGCGTCCGGCGCGCCGACCATGGCGTCGAGCGTGCCTTCCCAGGCCTCCTTCGGCGTGCGGCTGAGCGGCGCATCAACATAGTCGACGCCGAGCGCCTTGAGTTCGGCGGCCAAGGCCACGGTCGAGACCGGATCTGAGGTCGAGCAGTCGACGACGACCGAACCTTTCCCGAGACCTTCCTTCAGCCCGCCAGGGCCGCGAATGATCGCTTCCACCTCGCGCGAGCCGGTGACGCAGATGAAGACGACGTCGGAGGCTGCCGCCACGTCCCTGGACGTGGCTGCTTCCCTGGCGCCGCGGCCGATCAGGTCTTCCGCCGGCTTGCGGTTCTTGCGGCCGAGGAAGGTCAGCGGATAGCCCTTGTCGACGATGTTCTTGGCGATGCCGTGCCCCATCAGGCCGAGGCCGATGAAACCGATGTTTTCGCGGGCAACGGTGGTGCTCATGTCGTCTCTTCCCTGTCTTTCGTGGTGATGGATGCCCGCGCGGCGGGCGCTTGCCGAGAAGGTTTCCGCGGATCGCGGTGGCGGGCGATGGCGGAATACCATATTGTCTGACAATACACCTAATTTCCGAGCATTGTGGAGAGCAAAATGACGAAGCGGATCATGTTCACCGGCGGCAGCGGCAAGGCAGGCCGGCATGTCGTCGAGTATCTGGTCGAGCATGGCTGCCAGGTGCTCAACATCGACACCAGGCCGCTCGACAACCCGAAGGTGCGCACCCTGATCACCGACATCACCGACAGCGGCCAGGTTTTCAACGCGCTGTCGAGCTATATGGGCCTGCACGAGTTCGACCCGTCGCTCCGGGCGCAGCCGGTCGATGCCGTGGTGCATTTCGCGGCGATCCCGCGCATCATGATCACGCCCGACAACGAGGTGTTCCGCATCAACGCGATGGGTACCTACAATGTCATCGAGGCGGCAGTGAAACTCGGCATCCGCAAGGTCATCATCGCCTCCTCGGAGACGACCTACGGGCTGGTCTTCGCCAACGAGCCGCGCAATCCCACGCATTTCCCGCTCGACGAGGATTATGACGTCGACCCGATGGACAGCTATGCGCTGTCGAAGATCGTCAACGAGAAGACTGCGCGGGCATTTGCACAACGCTATGGTAGCGATATCTATGCGCTGCGCATCGGCAACGTCATCGAGCCGCATGAATATTCGCTGTTCCCGAAATGGTTCGCCGATCCGGGTTTCCGCAAGCGCATCGCCTGGAGCTACATCGATGCGCGCGATCTCGGCCAGATCACCTTGCGCGCCATCGAGAAGGATGGCCTGGGCTACCAGGTGTTCAACGCGGCCAATGACGATACCTCATCGGACCTGCCGACGGCGGAGCTCTTGAAGCGCTTTTACCCAGGCGTGCCGGTCAAGGCCGAACTTGGCGAATATGAGACACTGCTTTCGAACCGTAAGGCACGCGACGTGCTCGGCTTCCGGCCGCAGCACAGCTGGCGCAAATACGTCAAAACGGCGTGAGGCGGCGCCAAATGCCGGTTGATCTGTGCACATCCTCGGGCGTTGTGGCAAACCGAGCTTGCCGTGCTTGACAGCTTCTGAAAACGGGATTTTCTGGACCATATGCGGGACGCGAAGCCGAACACCGAAAAGAAGCCGACGAAAATGGCGGCCGCGGAGCGTCCGGCCGGCGTTCGCCGGGCCAACGCGCCGCGTATCCCCGGCGCCAGCGTGCACACGTCGCTAGCCAGTGAAATCGGCCTTCGGATCGTGCGCGGCGACTATCCGCCGGGCACGATCCTGCCCAACGAAGCAAAATGGTCGGAGACCTTCGACGTCAGCCGCTCCGCGGTGCGCGAGGCGATCAAGATGCTGATGGCAAAAAGCCTTCTGGCGTCGCGGCCGAAGATCGGCAGCTGGGTCGAGCCGAAGGAGCGCTGGAACCTCCTCGACCGCGACGTGCTCGCCTGGTACGCGACGTCGCCGGATCGCGAGGTTTTCCTGAGGACGGTGCAGGAATTCCGCCATATCATCGAGCCGGAGGCGACGGCCTTCGCGGCGATGCGGCGCACCGACGAGCAGATGGCCGAGATCAGCGAGGCGTGCCGCGAGATGGGCGAGGCCACCAACCTGCAGGAGCGGACCCGCGCCGACACGCGCTTCCACCTTGCCATCCTCAGGGCTTCCGGCAACGATCTGCTGGTGCCGCTCGGCGTGCTGATCGAATCCGCCTTCGATCATCTCTTCACCTACACGACGCGTGAGCGGGACGATCTGCACCATGCCCAGAAGCTGCATGAGGCGATCGAGAGGAGTATCCGCCTGCAAAGGCCGGATGCGGCCCGCAATGCTGTCCGCAAGCTGCTGGCCAACACCGACGAAGTGATCCAGTCGCGCTAAGCCCTATCGATATTCAGGGGAGGCCGGCCTGCGAATGGCTGCTTCCTGCGCTTTTTGCAGCACTTAATCCTGCTTCTCGCGCCCGAACGCGACACGCAGCTCGTCTTTCGCTTTTTCCAGCACTTTCTTGCGCTCGTCAGGCAGGTTCTTGCCGGCGCGGTTGATGTAGAAATTCAACATCGACATGGCGGATTGGAACGGCTCCGCCTTGCGGCGGTGGCTGTGCTCGGCAGAACGCTTCAGCGATGCGGCGATCTTCTTGGCGTCGTCGGATTCGAAGACGTGGTCCTCGAGATCCATGGCATCGCTGTGCTCGGTCACGTCGGCCGACCATTTCTTCTTGGCGGTCATGGCGAACTCCTTCCTAGAGCGGTTCAGCGTTTCACCGCCGAACCGCTCTATCTCTTTGTTTTCACGCAATTCCGGACGGAAAACCGTTAAACACTTTTCCTGGAATTGCTCTAAGGCAAAACTCCACGGGGTGAGGTGGAGTTCCCGGTTCTGGAGCCACGGATTTGCCGGTCGTGGCGCTGCTCGGCTCAGGAAATGGGCCGATAGTGCGCTCAAATACCCGATCTCAAAGAAATCGCGGACAGTAAACGCCGTGACGACAGTTCCAGGAAACGCGGCAAACAGCGCCGGCATCGACAGGTTCTATGCTTGGACGCGGCTTGGTATTTCCTTGCTGTTGGCGACGATCGGCGGCGTCGGCACCTGGGCGGTGGTCGTGGTCCTGCCCGCAGTGCAGGCCGAATTCGGCGTTGATCGCGCCGCCGCCTCGATGCCCTATACCGCGACCATGGTGGGCTTCGCCGCCGGCAACGCGCTGATCGGCCGCGCCATCGATCGCTTTGGATACTGGATACCGGCACTCGCCGCTTCCCTGGCCCTTGGCGCCGGGTTTCTGTTGGCGTCGCTCGCCAATTCGATCCTGGGCGTCACGCTTGCTCAAGGCTTGCTGATCGGTGTCGGCTGTTCGGCGATCTTCGGGCCGCTGATCGCCGACGTCTCGCACTGGTTCAACCGGCGCCGTGGCGTTGCGGTGACGGTGGCGGCGTCAGGCAATTACCTTGCCGGGGCGGTTTGGCCGACGGTCATGCCTTATATGATGCAAGGCCATGGCTGGCGGTTCACCTATGCGGTGATCGGGATCATCTGCCTCGTCACCATGGTGCCGCTGGTCCTGCTGTTGCGACGGCGCGCGCCGCATGAGGGGATTTCCGGCGCGCCGCGCGGCCGGCCGGTGCAGCCGATTTCGCTGTCGCCCTCGCAGTTGCAGATCCTGCTGGTGATTGCCGGCTTCGGCTGCTGCATGGCGATGTCGATGCCGCAGGTGCATATCGTCGCCTACTGCATGGACCTTGGCTACGGTGTCGCGCATGGCGCCGACATGCTGTCGATCATGCTGGCCGCCGGTGTCATCAGCCGCATCGGCTCCGGCTTCCTCGCCGACCGCATCGGCGCGGTGAAGACGCTGCTGATCGGCTCGGCGCTGCAGTGCCTGTCGCTGTTCTTCTACATTCCCTTCGACGGGCTTGCCTCGCTCTATGTCGTCTCGCTGGTGTTCGGCCTGTCGCAAGGCGGCATCGTGCCCTGCTACGCCATCATCGTGCGCGACTATATGCCGGCAAAGGAAGCCGGCCAGCGCGTCGGCATCGTCCTGATGGCGACGATCTTCGGCATGGCTGTGGGCGGCTGGATGTCGGGCTGGATCTATGACCTCACCGGTTCCTACGCCGCCGCCTTCCTGAACGGAATTGGCTGGAACCTCGTCAACCTCGCGGCCATCGCGCTGTTGATGTGGAGGGCCAACCGCAGCGCCGCGGCGATTGCCTGACGCGCATCGGGCTGACCTTGGCGAAGTCAGGTTGCTTGACAATGGTGAACTCATGCGCGACCCCAGTCGGCAAAGCTGACCTGGTGGCGCGATGAGACGGATGCCGATCCTGACATTGCGGCCGCACGTCGAAGATGGGGGGACTGGGCTTTGAGCAAGCCGCGCTCCCGCCGTGGCGGCGGACGCCCGACCCTTGCCGATGTGGCGCGCAAGGCCGGCGTCGGCGCGATCACCGTGTCGCGCGCGCTGCGTGAGCCCGGGCGGGTGTCGGAGGATCTGCGGCGACAGATACAGGCCGCGGTCGACGAACTCGGCTACGTTCCTGACCCGAACGCGCGCGCGCTTGCCTCGGCGCGCGCCGAGGTCTTCGGCGTGCTGGTGCCGTCGCTCACCAACAACGTCTTCGCCGAAGTGGTGCGCGGCATCTATGACAGCCTTTCCGACAGCCCGTTCCGCATCCAGATCGGCAACACGCATTATTCCGGCCTGGAGGAAGAGCGGCTGCTGCAGGTCTTCGGATCGCAACGCCCGGCGGCGCTGATCGTTGCCGGCATCGACCAGACGCCCGGCGCGCGACGATTGCTAGAGAACGCCGGCTGCCCGGTGGTGCAGGTGATGGAGACCGGGCCAGACCCGGTCGACATGATGGTCGGCTTTTCGCATTTCGATGGTGGCAGGACGGCCGCCGGGCATCTTCTGCAGGCTGGATACCGCAAGATCGGCTTCATCGGCGCCAGGATGGATCCGCGTTCGCAGCGGCGCCTTGCCGGTTATCGCGCCGCCATGGAGGCCGCCGGCCTGTTCGATCCGCGGCTGATCACCACAACGCCGGTGCCGTCAAGCGTGACGCTGGGGCGCGAACTGTTCCGCGACGCGCTGGCCAAGATGCCGACGCTCGACGGCGTGTTCTGCAACAATGACGATATCGCGCTTGGCGTCCTGTTCGAATGCCATCGGGCATCGATCGACGTGCCGAAGCAGATCGGCATTGTCGGCTTCAACGACCTCGACATGATGCAGGTGTCTTTTCCATCAATCACCAGCGTGCGTACGCACCGCTATGAAATCGGCACCCGCGCCGTCGCCCTCGCCTTGGCAGCGATTGCCGGAAACCCGCCGGAACAGCGGATCGTCGATCTCGGTTTCGAGCTTATGCGGCGCGAGAGCACCGCGCGCTAACCGGTCCAGCGTTAGATAGAACCGCCAGCCTGCTCTAACTCTTTGTTTTACGGAATTCGGGATGGAAGGCTGCGGTGAAGTCGCCGGGCCCAACCGCCCACTTTCCTGGAACGCTCTAAAATGACGAAAGGCGGCGCTTTACAGCCTTGTATGGTAGCGCTACCATTTGTCTGTAAAATCAACGCTCTACCGAAATAGAGCTGTTTATTATACATAAACAACAGTCCCGCACTTGTTTATTATGTATAATATGATAGTTTTCTAAATTGCCAGAAAGGTGAGGGGAAGAGGAGGATCGGGGCGACGCGAGCCGTCCTGTGAGCATGTTCGGTTGGGCAGAGGCTGTCGACCGATAGCGCCAGATTCATAACAAGCAGAACTGCAATAGGGAGGAATACCGATGATCAAGTCACTCGTTGGCGGCGTCGTAGCCGCCACTGCATTCGCCATGCTCAGCTCGGCCGCCATGGCCGCCGGACCGGAAATCGTTCCCGGGCCCGCTGCGCAGCCGGACTGCTTTTCGCCATGGTCGGCGGACACCAAGTTCTTCAAGTTCCCGAAGAAGGAAGGCCCGTTCCGCATCGCGCTTGCCAACGGCTATATCGCCAACACCTGGCGCATCCAGATGATCCAGACGGCCAAGGCCTATGCGGCGCAGCCGGATGTCGCCAAGAAGCTCAAGGAATTCAAGGTCGTGTCGACCGGCGAGGACGTGCCGGCGCAGATCTCGGCGATCAACAACTTCATCGATTCCGGCTTTGACGCGATCGTCGTCAACGCCCAGAACCCGACCGCCTTCGGGCCGGTGATCAAGCGCGCCAAGGAAGCCGGCGTCGTGCTCGTCGCCTTCGACAACATCCTCGACACCAAGGACGCCATCAACGTCAATGTCGACCAGAAAGGCCTGGGCGAGCTCTGGGGCAAGTGGCTGGTTTCGCATGTGCCGAATGGCGGCAAGGTGCTCGAGGTGCGCGGCGTTGCCGGCACATCGGTCGATACCGACCGCCACAACGGCATCCACGAGGTGCTCGACGGGTCCGGCAAGAAATGGCAGGTCACCGAGGTCGTCGGCAAGTGGGATGACGGCGTGGCGCAGAAGGCCACGGCCGACGCGATCGCCACCAGTGGGCCTTTCGACGGCATCACCGGACAGGGCGGCGATACCGGCATCGTGCAGGCGATGATGGACGCCAAGCATCCGTTCGTGCCGTTCGGTGGCGAGACGGAGAACGGCTTCCGCAAATTCTGCGCGGCACATGCGGGCGATGGGCTGAAATGTTCTTCGGCCGGCACCGGCCCCGCTCAGGTTGCGGTCGCCATCAAGACGGCCATCGCTGCGCTCGAAGGCAATGTCGTGCCGCAGTCTGTCAAGCTGCCGCTGGCAATCGTGGAAGATCCGAACTTCAAGGCCGGCCAGGATTTCTTCCCCGACCAATCCGACAACTTCTTCGTCGGCAATTCCTTCCCGACCTGCGGCATCAATTTCACCGCGCAGGAAATCATGGGCCAGACCAAGGAAAACAAGTAGTCTGACCGGCCGGTGCCGCGGGAGTTCCCCACGGCACCGGCCACCTGATGCCAATCGCGAACTGGCCTGGGAGGGTTGATGGACGGCGCGGCTCCGCTCTTCCGCATGGAAGGCATATCCAAGCGTTATGGCGGCGTAAGGGCCCTGGAAAAGGCTGACCTGACAGTCACCGCCGGTAGCATCCACGCCATTCTCGGCGAGAACGGTGCCGGCAAGTCGACGCTGATCAAGATCATGGCGGGGGTCGTCGCGCCGGATGAAGGACGCATGACGCTGGGCGGCCGCGAGGTGAGTTTCGCCTCGCCAGCCGCGGCCAATCAGGCCGGCATCGTTTGCATCTTCCAGGAACTGTCGCTCATTCCCGAACTGAGCGTCGCCGACAACATCGTCATTTCAGATCCGCCGAAACGCTTCGGCATGATCGACCGCAAGGCGCAGCGGCGCATTGCGGAAGAAGCACTGGCGCGCGCGGGCGCTTCCGATATCCATCCGAGTGCCCTGGTCAAGGACCTGCCGCTGTCGCGCCGGCAAATGGTGGAAATCGCAAAGGCGCTGGCCAGGAAGCCGCGCATCCTGATCCTCGACGAAGCGACCTCGGCGCTGACGGCGGCCGCTGTCGCCAAGGTCTTCGAGGTGTTGAAGCGGCTGCGCTCGGAAGGGCTGGCGCTGCTCTACATCTCGCACCGCATGAACGAGATCGCGGAACTCGCCGACCATTGCACCGTGTTTCGCAACGGCCGCAATGTCGCCAGCTATCCCGCGGGCTCGAAGAGTGACAACGAGGTGGTCGAGTTGATGATCGGCCGCGAATACAGCCATATCTTCCCCCCGAAACCCGGTTCCGCCCCGACCGCCACGCCGGTGCTCGAGGCGCGCGACCTCTCCTGGGCCGACCGGCTGGACAATATCTCGCTGAGCGTCAGGGCAGGGGAAGTCGTGGGCTTGGGCGGCCTCGACGGGCAGGGCCAGCGCGAGTTGCTGCTTGCCTTTTTCGGCGTGCTGCGCGGCCTGCGCGGCGAAGTGCTGATCGACGGCAAGCCGGTTTCCATCTCCAGTCCGCGCGCCGCCAGCGACGACCGCGTCGGCATGGCGTTGATCCCCGAGGATCGCAAGACCGAGGGCCTGATGCTGCCTATGACGGTGCGCGAAAACCTGTCCTTCGCGGCTCTCGACCGGCTGGCGAAAAGCGGCATCATCGATCGCGCCGCGGAGCAGCGCCTGATCGACGATATGGTCGGATTGCTGGCGATCAAGACGGCGGGGCTGGACATTCCTGTCGGCGCGCTCTCTGGCGGCAACCAGCAGAAGGTCGTCATCGCCAAATGGCTGATGCGGCAACCGCGCATCATCCTGCTCAACGATCCGACGCGCGGCATCGATGTCGGCACCAAGCAGGAGCTCTACCAACTGATGCGCAAACTCGCGGATGCAGGCGCCGCGATCCTGTTCTATTCGACCGACTATGACGAACTGATCGGCTGTTGCGACCGGGTGCTCGTGCTCTATGACGGCAGCGTCAAGCGCGAACTGGTCGGCGCGGACATCACCGAGCACGCGCTGATCGCCAGCGCGCTGAACATCCACGGCGAGAACTCCCGCATCGAGCTAGGAGGCAAGGCGTGAAGGACTGGCGCTACTGGCTGGCCGAGCAGCGCGGAACGCTCTTGGCCTTCGGCATTTTCATCGTCATGTTCGCCATCTACAGCGCGAACCATCCGGCAGGCTTCACGGCCAATGTCGTGCAGACGGCCGCCAACAAGGGCGTGCTGCTTGCCTTCGTCGCCATGGCGCAGACATTGGTGGTGATCACCGCCGGCATCGATCTCTCGGTCGGCATGATCTTCACGCTGACCAACTGCATGGCTTCGTGGCTGGTGATCGGCACCGGACTGGAGACGGCGTTAGGTGTGTTGGCTGTGCTCGGCACCGGGCTGCTCTGCGGCGCGGTCAACGGCGTCATCGTCATCTACGGCAGGCTGCAGCCGATCGTTGCCACCATCGCCACGGGTGCTGTTTTTTTCGGTCTGGCGCTGCTTTTGCGCCCCGCTCCGGGCGGCTCGGTCAACGAGGACCTTGCCGATTTCCTGACGGGGCGTTTCTTCGGGGTTCTGCCGGCGAGCCTCGTGGCGCTGCTCGTCGTCGTGCTCGTCGTCTGGGTGCCGTTCAGCCGCTCCGAACTCGGGCGCGCCGCTTATGCGGCGGGCTCATCGGAGACGGCGGCTTACATGTCAGGCGTTCCGATCCGCAGGGGCAAGTTTCTGGCATACGCGCTTGCCGGCCTGCTTGCGGCCATCGGCGGCCTGTTCCTGACCTTCTTCACCTATACCGGCGAGGCGGCTTATGCGAGCGGGAACGCTTACACGCTGTTTTCCATCGCTGCCGTCGTGCTTGGCGGTGTGTCGCTGTTCGGCGGCAAGGGCAGCGCGATCGGCGCGATCTTCGGCGCGCTCGCCTTCCGCACCATCGGCGACCTCTTGTTCGTGTTCGACTTCGATCCGCTCTGGCAGCCGCTGTTCCAGGGCGTTATCCTGTTGATCGCGGTCAGCCTCGGCGCCTTCGCGCTGTTTCGGGTACGCAACCGGCTGGAGTGGTTCCCGTGAGCGAGACGACACTTGGCGGCATCGTGGGCGGCATCGCCGGCCGCATGCCCAAGTTTCTGCGACGTGCCGATCCGGCTGTGGTCACCGCCTTTGCCTGCGTCGTGCTGCTGCTTTTCCTCGGCAGCCTCTATTCGCGCAGCTTCCTTTCGCCGGAATATCTCCTGCAGCAGTTGAAGGTCGCGTCCTTCCTCGGCGTTATCGCCACCGGCATGATGCTGGTCATCCTGCTCGGTCAGATCGACCTCTCCGTGCCGTGGGCCGTGGCGGCAGGCGCCATGATGGCCTGCGCGGCCGCCGCCTATGGGCCGGCCGGGGTCGCTTTAGCCATCCCCTTCGGCGTCCTGTGCGGCGTAGGAATCGGCATCGTCAACGGCATCGGCGTCGCTTATCTGCGCATCCCCTCGATGATCATTACGCTTGCCACCAACGCCGTCGCGCAAGGGCTGATGGTGGTCTACACGGGCGGCTTCTCGCCACAGGATTCGGCGACGGTGGCGATGCGCTATCTGGCAACCGGGTTCACCATTCCGGGCGTTCCCAACGCCGTCATCATCTGGGCGCTGATCGGCGCGGCGATGGTATTCGCGCTGACCCGCACCAGCTTCGGCCGCGCCGTCTACGGCATCGGCAACCGCGAGCGCGCCGCCTACCTTTCCGGCATCGACACGCGCCGCATCGTGATGATCGCCTTCGCCGTCTCCGGCGGTCTGTCGGCCTTTGGTGGCGTGCTTTTGGCCGGCTATGCTTCGAAGGCGGCGCAGTCGATGGGCGATGCCTATCTCCTGCCGTCGATCGCTGCCGTCGTGCTGGGCGGCACGTCGATCCTTGGCGGGCGCGGCTCCTATCTCGGCACGGTGGCGGGCGTGATCCTGATCACGCTTCTGCAATCCATCCTCTCGGTCATGCAGATGCCGGAGGCGGGGCGACAAATCATCTATGGTGTCGTCATCGTTGCCATGCTTCTCCTCTACGGGCGCGCGCCGGCCAGCCGCTGACCGTGGGTGAGGTGAGCGCAAAACCGCAGATCCCGGAGCTTGGCATGAACGACCTTCGGACGGCGCCGGCCATCGTCGTGATGGGTGTTGCGGGGTGCGGCAAGACGGCCGTCGGCGAGGCGCTCGCCAAGGCCTTGGGCGCCGACTTCATCGAAGGAGACCGGCTGCATCCGCCGCAGAACGTGGCGCGTATGGCGCGTGGCGAGCCGCTGACGGACGCGCTGCGCGAGGGCTGGCTCGACGCCATAGGCGAGCATATCGCGACCTCCGTTGCCGGCGGGCGGAAAGCGGTGGCGGCATGCTCGGCGCTGAAGCGTGGCTACCGCGACCGGCTGAGCCGCTTCCGCCCCGGCATCGTCTTCCTCTATCTGAAGATCGATCGCGAAACGGCCTGGCGACGGGTTGCCGATCGCAAAGGCCATTTCATGCCCGCAAGCCTGGTCGACAGCCAGTTCGCCACGCTGGAAGAACCTGCCGCGGACGAACGCGCGGTGACGGTCGATGGAACGCGGAGTGTTGCCGGGATCCTGAAAGAGATCACCGGCTAGGTGCATCTCAACAGACTCTTGGAGCCGTTCGGAGGCCTCAGGCGCCATCGTTGCCGATCGAGGCTTCGGCCGGGCGCTCGGTGAGCCGACTGGCGCTCGACCAGGCCATCATCTGCTCCGGACAGAGCTTGAGCGTTTCCAGCATATGGTCGCGCTTCGACAGGATGTATCCCGCCTGGACAGTGAGGTTCTTCGCCGTTGTGTCCTTTGCCGGCGACGCGGGCGCTTGCAGGCCCGCGTTCAGTTCGCTGACGATCGCCCGATACTGGCGAAAGGGGAGCGTCTCGATGGTCGCCATATGAAACAGCGCCGCGCCGGCGCGCGCGGCAAAGTTGGCCGGCGCCGAGGCGAGGTGGGTCCAGCCATGTTCGCCCATGGCGGCTTCGGCGAAGGCGGAGCCGGCATAGACGGTGTTGGTCATCAGCACGACACCGTTCGCCTTCAGCACCTTCTGGATGCGCGTGGTGACCTGGTAGGCGTCGGTGCGCTCAAAGACGATCCGGCTTTTCAGGAAGCGGTTCTCGACCTTGACCAGCGGTGGGTTGATGACGCGAAAGCCGAACTTGCTCGGCGAGAAGCCATGGAACTGCGCGCTCACCTGATGGGCAGCGACGCCGGCTTCATAAAGCGCGCGCTTGCCCATGATCGTCTGCGCCGTAAACTGGTCGCACCATATGATGGCGCCGCGCCCGTTGCGCATGGCCTCTTGCAGAGCCTCGAGGCCTTCCAGCCGGATCGCCGGCGACCATCGCCAGCCGGCAACGAGATGCGCCGCAGGCATCAGCCGTCGGCGGTGAACGGCGGCTAGTTGTGCCTCGAACATGCTTCGCGTGTCGACGGCATCGCTGAGCACCGCCTTCACCGCGACGTCGTAGCGGGCGAACTCCTTACGAAAATGGCGCTTGCGCCTGAGCCCGGACACCCGGCCGCAGATAGGTCCCCACCAAGAGACCGGCAGCATCGCCGCGACGCCGAGATAGAAGCAGGACAGCAGGCTCTCGCGCAGGTCCCGATTGGAGAAACCACGCAATTTGCCGGGCCGGACGACCTTGCGGCTGAAGAAGCGAACGGACTCAGCGCGCTCCGGCACCGCTACGTCGGCGATGATCTCAGTGTGAAAGATGTCGCTGGACGATGGTTGCCGGCTGGCCTTGCGGGAATTGCCAAGCCAAGGCAGCCTCATGCGTCAGAGCCCTGTTTCATCCTCCAGCCGCTTTACTGCGTCCGCAGTAGACTGGCAACCGAGAGCGACAAGTCAGGGCAAGGCGGCTTCTCGTTTGGCGCAATTGCGGACGGAAGGCGACGGCGAAGTCGCCGAGCCCAAGCACACTTGTCCTGCTTTAGATCTGGTCCTGCTTTAAATCTGGGACGTGAGCTCTGCCGGGAAATCATCGTTGTCGGCGTCGCGCATGGCGGCGAGGCTGCGATTGTCGAGCACCTCGGCGATTGCCTGGCGCACTTCCAGCATCATGTGGCGGACCTGGCAGGTGGCCTCGTCGCAGTCCTCGCAGCGCTGGTACTGCGTGCGGCTGGCGCAAGGGATCGGCGCCAGCGGCCCATCAAGCACCCGCACGACATGGCCGATCTTGATCTCGGAAGCAGGCCGGGCGAGGCGATAACCGCCTTCCTTGCCCTTACGGCTCTGGACGAAACCGGCATTGCGCAGCTCGCCCAGGATCGCATCAAGGAATTTCTTCGGGATGTTGTTGGCGACCGCGATGTCGTTGACGAATGCAAGCTGGCCAGCCGGCAGGCTGGAAAGATGCACGAGGGCCTTGAGGCCGTATTTGCCTTTTTTGGTCAGCATGCCCGATTCAGTTCATCAAACCCCAATGCGCCTGCATCTGGCGGTTGTTTGTGTGCAAATCATGACAGTTCGACCGCCGAACGCCCCCTGGACCAACAATTTGCCGGTGCAACTTAGCCACAAACGCGTTGATTCTTCGTAACGTTTTTCACGTTGGGGCTGTGATTTCCCTTGCGAGCTCATGCAGCCCCGCTTGCATGAAGAAAGCCGGCAAAGCCGGCTTCCTTGCTCTTCCTGATTGTGGAGTCTTTTCAGCGGCTGCCATAGGCCTGATCGAGCAGCCCGCCGGCGGCGAAATGCTCTTCCTGCACCTTGTCCCAACCGCCGAACACCTCTTCTACCGTCAGCAGGCGGACGTCGGGAAAGTCGGCTTTGTGCCTGGCGGCGACCGTCGCGTCGCGAACCCGCAGGCCGTTCTCGGCGGCAATGTCCTGGCCGTCGGGCGTGTAGAGGAAATCGAGATAGGACTTGGCGAGATCGCGGCTGCCATGCTCGTCGGCGACCTTGTCGACGATCGCCACCGGGAACTCGGCCAGCAGGCTGACCGAGGGCGTGACCTGCTCGAATTTGTCGTCGCCATATTCCTTGCGGATGCCGCGCGTCTCGGACTCGAAGGTGATCAGCACGTCGCCGATTTCACGCTGGACGAAAGTGGTGGTGGCGGCGCGGCCGCCGGTGTCGAAGATCGGCACGTTGTTGAAGAGCTTGGTGATGAACTCCCTCACCTTAGCGTCGTCGCCCTTGAAGGCTTCCTCGGCGTAAGCGGTGGCGGCGAGATAGGTGTAGCGCGCATTGCCCGATGTCTTCGGGTTGGGGAAGATCACCTGGACATCGTCGCGCACCAGGTCATTCCAATCCTTGATGTGCTTGGGATTGCCGGCGCGCACCAGGAAGGACGGCAGCGAATAGAAGGGCGAGGCGTTGTTTGGAAAATCCTTCTGCCAGTCGGCTGTGACGAGACCCTTCTTGACCAGGAAGTCGACGTCGGTGACCTGGTTGAAGGTGACGACATCGGCGCCAAGACCTTCGGCGATGGCGCGCGCCTGCGCCGAGGTGCCGGCATGCGACTGATCGATGGTGATGCCGGGATGCCCTGTGGCGAAGGCCTTGTTGATGTCGACGAACAACTCGCGGCCGACGTCATAGGATGCATTCAAAAGCTTGTCGGCCGACCAGGCTTGGGAGGATGCGAGGACGAGACCGGCAAAAGCTGCGAAGCCGAGCAATAGACGCTTCATGAAAACAGGCTCCGACAAAATATGCTAACTAACTGATGATAACCGTGACCCTGATGCGCGGCGAGACATGCGCGCCAGCCCGACGGCGTAGCGGCGAGAAAAGACATCGCCGGGACAGTCAGTTGTTAGGATTTCGTTCCAGGAAGAGTCCCTGTTTGCGCCGATGTCAGAAGCAAAGGTTACATTTCAACGCATTGGCATATACATAAGGCATATACAGGGATGTCGCGATGACCCGGCGCCGCCATGCAACGACACCGCCAAAGGAGGCAAAGCTGTTCCGCAACAACCGCAGCCAGGCGGTGCGGATCCCCGTCGAGTTCGAGTTCCCCGGGGACAAGGTCCTGATTAACCGCGAAGGCGACCGCCTTGTCATCGAGCCGGTTCGTAAATCGGGTCTCACGGCGCTGCTCGCCCAATGGGCGAAGGAACCCCCGCTCGATACTGAAGATGACTTCCCCGAGATCAGCGATAGTCCCGTCAAATCCGAGGACATTTTCTGATGCGGTTCATGCTCGACACCAACATCATAAGCGACATGATCCGAAACCCGGCCGGCAAGGCCGCCGGCGCAGTGGCGCGCGAGGGGGATGCTGCCGTATGCACCAGCATCGTAGTGGCTTCGGAACTCCGGTATGGCAGTGCCAAGAAGGGATCGGCCAAGTTGATCAAGAAGGTCGAGGAACTGCTGGCTGAGATTCCCGTCCTACCGCTTGATGTGCCGGTGGCCGCCGAGTACGGCGCACTCCGTGCCGAACTGGAGGGCAGGGGCGAGTCCATCGGCCACAACGACCTCTTTATCGCTGCTCACGCCTGCGTGTCGGGCATCACGCTGGTTACGGCCAACACGGCCGAGTTCACCCGCATCAGGAAGTTGAAGGTCGAGAACTGGCTGGGGTAGCGCTCGACGCGCGACCACTCTAGCCGCTTCACACTTTCCTGGAACGCTCTATCAAGCCACCGGGAAAAGCTTCCAGCGCCGCGGCCTGAAAGCTACTCGGCTCTTCTGCGCCGCGGGATGGTCGACCGGCAGCTCGATCTCGACGCGCTGGCGCTCGCCGCCGACCTCGAGCTCGACCCTACGGGTGCCGGCAACGCGGCGGCTCGCGGCAACGGTGCCGGCGATACAGCCGCTGCAGCCGTCGAGCAGGTCGACATCGTGCGGGCGGAAGTGGAGAACTGCCTCGCCGGACGGCGCATGCGGAGCCTGCAGGCCGATCGGCCGGTCGGCGATCCAGACCTCGCCATTTTCGACCTTGACCGGCAGCGAGCTCGACTCGCCGATGAAGGAGTAGACGAAGGGCGAGTTCGGCGTGTCGTAGATATCGTCGGCGGTGCCGACCTGTTCGATGCGGCCCTGGCTCATGACCACGACGCGATCGGCGAGCTCCAGCGCCTCTTCCTGGTCATGCGTGACGAACACGGTTGTGTGGCCGGTGCGGTCATGGATCTCGCGCAGCCAGCGGCGCAGTTCGCGGCGAACCTGCGCGTCGAGCGCGCCGAACGGTTCGTCGAGCAAGAGCACCCTGGGCTCGATTGCCATGGCGCGGGCCAAGGCCACGCGCTGGCGCTGACCGCCGGAGAGCTGCGCCGGATAGCGCTTTTCCAGCCCCGACAGCTGGACGAGATCGAGCAGTTCCAGTGCCCGGCGGTGGATTTCGTGGGCCGACGGCCGCGCGGCGCCATGCCGGACCTTCAGGCCGAAGCCGATATTGTCGGCCACCGTCATGTGGCGGAACAGGGCGTAGTGCTGGAAGACAAAGCCGACATTGCGTTCCTGGATCGACTTTTGCGAAGCGTCCTCGTCGCCGAAGAAGATCGCGCCCCTGGTCGGCCGCTCCAGGCCGGCGATCAGGCGAAGCAGCGTCGTCTTGCCGGAGCCCGACGGCCCGAGCAGCGCGATGAGCTCGCCGGACCTGATGTCGAGCGACACGTCGTGGAGCGCCGGAAACCGCTCAAACTCCTTGCGCACGTTGACGACGCGAACTTCCATGCAAATTCCTCAGTTCGTTGATGCCGTCGTTGTCCCAAAACCGCCAGGTACTTTTGGGCGACAGCTGTTCTTCAGTGCCCGCGCGTCGCGGCAAGCTCGGCGCCGTAGCGCATCTCGAGAAGCGTTTTCAAGACCAGCGTCACCAGCGCCAGGCCGGCGAGCAGCGAAGCGACCGCAAAGGCGCCGACGGCGTTGTATTCATTGTAGAGGATCTCGACATGCAGCGGCATGGTGTTGGTGAGGCCGCGTATGTGACCGGACACCACCGAGACCGCACCGAACTCGCCCATGGCGCGCGCATTGCAGAGCAGCACGCCGTAGAGCAGCCCCCATTTGATGTTGGGCAGCGTCACATACCAGAAGGCCTGCCAGCCGCTGGCGCCAAGCGAGAGCGCTGCCTCCTCGTCGCCATTGCCCTGTTCCTGCATCAGCGGAATGAGCTCGCGCGCGACGAAGGGGAAGGTGACGAACACCGTTGCCAGAACGATGCCGGGCACTGCGAACAGGATCTGGATGCCATGCGCCTTCAGCCATGCGCCGAGCAAGCCCTGCGCGCCGAAGAGCAGCACATAGACCAGGCCGGAGATGACAGGCGAGACCGAAAAGGGCAGGTCGATGAGGGTCGTGAGGAACGCCTTGCCCCTGAACTCGAACTTGGCGATGGCCCATGCGGCGGAAAGGCCGAAGACGAGATTGAGCGGCACCGAGATCGCCGCCACCAAGAGCGTCAGGCGGATCGCCGAGCGCGTGTCGGCATCGCTTAGCGACGCCAGGTAAGCGCTGACGCCCTTGGCGAAGGCCTCCTTGAACACGATGATCAGCGGCAACAGCAGGAAGACGCCGAGAAAGACGAGCGTGACGATCGTCAGCGTGATGCGGACGGGACGGCTTTCGGTGACCGCGGCCGACCGGCTCTCGTGCAGCGGCTCATAGGATTTGATCTCGGGGTCAGCCATGGCGCTTGCGGCTCCATGTCTGCACCAGGTTGATGACGAGCAGCATCGCGAAGGACAGCGCCAGCATGATCGCGGCAATCGCGGTTGCGGCGGGATAGTTGTACTCCTCCAGCCGGATGACGATCAAAAGCGGCGCGATCTCGGATTTGTAGGGCAGATTGCCGGCGATGAAGATGACCGAGCCGTATTCGCCGACCCCGCGCGCGAAGGCGAGCGAGAAGCCGGTGATGATGGCGGGCGCCAGGCCGGGCAGGAGAACGCGGCTGATGATCTGGAAGCGGCTGGCGCCGAGCGTGGCGGCGGCTTCCTCGACCTCCTTGTCGATCTCTTCCATGATCGGCTGGACGGTGCGCACGACGAAGGGCAGGCCGATGAAAATCAGCGCCACGACGATGCCGAGCGGCGTGTAGGCGACCTTGAGGCCGAGCGCCATCAGCAATTTACCGATCCAGCCGTTCGGGGCATAAAGGGTGGTGAGCGCGATGCCGGCGACCGCGGTGGGCAGCGCGAAAGGCAGGTCGACCATGGCATCGACGACGCGGCGGCCGGGAAAACGGTAGCGGACCAGCACCCAGGCGACGAGTGAGCCGAACACGACGTTGACCACGGCGGCGATGAAGGCCGTGCCAAAGCTGATCTCGAGAGCCCTGAGCGTGCGCTGGTCGGTGGCTAAAGCCCAGAAATCGGTCCAGCCAAGTGCCGCCGAGCGCCAGATGAGCCCCGAGAGCGGGATGAGGATGATGAGCGTGAGGTAGGCAAGCGAGAAGCCGAGCGTCAATCCGAAACCCGGAATGACGCTCGGCTGTCTGAACCGCCACCCGGCTTTAGCGGGCGCTGTTGTCATGCTGTTCTGGATCGTCCCTTCTTAACTCAACCCGATTGCACTCGGCATTTCGAAGGCGCGGCCTTCACTGGGCCGGTTTGTAGATCTGATCGAATATGCCGCCGTCGCCGAAATGGTAAGGTTGCGCCTTCTTCCAGCCGCCGAATTGCGGGTCGTCGATGGTAACCAGCTTGATCTGCGGCAGCTTGGCGAGATCCTCGGCCGAAACCAGTTCGGGCTTGGCCGGACGATAATGGTTCTTGGCGATGATGGCCTGGCCTTCCTTCGAATAGAGATAGGAAAGATAGGCTTCAGCCACCTTGCGCGTGCCCCTGGCGTCGACATTGGCGTCGACGACGGCGACCGGCGGCTCGGCCAGGATCGAGGTCGGCGGGTAGACGATGTCGAAATTGTCGGCGCCGAATTCGTCGAGCGCCAGATAGGCGTCGTTCTCCCAGCCGATCAGGACGTCGCCCAGGCCCTTCTGCGCGAAGGTGACGGTCGAGCCGCGGGCGCCGCTGTCGAGCACCGGCGCGTTGGCATAGAGCTTGCCGACGAATTCCTTGGTCTTGGCCTCGTCATTACCGTCATGGGCGTTGGCATAGGCCCAAGCCGCGAGATAGTTCCAGCGCGCGCCGCCGGAGGTTTTCGGGTTCGGCGTGATCACCTGCACGCCGTCCTTGACCAGATCGCTCCAGTCGTGAATGCCCTTGGGATTGCCCTTGCGCACCAGGAAGATGATGGTCGAGGTGTAAGGCGCTGAATTGTTTTCGAATTTCTTGCGCCAGTCGGGATTGATCTTCTTCGACTTCGACACAATGGCATTGATGTCGCCTTCGAGCGCCAGCGTCACCACGTCGGCGTCGAGGCCGTCTATGACGGCACGGGCCTGGGCGCCCGATCCGCCATGCGATTGCTGGACGGTGACCGTCTCGCCGGTCTCGGCTTTCCAGTGCGCGGCGAAAGCCTCGTCATAGGCCTTATAGAGCTCACGTGTCGGGTCGTAGGACACGTTCAGGATGGTCGTGTCGGCAAAAGCGAAACCGAGCGTGCCGAACTGGACACATGTGGCGACCAGCGCGCCGAGCAGTTTCGTGAAATGAGGTTTGGTCATTTCCGCCTCCGTTGAACTGCCGCGAACTCTACCGAGTTTATAGAAATTGGATGCATTGAATGTTGCCCTTTTTCGCCTGCTTGAAGCAATTTTTCGCCGGATGGGGTCAATCCAGGAAATGATTTCCCCTGGTGGCGCCGACGGGCTCCGCGTCAGCCGGCCTAATTAGGAGCGGTCGGAGTCAGGACAAGCCCCGGGCGCGTTAATCGGCGGTGACCGGAAAATCGAAACGCTGTTTTGGAAAAGGCTCTTTGACCAGGGTGAAGTGCCACCATTCGCGCGCATAGTTGCGGAAGCCGGCGGCACGCATGGCGGCAAGCAGCAACTTGCGGTTCGCGGCCGCTTCGACCGGAAGAGGACGGTGCGCCGTCTCGCTCATCGGGTCGAAACAGTCGAAACCGGTGCCGAAATCAAGCATGGCGGCATCGGGCGCACCGCAGGTTGGATGCGTCACGCTTTTCCTGTCCACCTCGGCGATCGCAAGGTCGACGGTCGAACCGCGCGAATGGCTGGACAACGCTCCGATATAGCCCTTGGCGATGAGATCGCCGCGCTCGACCTTCGGATACCATTGCGGATCGGACGGGCCACCCTGGCTTGTCCATCTGCCCATGTCGGCAACCGCGCGTGCGGGCCGGTAGCAGTCGAAGACGACAAGCGTCAGGCCTTTGGCTGTCATTGCTTTCTGGACGCTCGACAACGCCTTCGCCGCCTGCGCGGTGAGGATGCAGACCGGCGCGTCGTAGCCATCGGCTCTACGGTGCAGGAAGTTCTCGATGCCGGCGTAGCGGATATCCTGGCGGATGGTCGGGTCGATATCGGCGAGCCTGACGAAGCCGGCGGGGAGGGGATCAGAGTGGGCTGAGGAGGGGATTGCGGGTAGGAGAGCTAGTAGCGTTGCGATGAACGCTACTAACGAAGGTCGGCGCGCGGCGCCCCCCTCTGCCCTGCCCGTCCTCCGCAGCAGCTGCGCTGCAGCTACGGAGGGTGGACCGGGCATCTCCCCCTCAAGGGGGGAGATTGGCGGCTTCGGCGCCGGCTCTCCCTTTCTGAAGTTGAAGATAGGCGGAGGCAGCGAAGCGAATAATCTCCCTCCTTGAGGGGGAGATGGCCGGCAGGCCAGAGGGGGGTGCCTCGCGCCTAACATAAAGGAAAGAAGCGCAATCCCCTGAATCGCTTGCCGCATTCTACTCAACGAAAACCTTCACGCTGGCAGCGCGCCCGGCCGCGTCGATCACCGTCAGCGTCGAATAGCCGGTGCCGTCGGGTTGCCAGGTTGCGGTGCGGCGGCGGTCGATGCCGGCGAGCGGCTTGCCGTTGACGAGCCAGCGGAACGGTGCCCGGCCACCCTGCATTTTCAGCACCAGCGGCGTGGCATCGGCCGAATTGGTGCCGAGATCGACGCGTGCGCCATTGGGCGGGAAGATGATGGTCGGCGCCGGCTCGGTGGCGGTGGCCTGCACCAGCCCGTCCGATCCGGCGCCGAAGCGGGCAAGCGTTACCGGCAATTCTTCGCGCTTGGGATTGAAGACGCCCGGCGGCCGGCTGGGCAGCGGCACGCTGGCAAGGCCGGAACGGACGAAGCCTTCGAACAGGATCGGCGCGGCCGAGACATAGCCCGACAGACCGGGGACAGGGCTGGCATCGGCGCGGCCGACCCATACACCCAGAACGTAGCGGCCATCGAAGCCGACGGACCAGGCATCGCGATAGCCGTAGGAGGTGCCGGTCTTGTAGGCAATGCCGCGCTGCATGGCGCCTTTCGGCGGTTTCACGCCGGACAGGATGTCGTCGATCTGCCAGGCCGCCTGGTCGTCAAGGATGGTGGCGGTGATGCGCTCGGCATCGGCCGGCTCGGTGCCGTCATGCAGCGTATGCATCTTGCCGCCATTGGCGAGCCCCGTATAAAGCTGCACCAGGTCGCGCAAAGTCACGCCGACGCCGCCAAGCCCGATTGCCAGGCCCGGCGCCTCGTTGACCGGCAGGATCGGGTTGACGGCGGCCTGGCGAAACCGCGCCGTCAGCCGTGCCGGACCGACCGCGTCGAGCACCCGGATCGCCGGCACATTGAGCGACAATTGCAGCGCCTGGCGGATGCTGACATCGCCCTGGTAGCCCATGTCGAAATTCTTCGGACGATAGCCGCCAAAATCGGCCGGGCTGTCCTCGATGATCATCTGCTGCGCCACCAGCCCCTGCTCGAAGGCAAGTCCGTAGATGAAGGGTTTCAGCGTCGAGCCGGGAGAGCGCACCACCTTGGTCATGTCGATCCAGCCGGAGCGGCTGGCGTCGAAGAAATTGGCGGAGCCGACTTCGCCGAGAATGTCGCCGGTGCGCGCATCGGCCATCACCATGGCGACGGAAAGCTTTGGGCCGAGCTTCCCGGCGGCATCACTTGCGACCTGCTCCAGTCCTTGCTGCACGCTTTTGCGGATGGTGAGCTGCAGCGGCTTGCCGGGCACAGCCTTGGGCAGCATGGCATAGGAGGCGTGCGCCGCCAGCGCCGGCAGTTTTATGCGCAGGCCGGAAACATCGTCGAGCGCGGCGCGCGCGGCTTCACGGTCGCCGAGCAGGCCGGCCGAGACCATGCGGTTGAGCACCCGGTCGCGCGCGGCATGGGCGATGTCGAGGTTGCGGTCGGGCCGGCGCTTTTCCGGCAATTGCGGCAACGCGACAAGGAGTGCGGCTTCCGAAACGGTGAGCCGTTTCGGCTCCTTGCCGAAATAGGCAAGCGAGGCGGCGCGAACCCCCTCAAGATTGCCGCCATAAGGCGCCAGCGTCAAATAGCGTTCGAGGATTTCGCGCTTGGACAGCCGCCGCTCTATCTGCATGGCGCGCAGCATCTGCTTGATCTTGGAGCCGAGACTGCGGCTGTCGCGCGGCTCGATCAGCCGGGCAAGCTGCATCGACAAGGTCGAGCCGCCCGAGACGATATGGCCGCTGGTGACGAGCTGGCCGGCCGCGCGGCAAAGCGCCAGGACGTCGACACCCCGGTGATCCCAGAAGCGCTTGTCCTCATAGGCGACCAGCATGTCGATGAATTGCCTGTCGACCTGATCGAGGCGGGTTTCGAGCCGCCAGTAACCGTCCGGCGTGGCGAAGGCGCGCAGAAGCTGGCCATCACGGTCCTGGACTTCGGTGGAGACGGTCAGCTTTGCCGGTAGTGGCGGCGGGAAGGCGCGGTCGAGTTCCCAGAGGGTAGCGAGAGAAAGCAACGCCAAGCCGGCCAGAGAAATCCCGGCGATGGCCGTTCGACGCAGGAATTTCCCGGAGAACATGGTGCCGCCCCTCATTGCCCTGCCGGGCATTTCTGCCCGTATAGTGACGGGGAGAAAGGGGTCCGCGCCGAAGATTTCGCTACTCTCCAGCGCTGCGGAACGGGTGCCGGGAATCGCGACAGTCTCCTTCTCCCCGCCACTATGCGGGGAGAAGGAGCCGGCAGGCGGATGAGGGGCAGCGCCATCGTCCTGTCCATATTTCCTCAGCGCCTTATTCCGCCTTCACCTCCATCACGCCGGTGGCGGTGCGGGCCGAGTATTGCGGCCGGTACATGTCCTCGACCGTTGCCGCCGGATGGGCGTAGGTGCCCGGCGTCACGGCGCGCACGACATAGGCCAGCGTGATGTTGCGGTTGCGGTCGCCTTCATTCGGGTTGAAGGCGGCGACGAAGCGGTCGTCGCGGAACTCCAGATGCGCGGCGTCGGTCTGCGCCAGCCAGGAGAAGTTCGACAATTGCGCGCTTGAAACCAGGCTCGGATTGTCGATCTCGAAGCCGGC
This sequence comes from Mesorhizobium montanum, assembly GCF_033977145.1. NCBI lineage: Bacteria > Pseudomonadati > Pseudomonadota > Alphaproteobacteria > Hyphomicrobiales > Phyllobacteriaceae > Mesorhizobium > Mesorhizobium montanum. The sequence continues at coordinate 160,810 of NZ_JAVIJF010000002.1, read as the reverse complement.
CGGCAACAGGTCGGTGATCAAGAGCCGCGACGGCCATTTGTTCTGCTCATAGATCTTGAGCACGACCACGTAGCGCTCGTTCTGCTTGGCCTCGGTGACGTTGGCCTCAGTGCCGTCGAGCTTGTAGTAGGTGCGCTGAATGGTGAAGCCGTCGCCGCCGGCCGGCAGCGGCTCGACCGGTACGGCCACCGCGGTCACCACGGCCTGCAGCGGCGTCGTGCCGGTGTTGGCGATGGTAAGCGGGCTGTCGATAAGGTCGCTGCCGGCGACCTGGTCGGAGTAGCCGCCCGAATGCGGCGTGCCGTTGACGGAAAGCCTGATTGAATCATTGCCTTCCCGCAGCGCCCGCGCGGCAAGCAGCATCCAGGATTCATCCTGCGTGCTTGTCCAGCGGACATCGGCGCGTGCCACTCCCACCAGCTTGATCAACTGCGGCATGATGCTGGGCGCCGGCTTCGATTCCGCCGCCAGCGCCAGCATCGCCGCGCCATCACGCAGCCGCGAGCCGTAGTCCGAGCGGTAGTAGTCATAGTCGGATTCCGACTGCGCCAGCCGCAGCGCCGTCTGGAAGGTTGCTTCCGAACGCTGCGTGTCGCCATAGAGCGCGAGGCTTGCAGCCAATTGCGCGACCGCCATCGGGCTGGAGAAGGCTTCGAGTTGCGTGTCGGCATAGTAGCGCAGATCGCCGATCGAGGCTTTCTTGTTGCGGGCGAGCACATAGAGCGCATAGGCGATCTCGCTGCCGCGATCCTGGACGTCCTGGTCGTAGCCAAGCGAGTTCTGCAGGTTGTTCAGCGCCTGGTTCATGGCAAGCGCGGGCACATCGTATTTCTGCTCGCGCGCCCGGGTCAGGAACTCGGTGACATAGGCATCGAGCCACAGATCGCCGGAGCCCGGACCCCAAAGGCCGAAGCTGCCGCTTGCCGCCTGGTAGGACAGGACCTTGTAGATAGCGTCCTGGATGCGGCCATGCAGATCCGGATCGCTTTCCATGCCGATGCTTTTGGCCATGTCGTTGACGTAGAGAAGCGGCATGGCGCGGCTGGTGGTCTGCTCGGCGCAGCCATAGGGGTAGCGGTCGAGCGACATCAGCAGCGACGGCACGTCGAGGGCCGATGACTGCGAAACGCCGACGCTGACGGAAGCGCCGTCGAGCACGCTTGCGGCTAGTAGCTCCTTGTTGACACGCAATGAGCCGCCATTGGGCTTCAGGTCGACAACCATGCGGTTGGTGATTGGAAGCTGTGCCGGACGCACCGGAAGATAGAGCGTCTGCTCGACCTCGGTGCCGTCGGCATGCGCGAGCTTGACGGTGACCGAGGCGTCGCCGGCGGTCTTGGCGACCAGCGGGAAGGTGAGCGACTGCCGCTTGCCCTGGGCGAGCGGCAGCTTCCCGGGCAACGGCTTGTCGCCTGTCGAAAGATCGCCGGTCGTGGTGACCGAGAGCGCATAATCGCCGGCCGGGCCATCGGTGTCGGCGATGTCGAGGCGCATGGTCGCGGCATCGCCCGGCGCCAGGAAGCGCGGCAGGCCGGCGGTGATCACCACCGGATCGCGCACGATGACGTCGGTCTGAGCATGGCCGACCGCATCCTTGGTCCAGGCGACCGCCATGACGCGCACGGTGCCGTTGAACTGCGGGATGTCGAAGTCGACCCGCGCCTTGCCGTTGGCATCGAGTTCGACCGGGCCGGAGAAGAAAGCGACCAGCTTTTCGGTCGGCGGGCTGCCTTGCGCCTGCATGTTGGCGCCGTCGCCGCCGGTCCGCAATTTGCCGGTGGTGCCGAGCGAACCGTCGATCAGGCGGCCGTAGAGATCGCGGATATCCAGCCCCAGCATGCGCTGGCCAAAGAACCAGTCCTCCGGATCGGGCGCCTTGTAGTTGGTGAGGTTGAGGATGCCGACATCGACGGCCGCCACCATCACATAGGCGTTGCTGCCGGCCTGGGCGCCGTCGACGGCGATCGGGATCGACAGCTGCTGGTGCGGCAAGGTTTTTTCCGGTGGCGTCAACGTGACCGCCAGTTTCCTGGAGCCCGGATCGACCGAAAGCCATTTGACGCCGATGGCGCGGGCCGGCATGCGCGATTCCTGCGCGTCGCCGGGGCGGAACAACGTCGCCGTGACATAGGCGCCGGCGCCCCAGTCCTCGCCGACGGGGATATCGACGGTGCTGCCGCCGGCCGGCACCGAGGCGGTGACGGTCTTCAGCAGCTTTTCGGCGCCGATGGTGACCAGAAGTTCGCCGGCAAAATGCGGCGAGACCTTCAGCTTGGCGACTTCGCCGGCGGCATAGCTATCCTTGTCGAGCGCGATTTCCAGGCCATCGGGCGTCTCGGTGGTGGTCGAGGCGACGTACCAGCCGGCGTCGAATTCATAGCTGGACGCCGGACCATCCGGATCGGCGGTCTCGACCTCGAGCCGGTAACGACCCCAGTCGACGGGTAGCGACACCGTCGCCTCGCCGTCGGCCTTCAGGTCGACCGCGCCGTTGGCGACGGCCTTGGTGAGGTTCACCGCCTCGTAGTTCCAGGAATTGTTGGAATGGTACCATTGATAATTGCGCTCGACTTTGACCAGCGACCACTGGGCGCCCTTCAGGTCTTCGCGCTTGCCATTCGGATCGACGGCGATGATGGTGAACTTGGCGGTTCCGCCTTGCGGCACCTCATCGCCCTCGAAATCCGGGCGAACGCCGATGACATCGCGCTGCGGGCGAACGCCGATATCGAGCGAGCGCTCGACGGCGCGGCCGCCGGCTTCGCGCATGCGCACTGTGACCTTGGCATTGACCAGCTTGGTGGTCGACGGCAACTGGTCGATCGTGACCGGGAAGGTCGCCTTGCCGTCGTCGCCGACCACGGGAAGGTTGGTGAAAGGCGTCACGGTCGGCTCGCTCGACTGTTCGTCGGCCAGACCGAAGCTGAAATCCTTGAAGCTGTCCCAGCTGTTTGTGGTCGAGAGCGTCGTCTCGCCTTCGAGAGCGAGGCCCGCGGCCGGCGCGCCGTAGAGGAAGCGGCCGTCGATGGTGGCGTTGGCGGTCTCGCCCTGAGAGACCTCCTTCTTGTCGGCGGTCAGATCGAATTCGATGCGATCCGGCACAAAATCTTCGACCAGGAACATCTGGCCGGCGACAGCCGCCTGCTTGGGATCGGTGTAGATCGACACCGTCCAGGTGCCGCGCATGGCATTGGCCTCGAGCGGCAGGTCGACGGCATGGCCGCCGGCGGACTCACCATTGCTGACGATGCGGCGGTTCTCGACGCCGTCGGGACGCGTGAAGATGAAGGTCAGCGGCAGGTTCTCGACCGCCTTGGCGGCGCCGTCGCGGGCAAGGGCGGCGACATGCACGTCCTCACCGGCGCGGTAGATGCCGCGCTCCGTCCAGGCATAGACGTCGAGCGCGCCCGGCGAGGCACGTCCCTCAACGCCACGATCCGACAGATCGAAGCCGGCCTTGCCCATGTCGAGGAAGACGAAGTCGTTGTCGCCCTGCTTGGCCATCAGCACGGCCGGCACCATGCCGTTTTCGCCGCGCGTCAGGCCCGGATTAAAGACGGCGTGGCCTTCGGCGTCGGTGGTCGCCGTGCCCAGAATTTCGTTGTTCTTGGCAAGCAGCGTCAAATCGGTGCCGGAAATCGGCTTGGCCGAGCCCAGCGAACGGGCAAAGACGTTGAGACCATCCTGGCCGGTGTAGGTGAAAAGGCCGATGTCGGAGACGACGAACCATTGCGTGGCGCGCGAACCATAGTCGTCGCCCTTGTCGTCGACCGGCTGCGCGGTCAGCACGTAAACGCCGGGCTTGCGCTGTGGGATCGCCTCATCGACCGGAAATGAAGTGGTCACTTCCTTGTTGAGATCATTGGCAATTTCGAGCGTGCCGGACCAGACGGGCGAGCCCATCTGGTCCGAGATGGTGGAAATGTCATAGCCGTCGAGCTGATGCAGGAACTGATAGCCGGACAGAAGCTGCGCCAGCGAACGATCGCCGACGCGGTAGAGCGTCATCTTGGCGGCGTTCATGTTGACGGTGACGACCGGAATGCCGCGGCGGGCGCCAGCCGGCAGCACGAAGCTGTCGCCGGTGAAGCGGGTGGACGGGGCGCGATCCTGGACGTAGATCGACAGCACGACGGGCGCGGCGATCGTCTCGCCGATCGCGGCCGGCAGGCCGGTGCGGAAGGTCACGTCATAGTGCTGGCCGTGTTCCAGGCCCTCGACGCAGATCTGCTTGTCCTTGGCCTCGACAGCCTTGGGCGCGGCGTTGTCGACGGTCACGAACCGCGAATAGTCGACGCCGGTCTTGACCAGTTCCTCGGAAAACTGGGCGCAAATGCGTGGCGAAGAGGAATCGGCATCGACGGTATGCTCGATGATGCGGAAACCTTTGCGCGCCTTGAGGTCGGCGTAGTCGGCCTGGACGGCCGGCGAGTTTACCAGCGCCAGGCTCGCTTCATAGGCCTGCAGCGACGGGCGGAACAGGTCGCGCTTGTCGAGACCGGCACCAAGCAGCGCCAGCGCCTCGGCGCGGGTCTTTGCGGTGCGCACCAGCCTATAGGCGTTGAAGGCCGCTGATGTGACGTTTGTGGGGAAAGTCGAGGGCTCGGTGGTGTTTGACGCCGGCTGTACGGCAAGCGTCTCGCGCGCCAGCGCCAGCCACAGCGCGCCGTCGTCGGGCAGCACCGACACCGCGGCCTGGTATTTCTGCATGGCAAGGCGATGGTCGCCGGTCAGTGCCGCCTGCTCGGCGGCGGCCTGCAGGGCGGAAAGCCCTTCCGCCGGCTTGTCATAGGCCGGATCCGTCAGCTTGTTGCGGAACTGCTGGGCCTGGTCGGCCATCCAGTTCGGGAAGAAGGCCAGCGCCGGCGGGGCGCCGATATCGGGGTCGCCATCGACATTGGCGACCTTGCCGGCGACGGCGCCGGTGAAGGATTTCAGCTGGTTATAGTCGGATTTGAGAAAACACCACTTCGCCTTGGTGTTGTAGGTGAAGGCACGGCAGGCAGGGTCGCCGAGACAGGTGGTCTTGCACTGGTCGAGGCTGACATTCTGCTCAGACCGAAGATCGAAACCGAAATAATCGGAATTGTCGATCGTCACGATTCGCCGGGCTTCGGCCGCAAATGCCGTGCCGCTGAAGATGAAAAAGATAAGGAGAAGGAAAGAGAGACCACGAGCCGCGCGCATTGCCACATCACCCTCCAGACATTGCCAGCGTCCAGGCATGATCAAGCTTCGCTCAGGCTTGTCAACGCCGGAACGCTGCAGGTTTATCACCCGCAAACGGTTTCCATGCCGGCCAAAGGCCGGTATTTCGACAGAACCTCTGTGAGAAGGATCACACTTTCTTGCGAAAATGCAAAAGGTGTGAATTCCAAGCCCGGTCTATTTCAGACAATTGGATTGTGGCCCCTTTACGAACGTTTCGGAACTTCATTCCAATTTTAGTTTTGTCGACTAGGTTGTCTTAATGCCGGCGCATGAAACGCAGATGTCAGGAGGGTTCGCGCCAGGGCGTGGGCTTCCGCGCGCCCTGCTTTTGGCGCTCGTTTGCTCGGCCATGCTTTACGGTGCGGTGCGCCCGGCGGGCGCTTTCGAGATTTTCGGCATCAAGCTTTGGGGCTCGTCCAAGGACGAGGATGCTGATATCGTCGACCCGCTGCGCTACTCGGTGAGGATCGATGCGCCGGACGCCGACAAGGATCTTGTCAAGAAGCTCGAAAACGCCTCGGCGCTGAAAAACGACGAGGACCATCCAGTGTCCGGATCGCTAGGGCTGATGGCCAAGGCGCGCGGCGACCGGGAACAACTCGTCGCCGCGCTTTACGCCGATGCCCGCTACGAGGGCGTGGTCACCATTGCGATCGATGGCAAGCCGATCGACGAGTTGCCGCCGGATGCGGAGTTCAAGGGCCCGCAGCCCATACCGGTGGTCGTCACCATTGCTGTCGGACCGAAATTCACGCTGGGCGACATCCGCCTCAAGGGCGATGCTGCCGGATTGGCGAGCGCCGACTTCGGGCTGATCGCCGGCGGCGATGCCGGCTCCGGCGCCGTGCTCAAGGCCGAAGCCCTGATCGTGCGGGCGCTGAAGGACGAGGGCAGGCCACTGGCCAAGGTGACCGACCGCGAGATCGTCGCCGAGCACGCCAGCTCGACGCTGGACGTCACGCTGACGGTGGCGGCCGGGCCGGTCGCCGCCTATGGCGACACGACGGTCGAGGGCACCGAAAAGGTCGATCGCGACTTCACCGAATACATGACCGGGCTAAAGCGGGGCCAGCAATACTCGCCGCAGGAAATCGACGATGCCCGCGACCGGCTGCTCGGGCTCGAAGTGTTCAACAGCGTGACCATCAAGGAAGGCGACAGCCTCGACGCCAACGGCAATATCCCGATCGGCGTCCAGGTCAGCGAGCGCAAGCCGCGCTTTTTCGGCGTCGGCGGCACGTTTTCGAACACGGAAGGCCTGGGGCTCGAAGGTTATTGGGGACACCGAAACCTGTTCGGCCAGGCCGAGAAGCTGCGTATCGACGGCTCCATCAGCGGCATCGGCAGCAACAGCATTTCCGCGCTCAACTACAATGCCGGCGTCATGTTCGAAAAGCCGGGCGTGCTTGGGCCGACGTCAAAATTCTTCACCGGCATCAAGACGGTGTTCGAACATCCTGACGCTTATGATCATTTCTCGGTCAAGGGCGACGTGGGCGTTTCCTACGACCTCGACAAGAAACAACGGGTCTCGGCCGAATTCGACCTCGACTATTCCAGGATCACCGACGCCTTCGGCAAGCATACCTACCTGATCGCCAGCGTGCCGCTGCAATATGTCTATGACAGCCGCGACGACAAGCTCAACCCGACCAGAGGGTTCCGCTTTCTGGCCTATGCCGAGCCGAGCTACGACATACTGAACGGCGCGACCTTCCTGAAGCTGAAGGGCGAGGGCTACACTTACCAGTCGCTCGACACGGCAAGCCGGTTCGTGCTCGCCGAACGCGCAACACTCGGTTCGATCGTCGGCGCCGGGCTGCAGAGCGTGCCAGCCGACCGGCGCTTCTATTCCGGTGGCGGCGGCTCGGTGCGCGGCTATTCCTATCAAGGCATCGGCCCGAAGGACATCGACGGCCAGCCGATAGGCGGTCTCTCCTTCTTCGAAACCTCTGTCGAGATGCGCATCGGCGTTACCGACACGATCGGCATCGTGCCGTTCGTCGATGCCGGCACGGTCTCGACCAAGTCCTTCCCCGACTTCTCGGATGTCAAGGTCGGCGCCGGCGTCGGCCTGCGCTACATCACGCCGTTCGGGCCGCTGCGCATCGATGCTGCCGTGCCGCTCAACCGCGATCCGGGCGATCCGCATTTCGGCATCTATGCCGGCATCGGTCAGGCGTTCTGACGATGAAGATAGTCTGGCGCATCCTTCGCATCTGCCTTTACACCTTGCTTCTGCTGCTGGTCGTGGCGATCGCCGCGCTTGTCGTGCTTACCGGCACCGAAGGCGGGCGCCAGAATCTCGCCGGCCTGATCTCGAAGATGGCTTCGAACGAGGACCGCAAGGTGACGGTCAGCGGCATCGAAGGCATCTGGTCGGGCGCGCTCAGGCTCGACCATGTGGTGCTGGAGGATCGCGCCGGCCCCTGGATGGTGGCGCGCAAGGTGGCGCTCGACTGGTCGCCGACGGCGCTGCTCTCCTGGAATTTCAACGCCGACCGTTTTGCCGCCGAGCGGATCGAACTGGCGCGGCTGCCGCAGCCGAGCAAGCAGCCGGCGCAAGGCGGCTCGACGGGCCTGCCGGTGTCGATCGACGTCAGGGAAATCGATCTGCCGGAGATCGCGCTCGGCCAGGAACTCGCCGGCAGCGGCATTGCCGAACTGGCCGCCAAAGGTTCGCTCAAGGCAGATCCGTCGCCGCTGGCGATCGAGAGCGTGCTCAACGTCAGCCGCCATGACGGCAAGCAAGGCAATGTCGACGCCAAGATCCATTTTGCGCCGGCCGACAACAAGCTCGACCTCGATCTCAAGGCGTCGGAGCCGGCCGGCGGCATCATCGCCAACCTGCTCAAGCTGCCGGATGCGCCGCCGGTCAACATCGTCGTTTCCGGCAGCGGACCTTTAGCCAACTGGAGCGGCGTCGGCACTTTCATGGTCGATGGCCGGATCGTCAGCCAGCTGACCGGCCGGCATCAACTCACCGACAAGGGCCACCGCATCGAGGCCAAGGGCGACGGCCAGTTCGAAGGGTTCCTGCCAGAGAAGATAAAGTCGCTGTTTGCCGGCAAGACGAGCTTCGATGTCGCCGGCACGGCGACCGCATCAGGTGGGATAGATATCGAGCGCGCCACCATAGAGAGCGATGCGGTGCACGGCACCGCAACCGGCAATGTCGATCCGAAGGGTGCCAGCGACCTCGCCGTCGAGCTCTCCGCCAAGGACAAGCCGGTCACCATCGATGTCGGCAACAGCGCTGTCCCTATCCTGGTCGCGGTCGAAAAGGCGACCGCACGCGCCTTCGGCGACGGCAGGGCGCCGATGGTCGATATCGGCACGTCCCTTACCTCGGTGGCCGTCGGCGGCACGCAGCTCAACAATATCACCGGCGAGATCCACTCCGATGGCTTCGACATCGAGAACCGCAGCGGCCCGGTCAGCATCAAGCTCGCCGCCGCCGGCCTGAAGACCGACGTGGCGACGCTGGCGCCGCTGGTGACCGGCAAGCTCGCCGCCGATCTTGCCGGCACGATCAGCCGCGATACCGTGACGATCGAGAAAGGCACCTTGCGCAGCGATGCGCTCAATGCCGCGCTGACGGCGGGCGTGTCGCTCGCCGATCTGTCGATGACGCTGAAGATGAATGCCGACGCCGTGTCGAAGGCATTGCCGCCGCAAATCAGCTCGCTGCTCGGCGAGCGGGTGAAGTTTTCGGCGACCGCGACCCGCGATCCGCAGGGCGCGTTCGCCGCCAATTCACTGGAGCTTACCTCGGGCTCGCTTAGCGCCAGCGGCACGGCCAGCGCGCAAGGCTCGGACATCCATGCCAATGTCAAAGGCACGCTGGGCGATGTCTCGTCGCTGTCGTCGCTCGCGGGCACGCCGCTTGCAGGCGGGGTGAACTTCGCGCTGACGGCGACCGGCCCGCGCTGGGCGCCAGATTTCTCCGTTTCGGCCGACAGCGCCAGCCTGACGGCGGCCGGCCGCACGGTGAAGGACATCAAGCTTTCGGCCAAAGGCAAGGCCGACATCGCCAATCCGTCGGCCGACGTCTCGCTGACCGGCAGCGCCGAGGGGCAGGCGCTCGCCATCGCGGCCTCGCTGGTGACGGCCGACGGCAAGCGCTCGATCAGGGGCCTGACGCTTGCGCTCGGCGACAACAAGGTTTCGGGCGATCTCGCGCTCGACGACAAGTTCCTGCCGCTCGGCACGCTGACGCTCGCCGTGCCTGACATCGGACCGCTTGCGGCGCTGGCTGATCAGAACGCGACCGGCGATATCAACGGCACGATCGCCTTCGCCAAGGAGGGCGAAGCGCCGACCGTTACCATCAATGGGGCCAGCACGTCGATCGCGCGAGGCGAGCTGGCGGCGAAGACGATCGCCGTCAACGCGCTGATCGCCAACTACCTGAAGGGGCCGGCGATCTCGGGCTCGATCAAGGCCGAGAGCGTGACCTCCGGCAGCACGGTCATCAGCGGCATCGGCATCGATTTGAAGCGCGACGGCGACTGGACCGACTTTACCGGCAGCGCCACGGCGTCCGGCATTCCGGCCACCGCCACCGGGCGGGTGAAGATCGCCAACGGCACGACAAGCGTGGAAATCGCTTCCGGCGAGGCGACCGTGCGCGGCATCAAGGTGGCGATCGCGGAGCCTTCCAGCGTCTCCATCGCCAATGGCGTCACCACAATCGAAAAGCTCGCGCTCAATCTCGGCGGCGGTTCGGCGACGGTTTCGGGCAGCGCCGGTCAGACCCTCGACCTGACGGCCAATCTCGCCAACTTGCCGGTGGCGCTCGCGAATGATTTCGTCCCCGGCCTCGACGGGGCCGGGACGCTGGAGGGCACGGCACATGTCACGGGTCCATCCTCCAACCCCGACATTCAGTTCAACGCCAAGGCTGCCGGCGCCGAGACCAGCCAGACCCGGCAGGCAGGGCTCGGGCCGCTCGATCTGGATGCCGCCGGCAGCTATACGCTGGCGGGCGGCGTAGCCCTAGCTCACGCCACGCTTTCGGGTGACAAGATTTCGGGCAAGGCCGCCGGCACGATCAATCCCAACGGCGCCAGCGACTTCTCGCTCGACCTTATATCGTCCGGACCCAGCCTGCCGCTGACGGTCGGCAGCGCCGAGAGCCCGGTCAAGATCGAAGTCCAGTCTTTGTCGGCAAAGATGGCTGGTGAAAGCACGCAAGCGCGGCTCGACGTGTCCGCAATTCTGCCTTCCATTGCCGCCAGCCAGGCCAAGGTGGACGGTCTGGCGCTGGCGCTGCATTCGGATGCCTTCGACCTCAAGGGACGGGCAGGGCCGGTTTCCGGCACGGTGTCGGTGGACAGGATCGCTCTCGACAATCCCATGATCGCGCCGCTGATTGCCGGCAAGGTCACGGCTAAGGTCAATGGTCGCCTGACAACCGATGCCGTCGCCGTCAACAGCGGCTCGCTCAAGAGCGATGCGCTCAACAGCCAGGCCGCCGGCCGGATATCGTTGCGCGACGGCGCCGTCGACCTCAATCTGAAGGCCGATGTCGTTTCTTCCGCCTTGCCGGCGGCGGTGCGCGGCATGCTTGGCGAGAGCGCGCAATTGAGCGCCGCGCTGAAGCGCGACGCCAATGGCAATGTCAATGTCGACGGCCTGAGGCTCAATTCGGGCGCGCTCAGCGCCGACGGACAGGCGAGCCTTGCCGACAGCAAGCTGGCCGCCGACATCAGGGGTGCGCTAAGCGATGTTTCGCTGCTGTCGAAAGATGCCAAGGGCGCCATCGCCTTTGCCCTGAACGCCCAAGGCCCGGTCACCGCGCCCGATCTGTCGATGACGGTCAACAGCGACCGGCTTTCGGTGGCGGCGCGCGAGATCACCGGGCTGAAGCTGACGGCCACCGGTAAGGCCGACGCCGCCAATCCGGCAGCCAATGTGCAGCTCACCGGCAACGTCGCCGGGCAGAATTTGCAAGGCAGCGCGGTGCTCGCCACGACCAATGGCAGCCGCGCAATCAACGGGCTTTTGCTGTCGCTCGGTCCGAACAGGATTTCCGGCGATCTCGCCCTCGACGATGCCTTCGTGCCGGTCGGCACCGTTTCGCTCGACCTGCCCGATATCGGGCCGCTCGCCGCGCTCGCGCTGGAAAAGGCCGAGGGTAATGTGCACGGCACGATCGCCTTCTCCAAAACAGCCAACGGACCCAATGTCACGGTCAAGGCGAACACTTCGGCAATCAAACGCGGCGATCTCTCGGCCAAGAATGTCGCAATCGACGCGCAGGTCGCAAACTACATGGCCGCGCCGGTCATCGCCGGCACGGTGCGCGCGGAGAGCGTCACTTCGGGTGGTACGGCCGTTACCGGCATCGATGTCGATCTCAAGCGGGACGGCGACTGGACCGGCTTCTCAGGCGGCGCCACCGTCAAGAACATCCCGGCGAAGGCTACCGGCCGCGTGAAGGTCGCCAACGGCACGACGACCGTCGAGCTCGCGTCGGGCCAGGCGACCGTGCAGGGCGTCAAGGCGGCGATCGCGCAGGCCTCGACGGTCACTATTGCCAACGGCGTGACGACGCTCGACCGGCTGGTGCTCAACCTTGGCGGCGGCACGGCGACGGTGACGGGCAAGGTCGCGCAGGCGCTCGACATCAACGCCAGTTTGGCTCGGGTGCCGATCTCGCTCGCCAACAGTTTTTCGCAGGGTCTCGACGCGGCCGGTTCGATCTCGGGCACGGTCAAGGTGACAGGCGCGCCGGCGAGCCCGTCGGCGGCCTTCAACATCGATGCTTCCGGCGTGCAGACCTCGCAGACGCGCGGCGCCGGGCTCGGCGGCATGAATGTGTCGTCGTCGGGAACGTTTGCCGGCAACAAACTTGCTTTCGACGCCAACATCAGCGATGGCGCCGGCCTCGGCCTCAAGGGCGGCGGCTCGGTGACGACGGCGGGCACGCCCATCTTGGCGCTCGACTTCAACGGCAAGGTGCCGTTTTCCTTCCTTGCCGCCAAGCTAGCCGCGCAAGGCCTGGCGCTCAACGGCACCGCCAACGTCGATGTGCAGGTGCGCGGTCCTGCATCAGCGCCGGTAATCAGCGGCAAGGTCACCACGTCCGGCGCGCGCCTCATCGACGCGCGTTCCGGCCTAGCGGTCAATGACGTCGCCGCCGACGTTTCGATCGGCGGCGGCGTCGCCAGGATCAACCGTCTGACCGGAACGCTGTCGACGCGCGGCAGCCTGTCGGCGAGCGGCACGGTGGGCATCAATCCGGCGCAGGGCTTCCCGGCCGACCTGTCGATCAAGCTCACCGATGGCCGTTATACCGACGGCCGGGTGGTGACCGCCAATCTCGGCGGCGACCTGACCGTCAAGGGACCGCTGGTTTCGGCGCCGGTGGTTGCCGGCACCATAAACCTGGCGAGGACGGTCATCACCGTGCCCGACAAGCTGCCGGGTTCGCTTTCGGCGTTGGATGTGAAGCACAAGAACGCGCCCAGCTCGGTGCGCGCGCAGGACAAGGCGCTGCGCCCGCCGACATCCGGCGGCGGCAACAGCGGCGGCGGTCTTGCCCTGGATGTGACGGTCAACGCGCCGAACCAGATATTCATCCAGGGCAGGGGCGTCGACGCCGAGCTGGGCGGATCGCTGAAGCTGACCGGTCCGGCCTCGGCACCTCACGCGGTCGGCACTTTCACCCTGCAGCGCGGACGGCTGACCATCCTTGCCAAGCGGCTGACCTTCACCGAGGGCACGATCGGGTTCCAGGGGTCGCTGGTGCCCTACCTCAACATGACGGCGACAACGACGACCAGCAACGCCACGGTCACAATCGTCGTGTCCGGCGAGGCAACCAATCCTAAATTCACTTTCTCCTCCGTGCCGGCGCTGCCTCAGGACGAAGTCCTGGCACAGCTCATCTTCGGTCAATCCATGTCGAAACTGTCACCGCTGCAGATCGCGCAACTTGCGAGCGCCGCCGCGCAGCTGGCCGGCGTCGGCGGTTCGACCTCGCTGCTCGAAAACCTGCAAAGCGCCATTGGCGTCGACAATCTCGACGTGACGACGGACGAGAAGGGCGGCACCGCGGTTTCGGCCGGCAAGTACCTTAACGACCGCACCTATGTGACGATCCAGAAGGGCGACAAGCCAGGCTCCGGCAAGGCGACGATCGACCTCGATGTCGGGCGCGGGGTGAAGCTGCGCGGCGAGGCCAATGATGCCGGCGAAGCAAAGGGCGGCGTCTTTTACGAACGCGAATATTGAGGCTGCGCGATCCTTCCTCGGCCTGCCGAACAGGCTGCTCGCCGCGGGCACGAGCCCCCTTATCCTCATAAAATGTATTGATTTAATCGCCCGCGACGATTTTTTGGGAAATCGCGTCGCGCTAGCAAATTTGCGTCAAGACTGTCGCTATCGCGCGAACCGGGTTGTACTCAAAGATGCACATTCCCTAACATGTTCCTTATTCCACACCGTCTTTTGACAACGCGGTCTGGATGCGGAATGTTAAAAGGCGGAAAGCCAACAATGGGAGTAAGTCATGGCAATCTATAAGAGCAATGGTGACCGTGTTCCGGATCACATCCTGAAAATGGCTGAGGAAGCCAAATCGGGCGGCGTGGACCGCCGCGAATTTCTGGCCTTGGCCAGCGTCTTCGGCGCATCGACGGCAATGGCCTATGGCATGCTCGGCCTCGCCGCTCCGACCCCGGCAAGAGCCGAGGACGTGCAGGGCAAGAAGGGCGGCGTGATCAAGGTCGCGATGTCGGTCAAGGATCCGAAGGATCCGCGCACCGCCGACTGGTCGGAAATCGCGAATGCCGAGCGCCAGGCGCTCGAGCCACTGGTGAAATACACGAAGGAATACACCTTCGCGCCATATCTCCTGGCAAGCTGGGACATCAATGACGACGCCACCGAATACACGCTGCATGTGCGGCCGGGCGTCGAATGGAACAATGGCGACAAGTTCACCGCCGACGACGTGATCTACAATTTCACCCGCTGGGCGGACAAGGGCGCGGAAGGCAACTCGATGCCGGGCCGCCTGGGCAGCCTCGTCGACGACACCACCAAGAAGCTGCGCGACGGCTCCGTCGTCAAGGTCGACGACATGACGGTCAAGCTTAAGCTGACCAAGCCCGACATCGCCATCATCCCGAACCTGTGCGACTATCCGGCGCTGGTCGTGCACAAGACCTTCGACGAGAAGGGCGCCAATTTCAAGAACTGCCCGATCGGCACCGGTCCGTTCGAGCTGGTCTCCTACGACGTCGGCCAGAAGGTGGTCTACAAGCGCCGCGAGACCGGCAAGTGGTGGCAGGGCGAGGCCTTCCTCGACGGCGTCGAGTTCATCGACTACGGCACCGATCCGGCCGCGACCGTCTCGGCCTTCGAGTCGGGCGAAGTCCAGACCAACCACGAAACGACCGCCGACTACGTCAAGATCATCGCGGACGTCGGCGCTCCGGTTTCGGAAGTCGTGACGGCTGCCACCGTGGTGTCGCGCTTCAACGTCACCAACAAGCCCTATGACGACCAGAAGGTTCGTCAGGCGATGCTGCTGGCCGTCGACAACGCCACCGTGCTGCAGCTCGGCTACGGCAATGCCGGCACGCCGGCCGAAAACCACCATGTCGCGCCGATCCATCCGGAATATGTCAAGCTGCCCGAGGTCAAGCGCGACATCGCCAAGGCCAAGCAGATGCTGACGGAAGCCGGCGCGATCGATTTCGAGCACGAGCTGATCAGCAACGACGAGGACTACCACAAGAACACCACGGACGCGATCGCCGCCCAGCTGCGCGAAGCCGGCATCAAGGTGAAGCGCACCGTGCTGCCGAGCTCGACCTTCTGGAACGACTGGACGAAGTATCCGTTCTCGGAAACCAACTGGAACATGCGCCCGCTCGGCATCCAGGTGATCGCCATCGCATACCGTAGCGGCGAAGCATGGAACGAGACGGCCTACGCCAATCCGGACTTCGACAAGAAGGTGAACGAGGCGCTCGGCATCGCCGATGCGGAGAAGCGCAAAGTTGTGATGAAGGATATCGAGCAGACCCTGCAGGATTCCGGCATCATCATCCAGCCTTATTGGCGCAAGCTCTACATCAACATCAAGCCCGAGGTGAAGAACCACTCGATGCACCCCACCTACGAGCACGACTTCGGCAAGGTCTGGCTCGACAAGGCGTGATCCATGGCGCGATAAATACGAGGGGCGGCAGCCCCTCGTATCTGCAGCTTCGTCGCCGTTGCATATCATGCAGCGGTGGCGGGGCGTCATCAGCTTTTCGCAACAGGGTTGAACCTATCTGACCCCAACCCGGCCGGCAGGGGGTGCGCATGTTCTCATTCATCGCCAGACGCATCGGCACGATACTGCTCACGATGCTGTGCCTGACGCTGGTCGTCTTCTTCCTCGTCAATCTCGAGCCCAATCTGAAGAAACTGGCCATCAGCCAGACCGAGATGCACACGCCCGCCGACCAGCTTGAAAGCTGGCTGGTCAATCATGGCTACCGGCAGAACTTCTTCGTCCGTTACGGTCAGTGGCTGGGCGTCCTGCCGAAGCATCCGATCACCGATCCGACGACCGGCAAGACGACGCAACGCTTCTCCTTCTGCAACGACCCGGTCGAGCCGACATTCTCCGGAGTGCTGCAGGGTGATTTCGGCTGCTCGACCAAGTTCAAGACAACGGTCGCGGCCAAGCTTTTCCCGGCTCTAGGCGCTACCGGATTGCTGATGTTCTGGGTGTTGGCGGTGATGGTGCCGATCTCGCTGCTGATCGGCATTCTCGCCGGCATGCGCGAAGGCTCGCGCACGGACCGCACGCTGTCGGTCGCCTCGATCGCCTCGACGGCGACGCCCGAATATGTGTCGGGCGTCATCTTCACCGTCATCTTCGCATCCTGGCTCGGCTGGCTGAACGGCTCGGCGGCATCCGCCAGCCAGGGCATCACCTTCTACAATTTCACGCTGCCGGTGATCACGCTGGCGATCTACGGCATCGGCTATATCGCGCGCATGACGCGCGCCTCGATGGTCGAGGTGATGACGCAGCAATATATCCGCACCGCGCGGCTGAAGGGCCTGTCCTTCAGCAGCGTGGTCATCAAGCATGCATTGCGCAACGCGCTGATCGCGCCATTCACCGTCATCATGCTGCAGTTCCCGTGGCTGCTCACCGGCGTCGTCATCGTCGAGGTGATGTTCCGCTACCAGGGTTTTGGCTACACGCTGGTCGAAGCCGCCGGCAACAACGACATCGATCTTCTGCTCGGATGCTCGCTGGTCTCGGTGTTCATCGTGCTGATCACGCAGCTCATCTCGGATGTCGGCTACGCGTTTCTCAATCCGCGTATCAGGGTTCAGTAGGGGCAAGCCGATGCAAACCGAATATATCAACGCCTTCGACATCGTTATCGGCGTGCTCTGGCGCTTCTGGCCGGTATGGGTCGGGCTCATCCTGGTGATGGGCACCAGCTTCACCTACAAGAAGCGGCTCGGCCTCTACGGCCAGCTCTTCGACAGCGGCGTCGGCATTGCCGGCGTCTTCATCTGCCTGTTCTGGCTGTTCACGGCGATTTTCGCCTCCACCATCTCGCCCTTCGATCCGCTGGCGCAGGTCTCGGTGATGAAGGACACGCTGCCCGGCGCGATCGAGCCGACGTCGAAGCTCGTCTACTATTTCGGCGGCGACAAGCTTGCCAGAGACGTGTTCTCGCGCATGGTCTATGGCAGCCAGATCGTGCTGATCATCGCGCCGGCCGCCACCGGCTTCGCGCTGATGGTCGGCATTACGCTCGGCCTGCCGGCCGGTTACTATGGCGGCAAGATCGATACGCTGCTGTCGTTCCTGGCCAATCTGGTGCTGGCCTTCCCGGTTATCCTGTTGTTCTACCTCCTGGTGACACCGGGCATCATGGACACGCCGATCCCCTACGCGATGGCGGGGTTGTTCTTCCTGTTCCCGATCATCTTCTTCAGCGTCCTGTTCTGGACCCGCTACAAGAACCGGCCGGACCGGCTCTATATCCTGCTCGGCATCACGCTGATCGTCGGCGGCTGGATCTATACGGGCCTGGTCTTCGACAAGGATCCGCTGCACATCGTCCACATCGATCCCAACCAGCTCAACATCTTCGTGGCGGTGGTGTTCGCCTCGAGCCCGGGCGTGTTCCGAATCGTGCGCGGGCTCACCATGGACATCAAGACGCGCGACTATGTTGCGGCGGCGCAGACGCGCGGTGAATCGCCCTGGTACATCATGCTGTGGGAGATACTGCCCAATGCGCGCGGTCCGCTGATCGTCGATGCCTGTCTGCGCATCGGTTACACGACCATCCTGCTCGGAACACTCGGCTATTTCGGCCTTGGTCTGGCGCCGGAAAGCCCCGACTGGGGCACCGCGATCAAGGACGCCAGCCGCCTGCTGCGTTCCTTCATTCACCCGGCGTTACCGCCGACGATCGCCCTGATGTCATTCGTGCTGGGACTGAACCTGCTGGCGGATTCGCTGCGTGAACAGTCAATGAAGGATTGATGGCGGGGTCTGAGACCCCCATCTTTCAAGAACCAAGGATTGGAGCGACCCATGAACGAGGCAGTTCGAGATCCAGGCAAGCCGACCAATGGGCCGACCAACGGGCCGATCATCGAGATCGAGAACCTTTCGATCTCCTTCTTCACCCGCAAGGGCGAAATTCCGGCCGTGATGGATTTTTCCTGCACGGTGATGCCGGGCGAGGCGATGGGCATCGTCGGCGAGTCCGGCTGCGGCAAGTCGACCGTGTCGCTCGGTATCATGCGCGACCTGTCCAACATCGGGAAGATCGTCGGCGGGCGCATCAAATTCCAGGGCAAGGACATGGGCGAGCTCTCCGAGGAGGAGTTGCGCGCCATCCGCGGCAACAAGATCGCCATGATCTACCAGGAGCCGATGGCGAGCCTCAATCCGGCGATGAAGATCGGCCAGCAGTTGATGGAAGTGCCGCTGATCCACGACAAGGTTTCGAAGGAAGAGGCGCATGGCCGCGCGCTGGAGATGGTGCGGGCGGTGAGGCTGCCCGATCCCGAGCGCATGATGCGCTCCTATCCGCATCAGCTTTCCGGCGGCCAGCAACAGCGCATCGTCATCGCCATGGCGCTGCTGTCCAAGCCGGCGCTGCTTTTGCTCGACGAGCCGACCACCGCGCTCGACGTCACCGTCGAGGCGGGCATCGTGGAACTGGTCAAGGGGCTGGGCGAGAAGTTCGGCACCTCGATGATCTTCGTGTCGCACAATCTTGGCCTCATCCTTGAGACCTGCGACCGAATCACGGTGATGTATTCCGGCGAGGCCGTCGAGACCGGCAAGATCGAGGACGTGTTCGACCGGATGCGTCATCCCTATACGCAAGGGCTGTTCCGCTCGATCCCACTGCCCGGCGCCGACAAGAATTCGCGGCCGCTGATCTCCATCCCCGGCCAGTTGCCGCTGCCGCATGAGCGGCCGAAGGGCTGCAATTTCGGGCCGCGCTGCCACCATTTCGTCGAGGGGGTCTGCAACGCCGCCGAAATCCCGATGATTCCGGTCGACGGCCATGAGGGGCATTTCTCGCGCTGCGTGCGCTTCAACGAGATCGACTGGGAGGCGCTGCCGCCCGGCGCCAAGAAGGTCAATGAAAAGGTCGAGCCCGGCGCGCCGGTGCTGAAAATCCAGGACCTCAAGAAATACTACAAGGTCGGCGGCAGCGAAGTGTTCGGCTCCAGCGAAGGCCGTGTCGTCAAGGCCAACGAAACGATCTCGTTCACCGCGCGCGAGTCCGAGACCGTGGCGATCGTCGGCGAGTCCGGCTGCGGAAAGTCGACGCTGGCCAAGGTCCTGCTCGGTCTGGAGACCGCCAGCTCCGGTACGGTGAGCCTAGCCAACAAGGAAATCCAGTCGACAGGCATCGAGAAACGCGGTGTCGATACGGTGTCGTCGATCCAGATGGTGTTCCAGAACCCGTTCGACACGCTGAACCCCAGCCACACCGTCGGATCGCAGATCATCCGCACGCTGGAGAAGTTCAAGGTCGGCAAGAATGTCGCCGAGCGGCGCAAGCGCATGCTGGAACTGCTCGACCTGGTGAAGCTGCCGCGGGCCTTCGAGACCCGCAAGCCGCGCCAGCTGTCCGGCGGCCAGAAGCAGCGCATCGGCGTGGCGCGCGCGTTTGCCGGCGACGCCAAGGTGGTGGTGGCCGACGAGCCGGTCTCGGCGCTCGACGTCTCGGTGCAGGCGGCGGTGACCGAGCTGCTGATGGACATCCAGCGCAAGAACAAGACGACGATGCTGTTCATCAGCCACGATCTGTCGGTGGTGCGCTATATCGCCGACCGCGTCGTCGTCATGTATCTCGGCTACATCGTCGAGCAGGGGACGACAGACCAGATCTTCTCGCCGCCTTACCACCCCTATACCGAGGCGCTGCTGTCGGCGATCCCGATCGCCGACACCAGCGTGGTCAAGAAGCACATCGTGCTGGAAGGCGACATCCCGTCGGCCATGAACCCGCCGACCGGCTGTCCGTTCCAGACGCGCTGCGGCTACAAGAAGCTGGTGCCGGACAATCTGTGCGAGACGAAAGTGCCGCCGGTGAAGAATCTCGGCGACGGCCATATGAGCCTGTGCTGGCTTTCGGACGACGAGCTAGCCAAGATGGAGCCGGTCATCAAGTTCGACAAGGAACATGCCGCGCATGAGGGTGTGCCGGGAGACGCGCCGCACGGCGAAGGGCCGGGATTTGCGGGTTCACCGCCACAGCGTCCGCGGGGCAAGAAGGCCAGCGCGGAAGCCGATGCAGTCGGAGAGGGCGTCGAGGAGAACGACGCGGTGCTCAAAGCCCGTCGCCACGAAGTCCGCGACGAGACATCGGAAACCGGTGTTTCAAAGCCGAAGGACACGACAAGGCGGCACTAAACCCAGAAGGGTGCTAATTTCCACATTGCCGTAGCTGCGCCTCGTAATCGCGGGCCATCTGATCGGTGGCGCGCGCGTAGCCTTGAACGCCGCCATCGCCGCGATTGCCGCGGCCATAGGCGGTCCAGCCGAGATAATAGGCCAGGTAAAGATTGTAGGTGTCGTTGCGCGCGACTCCAAATGTATCGGCGGTCTTGGAGTGGTACCAGCCGACGAAATCGACAGCGTCGGAGAATTTCGTGCGGCGCGCCGTCCAGTTGCCGGTCTTGCTTTGATATTGCGACCAGGTGCCGTCGAGCGCCTGCGAGTAGCCTGTGGCGCTCGAGACATGCGTCCACGGGATGAAGCCGAGCAGCTTGGTGCGCGGCGGGCGGGCATTGCTCTTGAAGCCTGATTCCTTGCGCACCGTCGCCATCAGCACGGGGACGGGAATGCCGTATTTCTGTGAGCTGCGCTCGGCGGCCGCCTGCCAGTTGTCGAACCAGCCGTCATTCTGGTCGAAGACGGCGCAGACGTTGTTGATGTGACTGGGCGCCGTCGCGCAGGCCGAAAGCGCCAGCAGCACGGAGACAGCGACAATTTTACTAAAACTCGACCTATGCATTGGAAGACGAATAGGCCGAAATCATAAAAGGAGTCTTGCTTGGATCCTTAACGTGGACCTGAAAGGTGCGAAAGAACGACTATCGATATTACGACTATCCGTGTCGCTATTCTTTTCATTGGTTTCGAAAAATGCCGCCTTGGCTAAAATCACGCCGGCAAATGGCGAATTCCTGACAGCTCGCGTGTGACGCTGGCGCTCTGATGCGCGCATGAGCGAACCAAGACGCAAGCGCGGCGCCGAGCGCACCAGCAACCGCGGGCCAGCCGCCATTCCGCAACTGCCGCCGCGGCGGGTAGAGAATCCTTATCCGCCGATGGCGCTGCTGTCGGCCGACCAGATCGAAGCCATCCACCAGGCATCGATGCATATTTTGGAGACCTTCGGCATCGAGGTGATGAGCCCACGGGCGCTCTCGCTGTTCGAGCGTGCCGGCGCCAAGATCGACCATGGCGCGATGAATGTGCGCATCGATCGCGGCATGGTCGAGGAGGCGCTAAGGTCGACGCGCTCGGCCTACCGGCTTACGCCACGCAATCCGGCGCATACAATTCATCTTGGCGGCAGCACCATCAACTTCACGCTCGTAGCCGGCCCGCCCAATGTGCATGACATGGAGCGCGGCCGCCGCGCCGGCAACCTCGCAGATTACTCGGACCTCGTCCGGCTGGCGCAGCATTTCAACTGCATCCACATGCTGGGCAACCAGGTCTGCGCGCCGATCGAGCTGCCGGCGAACACAAGGCACATGGACACCTATTTCGCCAATCTGACGCTGACCGACAAATGTTTCCACGTTTCGGCGATCGGGCGGGGCAGGGCGCTCGACGGTATCGAGATGATGGCAATTTCGCGCGGGCTGACGTTGGAGCAGATGGCCGAGGATCCGGGTATCGCCACCATCATTTCGGTCAACTCGCCGCGCCGCTTCGACGAGATGATGGCTGAAGGGCTGATGACCATGGCCGAATACGGCCAGTCGGTGGCGGTGACGCCGTTCACGCTGATGGGCGCGATGAGCCCGGTGACGCTTGCCGGCGCGCTAGCGCAGCAGAATGCCGAAGCGCTGTTCGGTATCGTGCTGACGCAGCTGGTGCGTCCCGGCGCGCCGGTGATGTATGGTGCCTTCACCTCCAATGTCGACATGAAGTCGGGCGCGCCGGCCTTCGGCACGCCGGAAAACACCAAGGCCAACATCGCCTCCGGGCAGCTGGCACGGCGCTACAACCTGCCATACCGCACGACGCCGGGATCGGCCTCGAACGCCGCCGACGCGCAGGGCGCCTACGAGACGTTGATGGCTTTGTGGGGCGCGGTGCTCGGCCACGGCAATCTCGTCTACCACGCCGCCGGCTGGCAGGAAGGCGGGCTGACGGCATCGTTCGAAAAGCTCATCATCGACGTCGAGATGATTCAGCACATGATGGAATTCCTGCGGCCGATCGTCGTCGACGAGGGCGAGTTGGCGGTGGAGGCACTGGGCGCGGTGCCGACAGGCGGCCATTTCTTCGGCGAGCCGCATACGCTGGAGCGCTACGCCACCGCCTTCTATCAACCGATGCTCTCCAACTGGCAGAATTACGAGGCATGGCAGGAGGCCGGCGGGCTCGATACGACGGCACGCGCGACGCGGCTGTGGAAGAAAGCGCTGGAGGAGTATATCCAACCGGCCATGGATCCTGCCGTGCGCGAAGCGCTCGAAGCCTATATGGCGCGCCGCAAGGAAGCGATCGGGCAGGGTGAGCCGTGACTTTAGCGTCGGCGCGAGGCACCCCCCTCTGTCCTGCCGGACATCTCCCCCTCAAGGGGGGAGATTGGCTGTCCTATTTGCCTTCGCCAATCGTCAACCTTGAAAAATGGGCGGCGAGGTTGCCGCTGCTGATCTCCCCACTTGAGGGGGAGATGGCCGGCAGGCCAGAGGGGGTGCCTTGGCACTTCCTTTCCGATTCATCCTATGGTCCCAACTCACTGAACTAACGAGAAAAAACCCATGAAGTCGCATGCAAAGGTCGTGGTCATCGGCGGCGGTGTCGTCGGATGCTCGGTGCTGTTTCATCTTGCCCGCCATGGCTGGACCGACGTCGTGCTGTTGGAGCGTGACGAGCTGACTTCCGGGTCGACCTGGCATGCGGCGGGCGGCATGCACACCATCAATGGCGACCCCAACGTCGCCAAGCTGCAGAAATACACGATCTCGCTCTACAAGGAGATCGAGGAGCTTTCGGGACAGGCGACGGGCGTGCACCTCACGGGCGGCGTGCTTCTGGCCGCGACCGAGGCGCGGCTCGACTGGCTGCGCGGCATGGTGTCGAAGGGCCGCTATCTCGGCATCGACCTCGAGGTGATCTCGGCGAAGGAGGCGGCGGAACTGATGCCGCTCATCGACCCCGGCCAGTTCGTCGGCGCAGTGCGCAACAAGGAGGACGGCCATCTCGATCCGTCGGGCGTGACCCATGCCTATGCCAAGGCGGCGCGGAAGCTGGGCGCCGAGGTCGAGCGCTTCACCAAGGTCGAGGACATCGTGCGTCGTCCCGACGGGCTATGGCGCGTCATCACCAACAAGGGCGACATCATCGCCGAGCATGTCGTGAACGCCGGCGGGCTGTGGGCGCGAGAGGTCGGTCGTATGGTCGGGCTCGAACTGCCGGTTTTGGCCATGGAGCACATGTACCTGATCACCGAGGACATGCCGGAGGTTGCCGACTGGAACGCCAAGACCGGCACCGAGATCATCCACGCTGTCGACTTCGACGGCGAGCTCTATCTGCGCCAGGAGCGCGGCGGCATGCTGATGGGCACTTATGAGAAAGCCAACAAGGTCTGGTCCGAGTTCTCCACGCCGTGGGATTTCGGCCACGAGCTGCTGGAGCCGGACATCGACCGCATCGCGCCGTCGCTGGAAGTCGGCTTCCGTCACTTCCCCGCCTTCCAAAAGACCGGCATCAAGCAGATCATCAACGGCCCCTTCACCTTCGCGCCGGACGGCAATCCGCTGGTCGGTCCGGTGCGCGGCCTGCCGGGCTTCTGGGTTGCCTGCGGCGTGATGGCCGGCTTCTCACAGGGCGGCGGCGTTGGCCTCGCGCTCTCCAACTGGATGATCGAGGGCGATCCCGGCGCGGATATCTGGGCCATGGACGTGGCGCGCTACGGCGACTGGGCGACGATGGCCTACACCAACGCCAAGGTGCGCGAGAATTATTCGCGGCGCTTTTCGATCCGCTTCCCGAACGAGGAACTGCCCGCCGGCCGTCAGCTCAAGACGACGCCAGTCTACGACACGCTGTCGGCCAAGGGTGCGCAATGGGGTGTGTCCTACGGGCTGGAGGTGCCGCTGTGGTACGCGCCGGAAGGCGTCAAGGATGAGTTCTCGTGGCGGCGCTCGACCGATTTCGACCATGTCGGCACGGAAGTCGCGGCCGTGCGTGACGGCGTCGGCCTGTCGGAGATTTCGAATTTCGCCAAATACAAGGTGACGGGCGAAGGGGCGGTTGCCTGGCTCGACCGTATGCTTGCCTGCAAGCTGCCCAGGCGTGGCCGGATGACGCTGACGCCGATGCTCAAGGAAGATGGCAGGCTGATCGGCGATTTCACGCTCGCCAATATCGACGACAGCGAATGGTTCATCGCCGGTTCCGGCATCGCCGAGCAGTACCATATGCGCTGGTTCGAAGCGCATCTGCCAAAGGATAGCTCGGTGCAAATGGAGGCGGTGGGGCAGAAGCTCACCGGCCTCGCCATCGCGGGACCGAAAGCGAGGGAGGTTCTGGCCAAGGTCACCCGCGCTGATATCTCCAACGCGGCATTCCCCTTCATGGCGGTGGCCAGGATGGACATCGGCATGGCGCCGTGTCTCGTCGGTCGCGTCAGCTACACCGGCGATCTCGGCTATGAGATCTGGGTGGCGCCGGAATATCAGCGTGCCGCCTACCAGGCGCTGGCCAAGGCAGGCGAGGAATTCGGCATCGGGCTGTTCGGCTCGCGGGCGCTCAACGCGCTGAGGCTGGAAAAGAATTACGGCTCATGGGCGCGTGAATACCGGCCGATCTACGGACCGCTCGAGGCCGGGCTCGACCGGTTCGTCGCCTACGGCAAGGACGCCGATTTCGTCGGCAAGGAAGCAGCGCTCGCCGAGCGCAGAGAGGGCGGCAAGCTCAGGCTGCGCGCCTTCGTCGTCGACGCCACCGATGCCGATGTGATCGGCGACGAGGCGATCTGGCACGACGGCGTCGTGCGCGGCTGGGTCACGTCCGGCGGCTATGCGCACAATTCGAAGAAGTCGGTCGCCATGGGCTATGTGCCGAAGGAAATCGCCGACAAGCCGGACGGGTTCGAGATCGAGATCCTCGGCAAGCGCCATGCGGCGCGCATTCAGGCGGCGCCGCTGTTCGACGCCAATTTCGAGCGGATGCGTGCCTGAAGCGCCGCGGCTTCGCCGATGCGCCTCAGGCGCTTGGCTTTGTGCATGTCGTTGTCCCAAAACCGCTGAGCACTTTTGGGCGACATGCACTGGCTGCGCATCTTTTTTCAGCTGCGGCGGTTGTCCAGCGCGAAGGCGCCAGATCCGGCGAAGACCAGATAGAGGAAGATGAAGCAGAAGGAGATCGCCGAGTCGCCGCCGTTGTTGACGGGGAAGAAGTCGCGCGGCATGTGCGCCATGAAATAGGCGATCGCCATTTCTCCGGCCAAAAGGAACGCGACCGGGCGGGTGAAGAGGCCAAGCGCCAAAAGGATGCCGCCGGCGAATTCGAGAATGCCGGACGACAGCGCCAGTCCGGTCAGGGCCCCGGCATGGGCGCCGGGAGGAAAATTGAACAGCTTTTGGGTGCCGTGCTCGATGAACTGCAGCGCGGTCATGATGCGCAGCACACCCAGCGCCTGCGGCCGGTACTGGGCAAGGCCTTCGAAAAACTTCATGCAAAGCTCCATTTAACCCCGCGACCGGCCATAAAATATCGCCCGGCAATCGACCACTCACTTCCCATCGCCTGCCATCAACAGTCGGTGAGTGGAAATGGTTTCACCTTCCAATTTTTTCTCGCCATGGTTGCATTAGTATCTCCGTGGTTGTATTGATACGTGGATAACCAACCATGCGAGCTCCCGTTGCCATGAAAAAAGTCGTCATCAGCCTGTTCGCAATCCTTGCAGGCACCAGCTTCGCCTTAGCCGCCGATACCGGCTGCGATGCCTTCAAATGGCCAGTTGAACGCGAGCAGGCCCTGTTTCCGTCGGCACCCGCCGCGCAGTCGGGTGCTGCCCTGACGGTCGGGGAAGCGGTCGATTTCTCACTCGCGGCGGTCGACACGATCAGCTTTGAAGTGCCGCCGGGACATGCGCCGGCAGCCGGCACGTTCGGTGCGACGGCAAGGGTGACCGTACCACCTGAAGGCGAGCTCCAGTTCAGCCTGTCCGACGACGCCTGGATCGATGTGGTGCAGGATGGCAAGACCGTGAAATCCGCGGCTTTCAGCGGCGTGAAGAACTGCCCGGGCATTCGCAAGAGCTTGCGCTTCAAGCTCGCGGGCGGCGCCGCGATCATCCAGCTCAGCGGTGCGAAGAAGGCCGATCTGAAGGTGGCGGTGCTGACGCCGGAGTGATCCGGCGCCAGCCCATGGAGTAGGTTGCTATCGAACCGGGGCGAGCAACGCGAAATGCGCGCCTTGCGGGTCTTGGCACTGGATGATCCACTGGCCGCTCGGCACGTCCATCGGTCCCATCAGCACCTTGCCGCCATTGTCGGTGACGCGCTTGGCGGCGGCGTCGATGGCATCAACGTTGAAATAGAACTGCCAGACGGCGACCGGGATCTGCGGCGGCTTGTTCATGATGCCGCCGCCGGATTCGGGGCCGGCGCCGAAAGTCTTGTAGATGCCCATCTCGCCCATGTCGAACTGGCCAGCGCTGGTCCAACCGAACTGGCTTGAATAGAAGTCGAAAGCGGCCTTCCAGTCAGAGGTGTAGAGCTCATGCCAGCCGACATGGCCCAGCGTGGTCGCCGGCACCGGCGGCTGATCAGGCTGGTTGGGTTGCAGGAACATGAAGGTCGCCCCTTGAGGGTCCGCAACGACCGCGAAGCGGCCGACGCCCGGGATGTCGTCCGGCGCGCGATGGACAGCGCCGCCGGCCTCTTGCAGCGCCTTCGTCGAGGCGTCGACATCCTTGGTGTGGATGTAGCCGAGCCATGCGGGCGGCATGCCCATCTTGGCGGCGTCTTCCGGCATCGTCATCAGCCCGCCGACGCCGCGCCCGGCGGAATTCACGACGATGTAGCGGGGCATGCCGGGCGCCTTGTCGAAGGGCTCGGCCTTCCAGCCGACAACGGCGGTATAAAAGGCCTCGGCGGCGTCGAGGTCGGTGGTCATCAGTTCGTACCAGAAGAAGGGTTTCGGGGCATTCGGCATGGTCGGTCTCCTCACCGGTTCAGGCAGCGATCGCGGTTCGATCCATCCTAGGACGATCCTGGCGACAGAAATCCGACATCTGGACCAGAATTCGAGGACGGCAAGGCGCTGCGCCTTGCGTGGCCCACGGTTTTCGACTTTGCTGCCGCCAAAGAGGGGCTTGCGTTTCCATGCGTCGAATGTCGCTCACGCCTGAGCTTGTCGCCTTGTGCCAACGGGAGGAGGTCGATCCTGGCCCGAGCGGGCAGTGGACGCAATTGAGCGATGAGGATTACCGAACGCTTGCCTTGCGCCTTGCCGGTGAAGCCGACGAGGGACCGCTCTGGGTTTTCGCCTACGGCTCGCTGATCTGGAAGCCGGCCTTCGAATCCGTCGAGCGGCAGCGGGCTTCGGCCCATGGCTGGCATCGCTCCTTCTGCCTGGACATGGTCCGCTGGAGAGGCAGCGCCGCGCAGCCGGGGCTGATGATGGCGCTGGAACGCGGCGGGCGCTGCGACGGTGTCATCTACCGTCTTCCCAATGGCGAAAAACCTGCCCAGATCGAAAGACTGCTGCGGCGTGAAGTCGACGACCATGAGAGCGTCAGTTCGGTGCGATGGATTCCTGTGCGCACGGCCCAAGGGCCGCTTCGGGTGCTGGGTTTCTGGGTCGGGGTGACCGGCAAGGGTACCTCTCTCAGGCAGCCGCTCGAGAAGGTGGCAGGGGTACTGGCGCGCGCCTGCGGCCATGTCGGTTCGGGCGCCGAGTACCTCTACAACACCGTCAGCCACCTCGAGACCTTCGGCATTCATGACCGCAAGCTGTGGCGCCTGCAGGAACTGGTCGCGGACGAGATCCGGTCGATCCATGGCCACAGAATCGCAGGCAGCGAGCCGTCGGTTCCGGAAGTCGCTATAACATGAGTTCTATTGTCATGTTCTTATGTAAACAATACAGTGACTTGACCGAAAATTGACCAATTGATAAAAAAATAAAACGTGCTAGCCTTCCTCAAAACGACAACAAGGGGAACTGGAATGGCGACTGGTCATTTCATCGAAGGCATTGCCGGCGGCCGGCTGTCTTCCGAGCAATATGCCGACAATTTTTCCGACCTGCACCCGCCGCTCGACCATCACGAGGCGCTGGTCGAATCCGACCGCTGCTATTTCTGCTACGACGCGCCGTGCATGAACGCATGTCCGACCTCGATCGATATCCCGCTGTTCATCCGGCAGATCGCGACCGGCAATCCGCTGGGTTCGGCCAAGACGATTTTCGACCAGAACATCCTCGGCGGCATGTGCGCCCGCGTCTGCCCGACCGAGACGCTATGCGAAGAAGTCTGCGTGCGCGAAGTGGCCGAAGGCAAGCCGGTGCAGATCGGCCGGCTGCAGCGCTACGCCACCGATGTCGCCATGAGCGAGGACAAGCAGTTCTACAAGCGCGCCGAGGCGACCGGAAAGACGGTCGCCGTGGTCGGCGCCGGGCCTTCGGGGCTGGCGGCGGCGCATCGACTTGCCCGCCACGGCCATGACGTGACGATCCTGGAAGCGCGGCCGAAGGCCGGCGGCCTCAACGAATATGGCATCGCCGCCTATAAGAGCGTCGACGACTTCGCCCAGGCCGAGGTCGACTATGTGACCGCGATCGGCGGCATCGACATCCAGAACGGCAAGGCGCTCGGCCGCGACTTCCAGCTGTCGGATCTTATGCGCAACTACGATGCGGTGTTCCTCGGACTTGGGCTTGGCGGCATCAACGCGCTGCGCGCCGACGGCGAGGATGCCGACGGCGTTGCCAATGCCGTGGAATTCATCGCCGAGCTGCGCCAGGCGAGCGACCTTTCCAGCCTGCCGGTCGGCCGGCGCGTCGTCGTCATCGGCGGCGGCATGACGGCGATCGATGCCGCGGTGCAGTCGAAGCTGCTCGGCGCCGAAGAGGTGACGGTCTGTTACCGGCGCGGCCAGGAGCATATGAATGCCTCCGGTTTCGAGCAGGATCTGGCAGCCGCCAACGGCGTCAGCATACGTCACTGGCTGCAGCCGAAACGCGTCATTGCCGAAAACGGCAAGGTATCGGCCATCGAGCTCGAATATACCGCGATCAGCGGCGACAAGCTCGCCGGCACCGGTGAAACGCTGCGGCTCAACGCCGATCAGGTGTTCAAGGCGATCGGCCAGAGCTTCGTGCCGGCTCATCTCAACGGCAGCGGTGAGCAGATCGAGCTCGAAGGCGGCCGCATCAAGGTCGATGCCGAAGGCCGCACGTCGCTGGCAAAGGTCTGGGCCGGCGGCGACTGCATCTACGGCGGCGACGATCTGACGGTCTCGGCGGTGGCTCAAGGGCGCGACGCCGCCGAATCCATCCATCGGGCACTGGCCTCTAATGGGAGGGCATGAGCATGGCAGACATCCGTAACAATTTCGTCGGCATCAAGTCGCCCAATCCGTTCTGGCTGGCCTCGGCGCCGCCGACCGACAAGGCCTACAACGTCGAACGCGCCTTCAAGGCCGGCTGGGGCGGCGTGGTGTGGAAGACGCTGGGCGAGGAGGGCCCGCCGGTCGTCAACGTCAACGGGCCGCGCTACGGCGCGATCTGGGGCGCCGATCGCCGCCTGCTTGGCCTCAACAACATCGAGCTCATCACCGACCGCGACCTGCAGGTCAATTTGCGTGAGATCAAGCAGGTCAAGAAGGACTGGCCGGACCGTGCCATCGTCGTCTCGCTGATGGTTCCTTGCGTCGAGGATGCCTGGAAGGCGATCCTGCCGGTGGTCGAGGACACGGAAGCCGACGGCATCGAGCTCAATTTCGGCTGCCCGCACGGCATGTCGGAACGCGGCATGGGTGCGGCCGTCGGCCAGGTGCCCGAATACATCGAAATGGTGGTGCGCTGGTGCAAGCAGAATACCCGCATGCCGGTCATCACCAAGCTGACGCCCAACATCACCGATGTGCGCAAGCCCGCGCGCGCGGCACTGGCCGGCGGCACGGACGCGGTGTCGCTGATCAACACCATCAACTCGATCACCGGCGTCGATCTCGACAGTTTCGCGCCGCAGCCGACCATCGACGGCAAGGGGTCGCATGGCGGCTATTGCGGCCCGGCGGTGAAGCCGATCGCCATGAACATGGTGGCCGAGATCGCGCGCGATCCGGAAACGCACGGCCTGCCGATCTCCGGCATCGGCGGCATCACCACCTGGCGGGATGCCGCCGAATTCATGGCGCTCGGCGCCGGCAACGTGCAGGTCTGCACGGCGGCGATGACCTATGGCTTCAAGATCGTGCAGGAGATGATCGCCGGTCTGGAGAACTGGATGGACGAGAAGGGTCATGCCTCGCTTTCCGACATCATCGGTCGCGCCACGCCCAACGTCACCGACTGGCAGTATCTCAACCTCAACTATGTCGCCAAGGCGCGTATCGACCAGGATGCCTGCATCAAATGCGGCCGCTGCCACATCGCCTGCGAGGACACTTCGCACCAGGCGATCACCGCAATGGTAAACGGCGCCAGGCACTTCGAGGTGATCGAGGCCGAGTGCGTCGGCTGCAATCTTTGCGTCAATGTCTGCCCGGTTGAGGGATGCATCACCATGGAGCCGCTTACAGCGGGCGCGATGGACCAGCGCACCGGCAAGCCGGTGTCGCCGGTCTACGCCAACTGGACGACGCATCCGAACAATCCGATGGCCAAGGTAGCCGCCGAATAGGGGCGCACAATTCGAGCGAAAAAGATGGCGCCTTCGGGCGCCGTTTTTCATTTTTCCTATTACAGATAGAAATTATCCACGATAAAATGTATCCATGAATTGGAGGTCGGCACGATGAAGCTGGGCGAGGGCGTTGAGGCGGCTATTCACTGCGCGGCGACGCTGGCCAGCGTCGCTGGCAACAGCACCATGCCGGGCGCGGCCCTTGCGGAATCGTTCGGGTTGTCGCCGAGCTACCTGCTCAAGCATCTCAACCAGCTCACGGCGGCGCGCATCCTTGAATCGGTGCCAGGGCCGGCTGGCGGCTACCGGCTGGCGCGAGCGGCCGAGCGCATCACGCTGCTCGATATCGTGCTGGCCATCGAAGGCCGGGAGCCTGCATTCCGTTGTGGCGAAATCCGCCGCAACGGTCCTGTCAAGCTGGATGCTTCGGCCTATATCAAACCGTGCGGCGTCAATGCCGCGATGCTCTGGGCCGAGAGCGCCTATCGGGCTGTGCTCGCTGAAACCAGGCTGTCCGATATCGTGGCGGAATATGCCGCGGAAGGCGATCCCCGCGCCTTTGCCGCAAGCTGCGCCTTTGTCGAGCGCCACCAGCGGCCGCAGAAATCCAACCCAACCAAACAAACCCCCGCCAGATCGTGAAAGGAAAGACGATGAAACCGAGACTGCAATTCTTCGCCAAGGCACCCGAGCTTATGAAAGCGGTATCGGCGCTCAACAAGGCGGTCGACGAATGCGGGCTCGAGGTTGGCCTGTTGCACCTGGTCAAACTCAGGGCGTCGCAGATCAATGGCTGCTCCTACTGCGTCGAGATGCACAGCCGCGAGGCCAGGCGCGACGGCGAGACCGAGCAGCGGCTCTATCTGGTCGCGGCCTGGAAGGAATCGCCGCTGTTTTCCGAGCGCGAGCGCGCCGCCTTCGCATGGACCGAAGCGGTGACGAAGATCGCCGACAACGGCGTGTCGGACGACCTTTATGCACGAACGCTCGAGCATTTTTCGGAAGAGGAACTGGTCAAGCTGTCAGTGGCGATCGGCATGATCAACATCTGGAACCGGCTTTCCATCCCGTTCCACGCCATCCATCCGATGCCGACCGCTAAGGCCGCCTGAGACCTTCCACAGGCGCGCGGACCGGCAACGGTCCGCGCGTCTTTTCATTGCGAGATCAACGACATGTCAGTTGATTTCTGGCCGGCGGATTCGGAGCAATTGATGCCATAGTGTTAATCGCTCCGTTGCGATTGTCCTTTATGAAATAATCCGGTTTCGCGCGTGGGAGCGGCTATGGAGCAGAGCTGGACCAGTTTCTGGGCACGCGTTTCGGAGGCCTTCCACCAGGCGCTGTTTCCGTTCCGGGTAGTCGCGGAAGCGCTTGGCGGGCATCCGAGCGATATCCAGATATGGTGCTTCCTGTGCGGCGTCTTCTTCCTGGTGCTCGTCGCCATACAGACCTATGGCGACATCGTGCTCAGGCGACGCGGCGCCTTTGCCACCGGCAAGGTGACAAGCATCGACAAATCGAGCGACGGGCCGGACACGCCGGTCATCGAATTCGCCGACCGACAGGGCAAGACGTGGCGTTTCGAGTCGCATCTGCCGGTCAGCAGAACGACCAGGAATGTCGGCGCGCCAGTCGAAGTGATGTACGATCCCCTTCACCCAAAGCGGGCACGCGAAGTGGGCCGCCCGCTGACGAAGGCGGTCCACCTCGTTATCTGGTATGCGGTCGTTGCCGGGCTGATGGTATTCGCCTTCTTGCCCGGTTTCATCTCCAGTTGATCTATCTGCCGTTCAGGCGGCGTAGCGCAGGCCGCCGTCGCAGGTCAGCACCTGGCCGGTCATGAAGCCGTTGGAGACCAGGAAGGCGATCGCGTCGGCGACATCCTCGGCGCGGCCGATGCGGCCGACCGGCGTCTTGCCGGCATATTCAGCGAACACCGCCTGACGCTGTTCGTGCGGCAGAAAATCCCACCAGGGCGTGTCGATGACACCGGGCGCCACGACGTTGACGCGCAGCGGCTTCAACTCGACCGCCAGGATCGGCGCGACGGTGAGCAGCATGCCGTTGATGGCGCCGATACCGGCGACGCCGGGCGCTGCAATCTGTGCCGAGACGGCCGAGATGAACGTGACCGATCCGGCTTTGTTCAAGGTCGGCAAGGCCGCCTGCAGACAGGACAATTGCGGGCG
This sequence comes from Mesorhizobium montanum, assembly GCF_033977145.1. Classification (NCBI taxonomy): domain Bacteria; kingdom Pseudomonadati; phylum Pseudomonadota; class Alphaproteobacteria; order Hyphomicrobiales; family Phyllobacteriaceae; genus Mesorhizobium; species Mesorhizobium montanum. Next base: position 127,776 of record NZ_JAVIJF010000002.1, on the reverse strand, counting down.
GATCTTTTCGTCGACGCCGCTGCCGAGGTCGGCAAGGTCGAGGGTCGCGAACGGCCCGAGCCCCTTGCCGCCGCTTGCGGCGAGAACCAGGTGATCGAACGGCCCGAGGCGCTCGAAGAACTGCCGGACCTCGTCCGGCTTCGCCGCGTCGAAAGCGGTCTTGCCAACAGTGCCGCCAAGGCTCGCCCAGGCACTTTTGAGCTTATCCTCATTGCGACCGGTGATCGTCACCTTCATTGTGGGGCTGACCAGCCGTTTGGCTGTAGCAAGGCCGATGCCGGACGAGCCGCCGATGATGACGCAGTGTTCGATGTTGTCGCTCATGAGTGCTGTTCCCTGGATGTCGCAGAAGATTGGCCGGTCAATTCGAGGCTGAGCGCGCGCAACCGCCGGCGGGCCTTTTCGTCATAGGCCTGCGCATCGGCGCGCGATTCCCGTTGGCCGTCGAAATAGCGGCCGCTGCGTCCTTCGAGCGCCGGCGACGTCGCGAGGTTGAGGATGGCGTCGGCGCCGGTCTCGACCGAACTCCACGGTGTTACCCCGGCCTGCCTGACCATGGTGGTGTCCATGTAGCTTGCCGGATGCAGGGCGTTGACGGTGATGCCGGTGCCATCGAGCTGTTCAGCCAGATCGATGGTGAACAGGATCTGCGCCAGCTTGCTCTGGCAGTAGGCGCGCACGCCGCTGTAGCCCTGCGTCAGCATGACGTCGTCGAAGTCGATGGCCTGCTGGCCGGCCGAGGCGACGTTGACGATGCGCGCCGGTGCGCTTGCGTTGAGCAGGGGTAGCAGTTCCGAGATCAGCAGGAAACCGGCGAGATAGTTGACGGCGAAGCGCAGTTCATAGCCGTCGGCGCTGACCTGCCGTTTGGCACCCTGGCCGCCGGTGCCGACGCCGGCATTGTTGATCAAAACATCGAGCCGGTCGGTCCTTGTGCGCACGGCTTCGGCGAGGCGGCGCACTTCGGCAAGCGAAGCGAGGTCCGCGACCAGAAATTCCGCCTTGCCGCCCTTGGCCTCTATGGCGGCGACCGTCGCCCTGCCGCGGCCCTCGTCGCGGCCATGCACCAGCACGTGGGCGCCGGCGGCGCCGAGCCTCTCGGCGACCACGCGGCCGACGCCGTCGGTCGAGCCTGTGACGAGAATGGTTTTATCCTTGAGTTCCATGTCCAGAGCCTCCTTACGCTGCTCTGAACGGAAAGATGGGACACAGCGCGCACGCCAAACAGTTCAAACTTTATCCTGGTATCAATACTGCTATAATGAGGTCATGGATGCTATCGCCCATTCCCCTGAAGATCACCGCCGGCGCGAACTCGGCGCCTTCCTGCGCTCCCGCCGCGAAAGGCTGTCGCCCTCGGATACCGGCATCGCGGCCGGGCATCGGCGGCGCACGCCCGGGCTGAGGCGTGAGGAGGTGGCGATGATCGCCGGCGTCGGCACGACCTGGTACACCTGGCTGGAGCAGGGCAGGGACGTGCGGCCCTCGGTCGAGGTGCTGTCGGCGCTCTGCCAGGCGCTGCGGCTCGACGGCGCCGAGCAGCGGCATTTGTTCACGCTCGCCGGCCGCCAGCAGCCGGAGCGGCGGCGCATCGTTGCGGGAAAGGTCGAGGGACCCTTGCTGCACATGTTGCAGAGCCTGGTCCTGCAGCCCGCCTATGTCGTCGGCCCGCGCTGGGACGTGCTGGCATGGAATGACGCGGCCGTCGCCATTTTTGGCGATTACAGCCTGCTGGAGGGCGATGCCCGTAACATCATCCATGGCGTGTTCACCGATCCGCATCGGCGGCATTTGCTGGTGGACTGGGAGCAACTGGCGCGCGCAACCCTTGCCGCGTTCCGCGCCGAGAGCGCGAAATACACCGGCGATCCGGATTTCGAGCGGCTGATCGAGCTGATGATGCGCTCAAGTCCCGAGTTCCGCGAATGGTGGCCGCAGCGCGATGTGGTGCACCGCCTGTCCGGCCTGAAGCATCTGCGGCATCCGACCGCCGGCGCGATGACATTCGAGCATATGAGCCTGTCGATCGACGACGGCTCGGACATGCGGTTGATTGTCTACACGCCGCTGGCGGAGCAGAATTCGGTAGCCAAGCTGCAGACGCTGCTCGACGACCTTCCGACCGAACGCCGCAGCGCCTGAGGTCCCCCTGAGCTTCGTCATCCTCGGGTCTGCGCTGCGTCGCTACGCTCCTTGCTCCGCCCGTGGATGACGAAATGATGAACCGGTGGGTCGACCGCTAACCCTTCGGCTTCAGCCCATCGAGGAACAGCTGCTCCAGAAACCGCGCCGCGTCCTCGAAGCGGCCGTCGCCGCCGCGGTCGGCGCCGAGCACGGCGCGCACCTGGACATCGAAATCGGCATAATGCTGCGTCGTCGCCCAGATCGAGAAGATCAGGTGCCAGGGATCGGTGCGGGCAATCTTGCCGGCGCGCATCCAGCCTTTGATGACGGCGGCCTTCTCGTCGACCAGCGACTTGAGCTCGCCTTCCAGCATCGGCTTGATGCGCGGCGCGCCCTGCAGGATCTCGTTGGCGAACAGCCGGCTTTCACGCGGAAAATCGCGCGCCATTTCGAGCTTTCTGCGGATGTAGCTTCTGAGCTCCGTCAGCGGATCGCCGATGTCGTCGAGCTCGCGCAACGGCGCCAGCCAGGTTTCGAGCAGGCGCTGCATCAACGTCTCGTGAATGTCTTCCTTGCGGCGGAAGTAATAGAGAAGGTTGGGCTTCGACATGCCGGCGGCTTCGGCGATCTGGTCGATGGTCGAGCCGCGAAAACCTTTGGCGGAAAAGACCTCGAGCGCGGCTTCCAGGATGAGCTCGCGCTTTTCCTGCTGGATGCGGGTGCGGCGGGGAGCTGAGCCTTCCATCGCGGCGGTCACGCTTGCCGGCCGTCTTCGCGCGGGTTGTCTGGACCAATTCTCTGGACCAGTTTTTCGTCAGGCTGTGGAGCGCGCTTTTTATGCCGCATTTCCGCTAGTAATCCCTTGACCGCCGACAGGCGGTGCTAACGTTTGTCCAACCGGTCAAAAATTTGCGTAGCACGAAAACGCAGCAAAGACCAAGTGTTGGCCGCACCGAAACAGGTTACAAGGGGAAGTCTTGGTCATGTCCAACCGGCTGAAAGTCACGCCGAACGATCTCAGCGCATTCTGGATGCCGTTCACGGCAAACAGGCAGTTCAAGCAGGCGCCGCGCATGTTCGTGTCCGCCAAGGACATGCACTACACGACCAGTGACGGCCGCAAGGTGCTCGACGGCACCGCCGGCCTCTGGTGCGTGAACGCCGGCCATTGCCGGCCGAAGATCACCGAGGCGATCCAGAACCAAGCCGCCGAGCTCGACTATGCGCCGGCCTTCCAGATGGGGCACCCGATCGTGTTCGAACTGGCGAACCGCCTGGTCGACATCGCGCCGAAGGGCATGGATCATGTCTTCTTCACCAATTCCGGTTCGGAATCTGTCGAGACAGCGCTGAAAATGGCGATCGCCTATCACCGCGTCAGGGGCGAGGGTTCGCGCACCCGGCTGATCGGCCGCGAGCGCGGCTATCACGGCGTCAATTTCGGCGGCATCTCGGTCGGCGGCATCGTCACCAACCGCAAAATGTTCGGCACGTTGCTCGGCGGGGTCGACCATCTGCCACACACCCATCTGCCGGAAAAGAACGCGTTCTCGAAGGGCGTGCCGGAACATGGCGCGGAGCTCGCCAACGAGCTTGAGCGTCTCGTCACGCTGCATGATGCATCGACCATCGCGGCCGTCATCGTCGAGCCGGTCGCCGGTTCGACCGGCGTCATCCTGCCGCCGAAGGGCTATCTGCAGAAGCTTCGAGAAATCTGCACCAAGCACGGCATATTGTTGATTTTCGATGAAGTGATTACCGGTTTCGGCCGTCTCGGCGCGCCGTTCGCGGCGGACTATTTCGGCGTCACGCCGGATATCATGACCACCGCCAAGGGCGTCTCCAACGGCGTCATCCCGATGGGCGCGGTGTTCGTGAAGAAGGAGATCCACGACGCCTTCATGACCGGGCCGGAGCACATGATCGAGTTCTTCCACGGCTACACCTATTCGGGCAATCCGATCGCCTGCGCGGCGGCGCTCGGCACTTTGGACACCTATAAGGAAGAGGGCCTGCTGACGCGCGGCGAGGAGCTCTCATCCTACTGGGAGGATGCGCTGCACTCGCTGAAGGGCGAGCCGCACGTCATCGACATCCGCAACATCGGCCTGATCGGCGCGATCGAGCTGGCGCCGATTGCCGGCAGCCCGACCAAACGGGCCTTCTCGGCTTTCGTGAAAGCCTTCGAGCGCGGCGCGCTGATCCGCACCACCGGCGACATCATCGCGCTGTCGCCGCCGCTGATCATCACCAAGGGCCAGATCAACGAACTGATCGATCATGTCAGGGACGTGCTGAGGTCGATCGACTGACGAACCAGTGCGGATATCCCCGTTAAGGGGAGGGTATCCGTGAAGCAGCCGGATAAGGTCGGCGCCGGCGCGCCGATCTTGAGGAGGCTGATTCAGGCGGGCAGCGCCCCGATACCTGTCAGGATCACCCGCTTGATATTTTCCTTGGCTTCCCGCCATTGCCGGTCGGACAGGGATTTGCCGCCGTTCAGCGTCTCGATCTGGTGGCCGAAGTCGGCGTAATGCTGGGTTGTGGCCCAGAGCATGTAGAGCAGATGACGCGGGTCCACCGGGTCCATCTTGCCTTCCTCGATCCAGCGCCTGATGATCTCGACGCGGCCGTCGGTCCATTCGCGCAGCGTCGATTCCATATAGTCCTGAAGCACCGGCGCGCCGTGCATTACCTCGGAGGCCCAGACCTTCGAGCCGTCAGGGTGGCGGCGCGAAATTTCCATCTTGGCGTCGATATAGGCACTGATGCCGTCGATCGGTCCGCCCGCCCCGTCGAAGCAATTGGCCGCCTGCAGCCAGATTTCGAAAATGTTCTGGACGACGGACCGGTAGAGCTCTTCCTTGGTGGCGAAATAATAGTGGAGATTTGCCTTTGGCAGCCCCGCCAGATCGGCAATCAACTGCATCGTGGCGCCGCCGAACCCGGCCTCCGCGAACACCTTTTCGGCGGCGAGCAGAATGGCTTTTTCATTCTCCCGCCTTATGTCCTGGCGCCGCATGGGGCGGGTGGGTTCAGCCATGTCTTCCCCAAGATTCTCGTTGACCGCTTGGTCAGGTTGTGTAGTCTGAAAGCTGACCATACGGTCAGGATGCAAACCACTCAAGAGGCGACAAGACCTCTGGTGTAGATGGGAACCGCAAATGGCCGCACCCGGCGAAAATCTGCGAATCAATTCAGACCGCTTGTGGGATTCCATCATGGAGATGGCGAAGATCGGCCCCGGCATTGCCGGCGGCAACAATCGCCAGACCGTGACCGACGAGGACGGCGAGGGCCGCCATTTGTTCAGGCGCTGGTGCGAGGCCGCGGGGCTGGAAATGGGCCTCGACGAGATGGGCACGATGTTTGCTCGCCGCGAAGGCACCGATCCCAGCCTGCCGCCCGTCTATGTCGGGAGCCATCTCGACACGCAGCCGACCGGCGGCAAGTATGACGGCGTGCTCGGCGTACTGGGCGGGCTGGAAGTCGTGCGCTCGCTCAACGATCTCGGCATCAAGACCAGGCACCCGATCGTCGTCACCAACTGGACCAACGAGGAAGGGGCGCGCTTCGCGCCGGCAATGATGGCGTCCGGGGTGTTTGCCGGCGTGCTCGACCAGGCCGACGTCTACCAGCATGTCGACAAGGACGGCAAAAAATTCGGCGAGGAACTCGAACGCGTCGGCTGGAAGGGCACCGAGAAGGTCGGTGAGCGCAAGATCCACGCCTTCTTCGAATTGCATATCGAGCAGGGGCCGATCCTCGAGGACGAGGGCATCGACATCGGCGTCGTCACCCACGGCCAGGGCCTGAAATGGCTGCAGGTGACGCTGACCGGCAAGGAAGCGCATACCGGCTCGACGCCGATGCCCAAGCGCCGCAATGCCGGGCTCGGCATGGCGCGCGTGATCGAGCTGGTGCACGAGATCGCCATGGACTACCAGCCCGACGCCGTCGGCGCGGTCGGCCATATGCAGGCCTATCCGAACTCGCGCAACATCATCGCCGGGCGCACGGTTTTCACCATCGACATCCGCTCGCCGGAGAAGGAAGTGCTCGATGCCATGGACGGCCGCGTCCGCGAAGGCATCGACACCATCTGCGACGCGCTCGCCATCAAATACGAGATCGAGCAGGTCGGCCATTTCGACCCGGTCACCTTCGACGAGAATTGCGTCAAGGCGATCCGCGACGCCGCGGAGAGGTTGGGCTACTCGCATCGCAACATCGTCTCCGGCGCCGGCCACGATGCCTGCTGGATCAACCGGGTTGCGCCGACCGCGATGGTGATGTGTCCCTGCGTCGACGGGCTCAGCCACAATGAGGCGGAAGAAATCACCAGGGAATGGGCGGCGGCGGGCGCCGACGTTTTGTTCCACGCGGTGGTGGAGACTGCGGGGATCGTAGAGTGAGAGGTTTGGGCTGGGCCAGATGGATTCTTGCGAAGAGGGACCCCCACCCTAACCCTCCCCACAAGGGGGAGGGAATGCTGCCCCGCACTGCGACTTGCGACCTTGGCGTTCGAAACGCGGGCAATTTGCCGCAGGTTGGCGCTGACAGGAGTTCCCTCCCCCTTGTGGGGAGGGTTAGGGTGGGGGTCCCTCTTCGCAAAAAATTCGTATGCGATTTCTCTGCATTCGCGGGAAGAGATTGAGGAGTGAGGGTACTCGCCTTGGCACCGACCGCTATTGAACCCGCCGCCATCAAACGTGCCAGGGCGTTGCGGCGGAACATGACGGATGGCGAGCGCAAGCTCTGGTCCGAGTTGAAGGAATTCCGTCGGCTCTACGGTCTGCACGCGAGAAAGCAGGCGCCGATCGGGCCTTACATCGTGGACTTCGTCCTGCATGAGAAAAAACTCATTATCGAGGTCGACGGAGAGCATCATTTCACGCCGGAACAAATGGAGAAGGATCGGAAGCGCGATGCATGGTTTGGCCGACAGGGCTATCGTGTGCTGCGGTTGACGACCGGAGATCTTGCAAATTCTTTCGATGGCTGCATCGAGGAGATATTGAGAGAAGTCGGAGTCATGTAGGGGCCTCATTCGGGCTTGCGATCGATCTAAATTCTGCCGAGACGCTCACAAAGAAGCGCAGCAAGAAAAAGGGAACAAGAAAATGACCAAAGTCATCCGGAACGGTACCATCGTCACCGCCGACCGAACGTGGAAGGCCGACGTGCTGATGCAGCACGGCAAGATCGTCGCCATCGGCTCGAACCTGCATGGCGACCACGAGTTCGACGCCACCGGCTGCTATGTCATGCCGGGCGGCATCGATCCGCATACTCATCTCGAAATGCCCTTCATGGGCACCTATTCGGCCGACGATTTCGAATCCGGCACGCGCGCGGCCCTTGCCGGCGGCACGACGATGGTGGTCGATTTCTGCCTGCCGGCGCCGCAGCAGTCGCTGCTCGAGGCGCTGCAGATGTGGGACAACAAGACCTCGAAGGCGGCCTGCGACTATTCCTTCCACATGGCGATCACCTGGTGGGGCAAGCAGGTTTTCGACGAGATGGCTGATGTCGTCGACAGGGGCATCACCTCGTTCAAGCACTTCATGGCCTATAAGGGCGCGCTGATGGTGGACGACGACGAGATGTATTCCTCGTTCCAGCGTTGCGCCGATCTCGGCGCGCTGCCGCTCGTCCATGCCGAGAACGGCGACGTGGTGGCGGCGCTCTCGCAAAAACTGCTCGCCGCCGGCAACAACGGCCCCGAGGGCCACGCCTATTCGCGGCCGCCGGAAGTGGAGGGCGAGGCGACAAATCGCGCCATCATGATCGCCGACATGGCCGGCGTGCCGCTCTATGTCGTGCATGTCTCGTGCGAGCAGAGCCACGAGGCCATCCGCCGCGCCCGCCAGAAGGGCATGCGGGTGTTTGGCGAGCCGCTGATCCAGCATCTGACGCTCGACGAGACGGAATATTTCAACAAGGACTGGGACCATGCGGCGCGCCGCGTGATGAGCCCGCCCTTCCGCAACAAATTACACCAGGATTCGCTGTGGGCAGGGCTGCAGGCCGGGTCGCTGCAAGTGGTGGCGACCGACCACTGCTCCTTCACCACCCAGCAGAAGCGCAACGGCGTCGGCGATTTCACCAAGATCCCGAACGGGACCGGCGGTCTCGAGGATCGCTTGCCGATGCTGTGGACGACCGGCGTCAATACCGGCCGGCTGACGATGAACGAGTTCGTCGCGGTGACCTCGACCAACATTGCCAAGATCCTCAACATGTACCCGAAGAAGGGCGCGATCGTCGAAGGGGCGGACGCCGACATCATCGTCTGGGATCCGAAGCGCAAGAAGACCATCTCGGCCAAGAAGCAACAGTCGGTAATCGACTACAACGTCTTCGAAGGTTTCGAGGTGACGGGCCTGCCGCGCTTCGTCTTCTCGCGCGGCGAATTGTCGATCGAGGAAGCGGACGTAAAGGCCAAGGTCGGCCATGGCGAGTTCGTCGCTCGCGAGCCGAATGCCGCGGTCAACCGGGCGCTGTCGACCTGGAAGGAGATTTCCGCGCCGCGCAAGGTGGAGCGTACCGGGATTCCGGCGACGGGGGTTTGAACATGCGTGTTCTTGATCTTGCGATCGCGGCAGCCGCGATGCTGGCCGCCGGCGAGGCCCTAGCCGCGGGCATAGACCTGTCCAAGCCTTACGGCGACAAATATGGCTGCATCAACAGGAACGGCCAGAAGGTCTATGCCGATAAGATGCTGCTTTTGACCGATAAGGAATTGATCACTGCGGCCAGCGCCTGCACCTTCAGCGACAGCCAAGCGCAGGCCGACGGATCGATCGTGGTGACGGCAAAATGCGAGGCGGATGGCGAAGAAGGGCAGTCGCCGACCAAGTTCACCATCAAGCGCAGCGCAAAGAACGCGAAGAAGCTGGTGATTGCCGACGAGGACGGTACTGTCTATGGGGAAGTGTCCCGGTGCCGATGACGGCCAGCCACCCTCATTCGACGATCTCAGGCGACCAGTCGACTATTTCAGCCGACCAGTCGACTATCTCAGCCGACCAGTCCATCCAGTTCCGGCAGCAGGACGACGCTTTCCTGCTCGTTGGGATCGGTGCGGGCGATCACCGCCGAGGAGGGGGCGCCGCTCAGATTGGCCGGAAGATGCGGCACGCCGGCCGGAATGTAGAACAGGTCGCCGGCCTTGACGACGATGTGATGCTCGAGCCGGTCGCCATACCAGGTGTGGACTTCGCCCGAGAGCACGTAGATCGCCGTCTCGTGGTTTTCATGCATATGCGCCTTGGCGCGGGCGCCGGGCGGCATGGTGAGAAGATGCATGCAGATGCCGGAGGAGCCGACGGTTTCGGCGGCGATGCCTGCGAAATAACTCAGCCCCTGCTTGCCTTGATAGGTGCTTTCGGGGCGAACAAGACGACATGTGGGTTTAGGCGACATCGGCAAGGCTCCGGGCGGCGTCGATCGGGTGGGACAGGACGAGTGGAAAGCAAGGCTATCATAAAATCAACCGGATTGCGGACATCGCGGCAGCGGCTGCGCAAGGCAGGCTGCAGCCAATGACCGAACAGCCGCCAGCCGTCGTTTCGGCAAGCAAGCTCGGCCTCACCTTCCAGACCAATGACGGTCCGGTGCAGGCGCTCTCCAATGTCGATCTGACCATCGGCAAGGGCGAATTCGTCTCCTTCATCGGCCCGTCCGGCTGCGGCAAGACCACCTTGCTGCGTGTCATCGCCGATCTGGAAAAGCCGACTTCCGGAACGATCTCCGTCAACGGCCTGACGCCCGAGCAGGCGCGCGAGAAGCGCTCCTACGGTTATGTCTTTCAGGCCGCCGCCTTGTTCCCGTGGCGCACGATCGAGCGCAACGTGGCGCTGCCGCTGGAGGTCATGGGCCTCAGCCAGGCGGAGCAGGCGGAGCGCATCAAGCGCACCATGGAACTGGTCAACCTCTCCGGTTTCGAAAAGAAATATCCGTGGCAGCTTTCCGGCGGCATGCAGCAGCGCGCATCGATCGCGCGCGCTTTGGCCTTCGATGCGGACCTGCTTTTGATGGACGAGCCGTTCGGCGCGCTCGACGAGATCGTGCGCGACCATTTGAACGAGCAGCTTCTCGATCTCTGGGACCGGACCAACAAGACGATCTGCTTCGTCACCCATTCGATCCCAGAGGCGGTCTATCTGTCGACGCGCATCATCGTGATGTCGCCGCGGCCCGGCCGCGTCACCGACATCATCGAATCGACGTTGCCGAGGAAGCGGCCGCTCGACATCCGCGAGACGCCGGAGTTTTTGGCGATCGCCGCGCGCGTGCGCGATGGGCTGCGGGCAGGGCACAGCTATGATGATTGAGGCGGCATTTCCTGGAGCACCCCTCATCCGACCTCGCTTTGCGAGGCCACCTTCTCCCACAAGGGGAGAAGGGAAGTCCTGGGCAAGCGTTGCCGCAAATCGCCAACGTCGGGGATCTGCGGGAGCGGCAACGTTGGGCTCTTCCTTCTCCCCTTGTGGGAGAAGGTGGCCTCGCAAAGCGAGGTCGGATGAGGGGTGCTCCAGGAAATGCCTACAGCAAAACAGAGCCCAAGCGTTGGCCTGCCAACGAAGGTCGGTCTAGATGGACTCCTTCCGTTCCAAGGTCATCCCCGTAACCACCATCCTCGCTGGCGTGGTGGTGCTCTGGTACGTTTCCGCCGTCGTCCTCAACGCGCCGTTCCAGCGCGACCTCGACCGGCGCGCCAACGAAACACCCGGCACGGTCGAGTTCATCGGCAAGACGCTCTCGCAGCCGAAGCCGACGCTGCCGGCGCCGCACCAGGTGGCGGTGAATTTCTTTGACAATACGTTCCTGCGCGGTGTCACCTCGAACCGCAGCCTGGTCTACAATGCGTGGGTGACGCTGTCCTCGACGCTGCTCGGCTTTGTCTTCGGCACCGCGCTCGGCATCGTCATTGCGGTCGGTATCGTGCATGTGGCGACGCTCGACCGCAGCCTGATGCCGTGGATCATCGCCTCGCAGACCATTCCGATCCTGGCGGTGGCGCCGATGATCATCGTGGTGCTGGCGGCCGTCGGCATCACCGGCCTGATCCCCAAGGCGCTGATATCGACCTACCTGTCGTTCTTCCCGGTCGCCGTCGGCATGGTGAAAGGCCTGCGCTCGCCCGAGCTTATGCATCTCGACCTGATGCACACCTACAATGCCAGTGCCTCGCAGACGTTCTGGAAGCTCAGGGTGCCGGCCTCGGTGCCGTTCCTGTTCACCTCGATGAAGGTGGCGGTGGCGGCAAGCTTGGTCGGTGCCATTGTCGGCGAGCTGCCGACGGGTGCGGTCGCCGGTATCGGCGCCAAGCTGCTCGCGGGCGCCTATTACAGCCAGACCATCGATATCTGGTCGGCGCTGGTCGCGGGCTCGATCGTTGCGGCGCTGCTGGTGATGGTGGTCGGCATTGCCGGCAGGGTGGTTGATCGCGCCATGGGCGGGAGGCCGGCATGAACCGGCTGAAGCCATCCTGGCAGGCTTTGCTTGCCATCCTTCTTTGCCTGGTCGCCTTCGCGCTCGGCGCGATGTCGAAACCGGAAGTCGCGGCTTTGGCCGAGCCCACGGCGACCATTGCCTACCCCTATGTGGGAGCAAAAGGCCTGATCGTCGGGCTGCTGCTGATCGCGGCCCTGGTCTCGATGGTGAAGCTCACGCCGATCGTTGAAGCCGTCCTGCTGTTCGTCGGCGCCCATGCCGCAGCCTGGCTCTTGATCAAGGGCATTGCCGGTTTCGAGGGCATGGCACTGGCGCCATATTTCCTGCTGCTTGCCGCTGCCTGGCTGCTTGCCTGGCGCTGCGTTGCCTTGTTGTCGTCATTGCGTCCTGGCGAAAGCGTGGCAAAGACAGCGCTGCGCCTCATCATCCCGGCGATCTTCGGGGCCTGGATCCTGATCATCTGGGAAGCGGTCACACGCGGCGCCGGCATACCCTTCATCCTTTTGCCGCCACCCAGCGCCATCGGCGCGCGTATCGCCAATTCACTGCCGGTGCTCGGCGCCGATGTCCGCCAGACGATCCTCAAGGCGGTGATCTTCGGCTATGTCGTCGGCAGCGGAACCGGCTTCCTCGTGGCAATCGCGGCCGACCGCGTGCCGTTCCTGCGGCGCGGGCTGCTGCCGATCGGCAATATGGTCTCGGCGCTGCCGATCATCGGTGTCGCGCCGATCATGGTCATGTGGTTCGGCTTCGACTGGCCGTCCAAGGCAGCAGTGGTCATCATCATGACCTTCTTTCCGATGCTGGTGAATACCGTCGCCGGGCTCGCCGCCTCCGGGCATATGGAGCGCGACCTGATGCGCACCTATGCATCGGGCTATTGGCCGACCTTGCTGAAGCTCAGGCTGCCGGCGGCAATGCCGTTCATCTTCAATGCGCTGAAGATCAACTCGACACTGGCGCTGATCGGCGCCATCGTCGCCGAGTTCTTCGGCACGCCGGTGGTCGGCATGGGATTCCGCATCTCGACGGAAGTCGGGCGGATGAACATCGACATGGTGTGGGCCGAAATCGCAGTTGCAGCCCTTGCGGGTTCGGTCTTTTATGGCGTGGTCGCTCTCATCGAGAGAGCCGTCACGTTTTGGCATCCCTCTGTCCGAGGTGGATAGGGGCGGTGGGTTTGGGTGCTAACTTCAGAGGGTAAAAAACATGAAAAGACTGCTGATTTCTGCTCTGGCCGGCGCGATGTCGCTGGCCGCCTTCCAGGCGATGGCCGCCGACAAGGTGACACTGCAATTGAAATGGGTCACGCAAGCCCAGTTTGCCGGCTATTATGTCGCCAAGGCCAAGGGCTTCTATGATGCCGAGGGCCTCGACGTCGACATCAAGCCGGGCGGCCCGGACATCGCGCCCGAGCAGGTGATCGCCGGCGGCGGCGCCGATGTCATCGTCGACTGGATGGGCGGGGCGCTCGCGGCCCGCGACAAGGGCGTGATGCTCGTCAACATCGCCCAGCCGTTCAAGAAGGCGGGCATGGAACTGGTCTGTCCGAAGGACGGCCCGGTCAAGACGGAAGCCGACTTCAAGGGCCATACGCTCGGCGTCTGGTTCTTCGGCAACGAATATCCGTTCTACGCCTGGATGAACAAGATCGGCCTCAAGACCGATGGCGGCCCGGACGGCGTCACCGTGCTCAAGCAGAGCTTCGACGTGCAGCCGCTGATCCAGAAGCAGGCCGACTGCATCTCGGTGATGACCTACAACGAATACGGCCAGGTGCTGGATGCCGGCTACAAGCCTGAAGACCTCACCGTGTTCAACTACTCGGCGATGGGCAACGACCTCTTGGAGGACGGGCTCTATACGCTTGAGGACAAGCTTAAGGATCCGGCCTTCGAGGACAAGATGGTGCGTTTCGTGCGCGCCTCGATGAAAGGCTGGAAATACGCCACCGAGAACACCGACGAAGCAGCCGGGATCGTCGTGGACGCTGGCGGCCAAGACGAAAACCATCAGAAGTTCATGATGAAGGAAGTGGCCAAGCTGATCGACAATGCGGACGGCAAGCTGATCCCGGCCGCTTACGAGCGCACCGCGAAGGCTCTGCTCGACCAGAAGATCATCAGCAAGGAGGCGAGCGGCGCCTACACGACCGCAATCACCGACAAGGCGATCAAGTAAAATCTGCGCTCGAGGCAGAAGGTGGAAGGGGCGGGCGACCGCCCCTTTTCCGTGGTTGCGGTAAAATAAATGTGCGCAGGGATACATCGGGCCTCCCAACCGTTGCATTGATGCATCCGCGCGCCGGGGAGGCGTGGAGGATGCTGCAATCAACGGAGGTTCTTCATGCGCATCCTATCCGTGCCAATGCTTTCGGCTTTGGCCGTCTCGACCGCCTTCCTCATCGCATCGCCGGTCATGGCCGAGACGATGAAATTCAAGGCGACGCTCGACGGCAGCCAGCAGAACCCGCCCGTGACGACCAAGGGCAAGGGCACCGCCACGCTCACCTTCGACACCACCAAGAAGAAACTCACTTGGAACGTCAAATATTCCGGCCTCAGCGGGCCGGCCGTGGCTGCTCACATCCATGGCCCGGCGGATATGGGCGCAAATGCTGATCCGGTCATCCCGTTCAAGAAACTGAAGAGCCCGATCAAGGGGTCGGCGACGCTGACCGATGCGCAGGCGGCCGACCTGGAAGCCGGGAAGTACTACGTCAACGTCCACACCGCCGCCAACAAGGACGGCGAGATCCGCGGGCAGATCGAGAAGTCCGGCGGAGCGATGTAGCGGCGGGTTCTAAAGCGCGTCGCGATGAAACAGATTCAGGCGACGCGCTTTAAGTCTTTGTTTTGACGCAATTCCGGGCGGAAGGCTACGGCGAAGGCGCCGAGCCTAACCGGTCACACTTTTCCTTGAATTGCTCTAAGCAGGAACGAGGCTGAAAGCGCCTCGTTGCTGCCGAGTCACGACTTGTCACGAATCTGGGTGAGCGTGCGCGTCGGCGTGATCGCTTCGGGATCGAGCCTGATCTCGACGATCGCCGGCTTGCCGCTGGCCCGTGCGCGTTCGAACGCAGGGGCGAAGTCTTCCGTCTTCTCCACCGTCTCGCCATGGCCGCCATAAGCGCGCGCGAGGGCGGCGAAGTCCGGGTTCTTGAGGTCCGTAGCGACGACGCGGCTCGGATATTCCCGCTCCTGATGCATGCGGATCGTGCCGTAGATGCCGTTGTTGACGACGATCACGATGATCGGCAGGTCGTATTGGATAGCCGTCGCGAACTCCTGGCCGTTCATCAGGAAGCAGCCGTCGCCGGCGAAGGCAATGACTTCGCGATCCGGATACAAGGCCTTGGCGGCGACCGCCGCCGGGGTGCCGTAGCCCATCGAGCCGGAAGTGGGTGCCACTTGCGTGGCGAAACGGCGCGAGCGGTGAAAACGATGCACCCAGGTTGCGTAGTTGCCGGCGCCGTTGGCGAGGATGGCGTCTTGCGGCAGCACCTTCTCCAGATAGTTCATGATTGGGCCCATCTGGACGTCGCCGGGGCCGGTCTGCGGCGGCGTCGACCATTCGAGATAGGCGGCATGTGCCTTTTCAGTCTCGGCCGCCCAGGAAGGCTTGGCTGCGGGCTTGCGCCTGGCAAAGGCCTCGACGAAGGCGACGGGCGAAGCATTGATCGCCAGCGTCGGCCGGTAGACGCGGCCGAGCTCGCCGGCATCGGCATGGACATGCACCAGCGCCTGGTCGGGATAGGGGCTTTTCAGCAGCGTGTAGTCCGAAGATGGCATCTCGCCCATGCGGCCGCCGATCAGCAGAACGACGTCGGCCTGCTTGATCGTCGCCGCCAGCTTCGGGTTGATGCCGATGCCGACATCGCCGGCATAGTTCGGATGCAGATGGTCGAACAGCATCTGGCGGCGGAATGAGCAGCCTACGGCCAGCGACCACGTCTCGGCGATCGCGCGCATCCGCGCCACCGCTTCCTCGCTCCAGCGCGTGCCGCCGAGGATGACGAACGGGCGCTTGGCGCCGTTAAGCAGCATTTGCAGCGCATCGAGCTCGGTTTCGCCCGGGCGGGTCTCGACCGGCGTGTGCGGCAGCGCTTCAGGCGCCTCGACCTCGCTGGTCAGCATGTCTTCCGGCAGCGAGATGACCACCGGGCCGGGGCGGCCGGATGTCGCCACCGCGAAGGCGCGGGTGACGAATTCGGGGATGCGCGCTGCATCGTCGATTTCGACCACCCACTTGGCGATGTCGCCGAAGAAGCGCTTGTAGTCGACCTCCTGAAAAGCCTCGCGCTCCTTGGCATGGCTGGCGACCTGGCCGATGAACAGGATCATCGGCACCGAATCCTGCATGGCGATGTGGACGCCGGCGGAGGCATTGGTGGCGCCGGGGCCGCGGGTGACGAAGCAGATGCCGGGCTTGCCGGTCAGTCGGCCCTGGCAGTCGGCCATCATCGCGGCGCCGCCTTCCTGGCGGCAGACGATGGTGCGGATCGACGCGTCGTGCAGCGCGTCGAGCACCGCGAGATAGGATTCGCCCGGCACGCAGAAGATGCGGTCGGTGCCGTTTGCTTCGAGCGCCTCGACGATCAGTTGTCCGCCGGTCTTCATTTTGCTCTCTCCAGTTCGGCAAGGATTTCGTCCGTGTGCTCGCCAAGACGCGGCGAGGGACGTTCATAGACCAGCGGCGTGCCCGACATTACCATCGGCGCGCGTACGGAAGGCAGGCGATTGCCATGGCCGTCGTCGAGGTCGAGGCGCATGCCGCGCGCGATCGTCTGCGGATCGGCGAACATCTGTTCGATCGTGTTGATCGGGCTTGCCGGCACGCCCGCGGCCTCCAGCTGCGTCAGCAACGGATCACGGTCGAATGCCGCCAGCGTCTCGATGATCCGTTCGCGCAGCTTCGCGCGGTTGGCGACGCGAGCCGGATTGGTGGCGAAATCCGGATTGGCGGGCAGATCGGCCAGGCCGACCGCGGCGCAGAATTTGCCGAACTGGCCGTCATTGCCGACGGCGAGAATGATATGGCCGTCCCTGACCGGCAGCACCTCGTAAGGCGCGATGTTCATATGCGCATTGCCCATCTGCACCGGCGACTTGCCGGAGACCAGATAATTGAGGTTCTGGTTGCCGAGCGCGGAGATCTGGCTGTCGTAGAGCGCCATGTCGATGTGCTGGCCCTCGCCGGTCTGTTCGGCATGGCGAAGTGCGGCCTGGATGGCGATCACCGAATAGAGGCCCGTGAACAGGTCGGAAATGGCGACGCCGGCCTTCTGCGGCTCGCGGCCTGCTTCGCCGGTGATCGACATCATGCCGGCCATGGCCTGGATGATGAAATCGTAGCCCGCGCGCGGCGCGTAGGGGCCGTCCTGGCCGAAGCCGGTGATCGAGCAATAGACGAGGCGCGGGTTGGTCGCCCTCAGGCTCTGATGGTCCAGACCGTATTTCTTCAGGCCGCCGAGCTTGAAGTTCTCGATCAGGACGTCCGCGGTGGCGACCAGCTTGCGGAGCGTGCCGGCGCCCTCCGGCTTGGAGAAATCGATAGCGATCGAGCGCTTGCCGCGATTGCAGGAATGATAATAGGCGGCCGAGAGGTTCTCGCCGTCATGGCTCATGAGGAAGGGCGGACCCCATTTGCGGGTGTCGTCGCCGCCGTCCGGGCTCTCGACCTTGATGACGTCGGCGCCCAGATCGGCCAGCAATTGCCCCGCCCAGGGGCCCGCCAGGATGCGGGCAAGTTCGATAACGCGGATGCCTTTCAGCGGTGGAGCGGCCATGGATCACCGTGTTCTAACGAAACGCTGGCTCTAGCAACACGCACCGGCCGTGTCACGACCCATACGATAGGCCACGCCGGATCAGGATTTCAGCACGCTGTCCGCCCAGGCGGCGAATCCATTCATGACGGCGTCGCGGTTGATCTCGTTCAGGCTTTCGTGGCGGGTCTCGGCGTAAACCTTTGAAGCCAGATTCGAAAAACCCATCGCTTGCATGCGTTTGGCGAGGTGGTTGACCGCCTTGCCGTAATCCGATGCAGGATCCTTCTCGCCGCCGACAAGATTGACGAAGAGGTCGCGCCGAACGCCTGCGAAGCTGGAATCCTTGCCGGCGTGCTGTGCCATGTTGACCACGTCGCGCCACATCGAAATCGAGGCGTCCCAGCCACAGAGCGGATCGGCGACATATTTGTCGACCTCGACCGGGTCGCGCGACAACCAGTCGAATAAGGTCCGGTGGTTGGGCACGGCCTTGCCCCAGGCCTGGAAGGTGAGTTTTGGCAGAAGCCGCGACGGCACGTCGGAACCCAGCCGCATCCGCTCCCAGCCCAGGATGAGGAGCGCCAGCTGGCCGAGCAGGCCTTGCGAGAAATTGCCGTTCCAGATCGCGGCGGCATGGACGCGTTCGGAGTGGCGAAGCACGAAGTTCAGCGCGATCGAGGCACCGAGCGAATGTCCAAAAGCGAGGACAGGCAGTCCCGGATGCTCGGTCGCGATCAGGTCGTGAACGGCGCCGACATCGGCAATCACCTTGGCGATGCCGTCATTGTCCGCGAATTTGCCGAGCGGCGCGTCGGCTGCCTTCGTCGCGCCATGGCCGCGATGGTCATGGGCGTAGACGTGGAATCCGCGCCCGCTGAGGAAATCGGCAAAGCGGGCGTAGCGCGCCGCATGCTCGGCCAGGCCGTGGTTGATCTGGACCACGGCGCGCGGGTCCCCCGCGGCTTGTCGCACATAGAGGTTGAGATCGGCCCCGGTCGGTGAGGCCAGTCTGGTCTGCTTGTCGAATGGCATGTCTCGCTCCCTCGGCGACTGTTGGGCGAGGCTTCTGCCTGCGTCAAGTGGATGAGCGCGCTTGGCAATGTGCTACGCTGGCAATTCGCTGCGTCGCGGAGGCACTCAGGGCAGCTCGCGAATTCGCGAGCTGGAAGCATTCAGATTTGGGGATTGTTCTTCGCGCAGTGAAAAAATCGCAATTCTGACACGACGCCTGTTCTAGTGTGCCGAATCCAATACGGTTCAATCCTTGCCGGGAGAGTGGGAATGCGGGTCTGGGCACTGTGGGGTGCGGTTGTTCTGGCTGTGGCAGGCGTCAATGTGGCCAATGCCGATGTGAAGATGAGCGGTACCTTCGTGTCCGATAGCGCCTGTCCGGCGACGCAAGCCATCAAGAGCGGCAAGAACCCCGGCAACATCTCGACCGAAGCCGGGCAGAGCTACGAGCTTCTTGCCGGCAACAAGGACGAGCCCACCCACTATCTCATCCAGGTGCCGGGCGCCGATCCAGAGCGGCGCTGGGTGAAGATCAACTGCGGCCATGTCACCGGCGGCAGCGCCGCGGCCACGCCTGCGCCTTCGGGCCAGACCAAGCCGTCGCCGTCGGCCTCCGGGAAACCCGAATATGTCTTTGCGCTGAGCTGGCAGCCGGCTTTCTGCGAGACCAAGGCCAGCAAGCCCGAATGCAAGGCGCAGAGCCCCAGCGAGTTCGATGCTTCGCATTTTACGCTGCATGGGCTGTGGCCGCAGCCGAACGGCAATTTCTATTGCCAGGTGCCGGCAAGCGACAAAGCCAACGACAATCCGGCGCATTGGGCAGACCTGCCACCGGTCAATCTCGATGCCAATACCCGCGCCGAGCTCGACCAGGTGATGCCAGGCACCGCCTCCAGGCTGGAGCGGCACGAATGGATCAAGCACGGCACCTGCTACGGCAAGAGCCAGCAGGAATACTTCTCCGACGCGCTCAACCTGATGCGGGCGGTGAACGGCTCGGCGGTGCGCGATCTCTTCAACAAGAACATCGGCAAGCAACTGACCTCGGACGAGATCCGCGGCGCCTTCAACGAAGCCTTCGGCTCAGGCGCCGGGGATCGCGTACGCGTTTCCTGCCTGGTCGACCCGTCGAGCGGCCGGCGTATGATCGGCGAGGTCACGCTCGGCCTGTCCGGTCCGATCGGCCCGGACAGCAAGCTTGCGGATCTCTTGATGGCGTCCGCGCCGACAGGCAAGGCCGGTTGCCCGAAGGGCACGGTCGACGCGATCGGCTTCCAATAGACGTAATAGCCGTAGTTGCACAGCTAGGTGGCCGGACTTGGGGCGCAAATCAGCGAAAGCGCCGGGATCGGACGCCATCGCACCGAAAGCGATTGCCGTTCGGCGCTTCATCGCCTACATAGCGCGCAACCCCCATCCACCTTGACACTTCAGTTTCCAGGGAAAGCGCGCGTGGCTCGCCAGTTCATCTATCACATGTCCGGCCTGTCTAAGGCCTATGGCACCAAGAAGGTGCTCGATAACGTTCACCTGTCCTTCTATCCGGACGCCAAGATCGGCATCCTCGGCCCCAACGGGTCAGGCAAGTCGACGATCCTGCGCATCATGGCCGGGCTCGACAAGGAGTTCCAGGGCGAGGCGTGGCTGGCCGAGGGCGCGACCGTCGGCTACCTGGCGCAGGAGCCGCAGCTCGACAACACGAAGACCGTGCGTGAAAACGTCATGGACGGCGTCGCCAGGAAGACCGCCATCATCGAGCGCTACAACGAGCTGATGATGAACTATTCCGACGAGACGGCGGACGAGTCGGCCAAGCTCCAGGACGAGATGGACCGCCTGAACCTTTGGGACCTCGAGCAGCAGGTCGAAATGGCGATGGACGCGCTGCAGTGCCCGCCGCCTGAATCCGAAGTGACGAACCTGTCGGGTGGCGAGCGTCGCCGCGTAGCACTCTGCCGTCTGCTGCTCGAACAGCCCGACCTGCTGCTGCTCGACGAACCGACCAACCATCTCGACGCCGAGACCACGCAATGGCTGGAAAAGCATTTGCGCGATTACCCGGGCTCGGTCTTGATCATCACCCACGACCGCTACTTCCTCGACAACGTCACCGGCTGGATCCTCGAGCTCGACCGCGGCCGCGGTATCCCCTACGAGGGCAACTACACCAGATATCTCGACGCCAAGGCCAAGCGCCTGATCCAGGAAGGCCGTGAGGACGATGCCCGCCAGAAGTCGATCTGGCGCGAACGCGAATGGATCCAGTCGTCGCCGAAGGCCCGCCAGACCAAGTCCAAGGCGCGTATCCAGGCCTACGAGGAACTCGTCGAGCAGTCGCAGAGCCGCAAGCCGACCGACACGCAGATCGTCATCCCGGCGAGCGAGCGCCTCGGCAACGTCGTCATCGAGGTCGAGGGCGTCAACAAGGGCTTCGCGGATGAGGTGTTGATCGAGAACCTGTCGTTCAAGCTGCCGCCGGGCGGCATCGTCGGCGTCATCGGCCCGAACGGCGCCGGCAAGACGACGCTGTTCAAGATGTTCACCGGCCAGGAAAAGCCGGATGCCGGCTCGATCCGTATCGGCGAGACGGTCAAGCTCGGCTATGTCGACCAGAGCCGCGACGCGCTCGATGCGAACAAGACGGTGTGGGAGGAAATCTCCAGCGGCGCCGAAATCATCAAGCTCGGCAAGCACGAAGTCAACAGCCGCGCCTACTGCTCGTCGTTCAACTTCCGTGGCGGCGACCAGCAGCAGAAGGTCGGCAATCTCTCGGGCGGCCAGCGCAACCGCGTGCACCTGGCCAAGATGCTCAAGGGAGGCGGCAACGTGCTTTTGCTCGACGAACCGACCAACGACCTCGACACCGAGACGCTGAGCGCGCTGGAAGACGCCCTGGAAGCCTATGCCGGCTGCGCCGTCATCATCAGCCACGATCGCATGTTCCTCGACCGCATGGCGACCCACATGCTCGCCTTCGAGGGCGACGCGAATGTCGAATGGTTCGAAGGCAATTTCGAGGGATACGAGAAGGACAAGCTGCGCCGGTTGGGCGCGGAAGCAGCAGCGCCGCACCGCATGACGCATAAGCGGCTGACGCGGTAGGAAGCTTACAAACGCTCGAACTGCGCAACAAATTGCTTCGCTAGCGTCTCGCTGGCGAAGCGCCTAATCTCTTCGTAGTCTGGGCGGTGTTCTGCATTGTCCGGCGATTTCAGAACGACAAAAACCCCAGTGTCGGCAACTACCTGAAACGTTAGGTCTTCACTCTCTACAGGCGTTGCGTGACGTGCGCCGCAGCTCGGGCACTCGTCATCACACATGCAGGACCATTCGTCGATCCAATGTTCACTGCACCTGTAGCATTCGTAGTGGTTTGCAAACCAGGCCATGTCGGAGCCTCCCTACGCCGCGAGACTATAGCGGATTGCTTCTAATACGATAGCGCCCACGAGAAACGAAATCGAGATATCCGCTATCCCGAAGAACTTGCAGTTGCTGACGAATCTTTGGCCGGACATTCCTGTTGTGCGGATATAGAGCGCTCAATCTCCCTTCAAACGTGTAGACCTGCTCGATATCAAATTCCACAGTGCCGATCAGATCGACGCATTTCATAACTTCGACTAGCCAGCCACGAGCTTCCGCTTCCTTCTCGCGAAGAAAGAGGGTCTTCTGCCATTGCGCAATAACAGCTTCCTTTGGGATTGGAACGCTGTTTCGAACGATATAGATTCGCCCCGAATTCGGTACGCGATTGAGCAGTATGTTCGAGCCGATCCATCCCGCTCTCCTTGCTGTTGGGGCAAGCGGCGTTCTCTTCTCAATAATGTCTGGAATGAAGAAGTGCTTAGGCACCACACAAACGTTTAATACCGCCATTTTGTTGAGATCGTAGTTTAGCAATATCAGGTTTGGATTAGTTGACGATGCCAGCCTATCGATCTTGGTAAAGTATGCACCGTCGGCAACCTTGGCGCCGAAGGCTTTCTTCTGGCTCTTCAGCTCGAATTGGTCACTACAGTCACCGCAGAAAAAGTCAGCAACGGGCAGGTTTGCGGAAAACTGCGTCAACCGTGAACCGGCGCAATTAGGGCAGTAAATCCACTGGGAAACCCACTGTTCAGTCCAGACCCTCGCGCGCTGAGAGCCACTGACGTATTTGGCTTGCGCTTCTTCGAAACCAAATTTCATTCGCGATTGAAGCCATCTGGATGTAACTGTTCGAACCTATCGTTTTGCCATGGCCGCGATCAAGAGCCTGATAGCACTGCAGAAAGCCCCGTCGCCCTTTTTTGGCTTCGAGCGATGTCAGCATGCGCCGGGGTCAATACAGATATGGATTACGACAGAGATGGATTACGATGACACGCGAGGACTGGTCCGCCGCCCAATATCTGAAGTTCGAGGATGAGCGCACGCGGCCGGCGCGTGATCTCGTGGCGCAGGTCCCGGTCGATTTTCCGCGCCGCGTCGTCGATATCGGCTGCGGTCCGGGCAACTCGACCGAGCTTCTGGTCGAGCGCTGGCCGGATGCCGAAGTCAGCGGCTTCGACACGTCGCCCGACATGATCGAGAAGGCCAGGGCGCGGCTGCCGAACGTCAATTTCGAGCTGGCTGACGCCGCCGGGTGGCAGCCCGAGCATCCTGTCGACGTCATCTTCGCCAACGCCGTCTTCCAGTGGCTGCCGAAACATCCGGCGGTGTTCCAGCGGCTGATGGGACTTCTGGCGCCGGGTGGCGCTCTTGCCGTCCAGATGCCGGACAATCTCGGCGAAGCCTCGCACCAGCTTATGCGCGAGACCGCGGCGGAAGTGCCGTTTGCAACCAGGCTCGAGGGCGCCGCGCGCGGGCCGCTGCCGCCAGTGTCGTTCTATTACGATCTGCTGTCGCCGCTCGCCGACCGGCTCGACATCTGGCACACCATCTACAACCATCCGCTGGCCGATGCCGAGGCGATCGTCGAATGGGTCAGGGCGACGGGCCTGAAGCCGTTCCTCGATCCGCTCGACGCGGATGAGAGGAAGCTGTTCCTCGACACCTACACGGCGAAGATCGCCAAGGCCTATCCGAAGACGGCGAACGGCAAGGTGCTGCTGCGCTTCCCGCGCATCTTCATCGTGGCCAAACGCGCCCTAGGCTCCCTGCTTTCCGGAGCGCTTGACCCGGTTGCGCCGTCATGCGCATTTCACCCGTCTGGACCAGGGTGGACCGTCCACGGGGAGCAATGACATTGGGCAGGATGGTTCCCGGAAGCGGTCAGTGCGTGGCTGCTATTGTTTCTTTTTCGATCACCGCCGAGGCCAAGCCGGCGCGCTGCTTCACCACCGACGACGGTTATTATCCGTGCAACTACAACGCTTTGGACGGCGAGGGCAGTTTCCGTGTCTCGGCGCCGGGCTATCCCACCATCACGCTGGAAATCGACCAGCCCGGCTTTGCCTTCGGCTATGCCAGGCTCGGCGGCCGCAACCGATCGCTGCCCGGCCAATACGTGCGCAGCCGCGATGACGGCGCCTGCTGGAACAACCCGCAGACCAACACAAAACTGTGTGCCTGGTGAACCGGCGCGTGGAGTTTAAGCTGGCTTAAACCGGCCAAATGCGACAAGGGTTGCCCCGGGCCGTTTCCGCGCCCACATCAGAGCCGCAAGGCCCGTGCCTTAGACGGATTGGACATGCATCGCGTCATCATCAGCGGCATTGGCGCCGAAATCCCTGAACCCGTCATCACCAATGAAGAGCTGGTCGCAAGCTTCAACAGCTGGGTCGACACCGAGAATGCGCGCCGCGCCACCACCGGCGAAACGTTGCTGCAGAAATCGGACAGCGACTTCATCGTGCATGCCTCGGGCGTGAAGAGCCGCCATGTCATCGAGCGCGAGGGCATACTCGACCCGACCCGCATGACGCCGCGCATTCCGGCGCGACCGGACGATGCGGTGTCGTTGGAGGCGGAGTTCGGCCTCGCCTCGGCCAGGAAAGCGCTTGCCCATGCCGGGGTTGATGGATCGGACATCGATCTGGTGATCTGCTCGGCCTCGCATCATCAGCGGCCCTATCCGGCGATCGCCATCGAGATGCAGGAGGCGATCGGCGCCAAAGGCGCCGGCTTCGACATGGGCCTCGGCTGCTCTTCCGCTGCTGCCGCGCTGCATGTCGCCGTCAACCTGGTGAGGGCTGGGGTGCACAAGCGCATCCTGGTGTCGACGCCCGAAATCATCACCGGCCATCTCAACTTCCGCGACCGGCAGACGCATTTCATCTTCGGCGACGCTTCGGTCGCCATGGTCGTCGAGGGACTGGCGCAAGGCGAGAAGCGGCCGGGGCGCTTCGAGGTGCTCGACACGCGGATCTGGACGCAGATGTCGAACAACATCCGCACCAATCTCGGTTACCACACCCGCACCGCCCAGGACGATCCCTACATGATCAATCTGGAAGGCAATCTCATCAAGCAAGTCGGCAACAAGGTGTTCAAGGAAGTCACCGTCGCCGGCCAGAAATTCATTGTCGAGTTCCTGGCCGAGCACGGGCTGACACCGGACGGCATCCGCCGCTTCTGGCTGCACCAGGCCAATGCGCGCATGAATGCGATGATCCTGAAATTGTCCTTCGGCCACGATGTCGACCATGACCGCGCGCCGATGGTTCTGGAGCGGCTCGGCAACACGGCCGGCGCCGGCGCCATCGTGGCGCTGTCGGAAAACCATGCCGACATGAAGGCCGGCGATTTCGGCCTGATCTGCGCCTTCGGCGCCGGCTATTCGATAGGCGGCGCGCTGCTGCGCATGCTTTGAATTTCAGCAAATCCTGCCGCGGTCAAGCCGGCGCGAAAGGCACCAGCATCGGCACGCGCCTGGCGTAGTCGTCATAGGCCGGGCCAAGCTCACCGCGCAGGAAGCTCTCTTCCAACTTCGCCTTGACAACGATGCCGACGAGCAGCAGCGCGGCGCCGGCGATGCCCCAGACCGTACCTTTGGCCGCCATGGTAGCCAGGATTGACAGCAGCAGTCCGGTGTAGATCGGATGACGCACAAGTCCGTAGGGACCGGTATCGACCACCCGATGATCGGCCTTTGCGGTGATGGTGCCCGACCATAACCGGCCAAGATGCAGGCGCGCCCACCAGGCGAACGCGATGCCGATGGCAATCAAGGCGACGCAGATCCACGCCACGGTGAGCGTCGGCATCCAGAGCCGCAGCCGGCCGACATAACCGTGCGCCGGCACGAACAGCAGGACGGTGCCGGCGATCCACAGCGCACGATATTGAGCCTCCGCCTTGAAGCCGGCGCGCTTGTGCACCGGATCGGCCCACAAAGCGGCGAGCGCCCACGACACCAGCCAGATCAACCAGAGTGCCGCGATTGCCGGTCCGGGTTGCATACCGACCTCCTGCTTGCGGCGCCATCAAGCGGCGCGGCGCGGCGAAAGGCCAGTAAGAACGTCGTGATCGTTGTGATCGCAAGGCGAGGGTCGAGCAGACACTATTCGCTTGAACAGCCGAACATCCATTGCACGCCGAAGGCATCGACAAGCATGCCGAAGCTCGTCCCCCAATATTGACGTGCCACAGGCACCGTGATCAGGCCTCCCTCGGCCATGTGGCCGAACAGAGCTCGCATCGCGGGAAGATCGTCAAACTCCAACATCAGCGCCGAGCCCTTCATCGGTTCAGCGTCGTCGTTATCGGACGCGTGAAAAAGGATGCCCGGTCCCTCGAACCGGGCATGCAGCACTTTCGCTCGCATGGCTTCGGTTCGGACGGGCATATCGTTTTCGCCCCAGCGCAGAAGGACCGTCCCCCGGCCGAGGCCGCACCGTTCGTAGAAGGCGAGAGCCTCCTCGCAGTTGACCGTGAAGAACAACGAGGGCGAAAACCGCATCCCGTGCCCTTGCTCCTCAACCGTGGTCGTCACGCCGCGGCCATCACGGCTGCAACAAGCGCATCGTCCGAATATTGCCGACCGCCGATGCCCCAGCCGCCGTCGGGCGCATTGAGGATGTTGATCCAGGTGTTTTCGGGCTTGTGGCCCGGCACGCAAAGGTCGGCGACGATCCTGGTGGCGGCCGTGATGAATGCCTCTCGTGCCTCGATGGAGGCGAGGCCGATGTTCGGCAGTTTCAGTTCGACCATGACGACAGGCCGGTTGGCGCCGCCCGCATAGATGCGATGATTGGGCAGCACATGGACCGTTCCGCCGACGATTGCGCTGAAGAATGAATTCCCGGTGGCTCCGGAAGCTTCGATGAGCGCGGCGCTCAGGCGGGGCAGGATGTCGCGTTCTCCAACTGCTGTCAGCACGCCTTCGGGCGCGGTTACGGTGATCGGCATATCGGTTTCCCTTGCTTGCTGCGAATGGTCCTGATCGCTCGGGCGCTTTGCCCTTGTCAGGTTACGTATTGATTGTTACGTTACCAAGAAGACGTGAGTCAATAGGTTTCGTATCGATCATTATGGAAAATTTCGGGAAGTCACGCGGAGGCCGGCCGCGGGCATTTGACCCGGAGGCAGCGCTCGACGCCGCGATGCATCTGTTCTGGGAGCATGGCTATGAGGCGACCTCGCTTGCCATGCTGCGCGAAGCCATGGGCTTGACGCCGCCGCAGATCTACAACGCCTTCACCGACAAGGAGACGCTGTTCCGCCGGGCGCTGGTGCACTACCACGAAACGGAGGTCGGGTTTGCGCTGGACGCGCTCAGCGCGCCGGTGCCGACCGAGGAGGCGATCCGGCTGCTGCTGATGGGGGCGGCACAAGCCTATACCCGGCCAGGCAAGCCCGGCGGCTGTCTTTTCATCAGCGGCGCGCTGGCAGCATCACCGCAGGCACAAGGCATCGCGGACGAGCTCAAGGCATATCGCAGGGCAAGCGAAGCGGCGATCGCGGCGCGGCTGGGCAAGGGGCGTGAGGCCGGCGAATTGCCGGCGGGGCTGTCCGTCGAGCGATTGGCCAAATACCTGGCCGGCGTCATGCAGGGAATGTCGATCCAGGCGCGTGACGGCGCTTCGACGGAAGACCTGAGGGCTCTCGCCGAGACCGCCCTTGCCGCCTGGGCAGCCGAAATGCGAAAAGCGGCCGACTGAAAAGGTGAAGCCGATGCCGGACCTGTTCTCCGCAATTGAAGCGCCCGTCGACATCGTGCCGGGTCGCAAGCTCGCGGCAACGGCCGCGGCGCTCTATGCCGCTCCGCACGATCATTTCGAGACGAGGGCGGTCGAGGAACTGCATCTTGGCTTCGACGGCATCGAGGGCGATTTCCATGCCGGCGCAACACGGCGTTCCGGCGGACGCGAGCCCTGGTATCCGCGCGGCACGGAGATGCGCAACGAGCGGCAATTGTCGCTTGTCGCCGCCGACGAGCTTGCCATCGTCGCCGAGCGGATGGGCATCGCGGAGATCAAGCCGGAGTGGATCGGTGCCAACCTTTTGATCGAAGGGGTGCCGCATCTTTCCATGCTGCCGGCCGGCTCGCTCATGTTCTTCAAGGGCGGCGTGACCATCAAGATCGATGCGCAGAACGGGCCCTGCCGCATCTCCGGGCGTTCGATCGCCGAGAATGCCGGGATGGCCGATCTTGAGGCGGGAGCACTGCTCTTCCCCAAGGCGGCGAAACGGCTGCGCGGCCTTGTCGCATGGGTCGAGAAGCCGGGCGTCGTAAGAGCAGGCGAAGAGATTTCGGTGCGGGTGCCGGAGCAGTGGATTTATCGTTGAGAGGAGGGCCATGCCGCCCGAGGCGGCATGGCGGCGTCTTGGACTAAGCTTTCCTGTTGTTGTTGGCGCCCTGCGCCATTACCGAAACATGATCCCACTTTTCCCAGGTGGCGATTCGGTTGGCATATTCCTGCCTGATCATCGGCAGGCCGCCATCGCCGAAGAAGACACGGAGCGGCGGCTCGGCCGCATCGACGATCGCAAGCATTGCAGGACCGGTCGCTTCCGGATCACCGGCCACGGACCGGCCGCGGCGCTCGGCCATTGCCGTGCGGACCGGTTCATAAACCTCCAACGGGTTGGAGACCTTGGCCGACGGCCCGGCCCAGTCCGTGGAGAAACCGCCCGGCTCGACCAGGGTCACATGAATGCCGAACTCCGCGACCTCGAGGCTGAGCGACTGGCTGAAGGCTTCGAGCGCCCATTTCGAGGCGTGGTAGAGGCCGAGCGAGGCGAAGGCGTTGACCCCGCCGATCGACGATATCTGGATGATGTGGCCGGAATCCTGCGCCCGCATGATGGGCAAAGCCGCCTGGGTGACCCAGAGCACGCCGAACACATTTGTCTCGATCTGGTCGCGCGCTTCCTGCTCGGTGACTTCCTCGATGGCGCCGAAATGGCCGTAGCCGGCGTTGTTGATGACGACGTCGAGCCTGCCGAAGCGCTTGTGCGCCTCGGCGACCGCGGCTTCGACCGCTTGCTTGTCGGTGACGTCGAGCTTCATGGCGGCGATGTTGTCGCCATATTTTTCGACGAGATCGGCGAGCGTGCCGGCATCTCGCGCGGTGGCGGCAACGCGATCGCCGCGGGCGAGGGCAGCTTCGGCCCAGACGCGGCCAAAGCCCTTCGACGATCCGGTGATGAACCAAACCTTGTCAGTCATGATCTGCGATCCTTGCTCTTGGAGCAATTCCGAACGAAAGGCTACGGCGAAACCGCCGAGCCTAACCACTACGCACTTTCCTGGAATTGCTCTGGGTGATGAATTCCGGAGATAAGCGGAGGATGCTCCGCTTCCTGCATGTACGGCGCTTTCGGCGTTTTTCCAGAGGCAGCGCCGAAATTATTTGACGGTGGGCTCAGGGATAGCGCACCGCACTCGACCAAGCCGGGTCGTCATGCCTTTTCCAATAAAGCGCCATCAGACGTTCGGTGATTGGACCGACCTTGCCGTCGGCGATAGGCGCGCCGTCGATCGTCGTGACCGGCATGACGCCGCCGGCGGTCGAGGTGATGAAGACCTCGTCCGCCGTCTTGAGCGCGGCGACGCCGACATCCGCCGCAAAAGCTGAAAGGCCCGCCTCGCCACACAGGTCAAACACGGTGCGGCGCGTGATGCCGGGCAGCACGCCGACGGCGGGCGTCGACAGCTTGTCGTCTTTTACACAGAAGACGTTGAAGCCCGGGCCTTCGGCGACATTGCCGTTGAAGTCGAGGATCAGCGCGGTATCGGCGCCACGGTCATAGGCATCGTAAAGGCCACGTACGAGATCGAGCCAATGGTAGTTCTTGATCGAGGGATCGATGGAGACAGGCGGAATACGCACCTTGTCGCTGATTGCCACCTTGAGGCCGCTCCGCAGCTGTTCGGCATTGGCGACCGAGCCGAAGGGAACGGCGAAAGCCATGAATCGGTTGATCGCCTGGCGCGGATCGCGACTGAAGGTCGGCGAGGCACCGCGCGTGCACAGCATCTCGACGTAAGCCGCGCGGTGGCCGGACAGCGCGACGCAATTGTGGAGGATTTCGGCAACGCCGGCGCGATCGAACGGGATCGTCATGCGCAGCTTTTCCAGCCCGCCGAAGAACCGGTCGAGATGCAGGTCTAAGCGGAAGAAGCGGCCGTCCCAGACATGGACCGTGTCATAGGTGGCGTCGGAATGCAGAAAGCCCCAATCCAGCACCGAGATCTTGGCCTGCGACATGGGCAGATATTGCCCGTCCAGGAAGGCAACGCCGTCGGGATAGGCATGCGGGTCGACATGGCGTTCGGAGAGAAGGGGGAGCAACTTGGCTGGTGCAGCAGCGGCCTGGCTCATTTCGTTCCTCCCTTGGTATTAGGCAAGGCAGGCTAGCGCCCGATTGCGGACGCAGTAGAGCCAGGCAGCCGGTGCTGCTTGGCCTCACTCGTCCTCGTCGTCTTCCTCAAGCAGCCTTGTCGCCCGCCAGCGTGTGAGCACCTCGTTGGTCCGCCCGATGACGAAGAAGCGCGCCGAATCCCGATCATAACCCTCGGCGAGCAGTTTTTCGTAATCGGTGTGGACGTGGCGGACATGGGCGATGGTTGCCAGCCACACCGCGATCGTTGGCGGCAAGGTCTTCATATGCACCGAACCGGCCTCAGTGCGGATCTTTTCCATGTCCGCATAAGGAGCGAGCGGCAAAAGCGCGGTCAGCGCCTTGCCAATGGCGCGTCGGCGGCCAGTGGGGGCGCTCACTTCTCGTCGCGCCCGGCAATGATCGCTTCGGGGAAGGCGTCGGTCGAGGCGTAATAAGGCTTGATGTCGATGACCGGCGTGCCGTCCAGCACATCGATGGCATCGATCTCGATCCGGCCGGCCTCCATGTCGAGAGCGACGAGCTTTGTCACATGAAGGCCGACAGGGTTCGGCCGGGCGGGGGAGCGCAGCGAGAAAACGCCTTTCGGTTCAGCCGCATGGCGCGGTTTCTGGACAATCAGATTCCGCGGCGCGTGATGGAGCCAGGACAGGATGACGATGTGGCTGGCGCGGTCGAGGTTCCGTAGCCCCAGGCGATACGGCTCATCGATCAGAACGGTCGCGGCGCGCCCGGATTGCCGGGCGGCGCGCATGTTCTTGGGGCAATCCTCGCGACTGGCCCAGGGCGAGACAATGCGGCCGATGAAGACGACATGGCCGTCCGGCCGCAGTTGCGCCGGATCGGCTGCAAGAAGCGTTTCACCTTCGCGCGTCTCAAACATCCTATTCATCCTGTGGAAGAACCGCCTGCCAAGCGCGGATCACGGCTGCGCCATTTTCTTGTCCGGAAGCGACATAGCGCTTGCCAGGGTTTCAAAATCGACATAAACATATCTTTATATCTCTCAACGAGAACCCGATCATGCATGTCTCGCTCGACACGATGGTAGATACATTGAAGGCGGCGGCCGAATCCAGTCGGCTGCGCATCCTGGTGCTGTTGTCGCGCGGCGATCTTACCGTCTCCGACCTCACCGAGATCCTCGGGCAGTCGCAGCCGCGCGTTTCGCGCCATCTGAAGCTGCTGCTCGATGCCGGGCTGATCGGCCGCTATCAGGAAGGCTCCTGGGCGTTCTTCAGGCTGACCGATACGGATAATTCGCGCGATTTCGTGCAGCGTCTGGTCTCGGGCATAAGCGAGGCCGATCCGCAGGTCGTGCGCGATCTGGAAAGGTTGGCATCTGTCAAGCGCAAGCGGCAGGACCGGGCAGCCGAATATTTCTCCGAGAATGCCGCGAGCTGGGATCACATCCGCTCGCTGCATGTGCCGGATCGCGCGGTGGAAGCGGCACTGCTGAAGCTCGTCGGCAAGCGACCGTTCCAGTCGATGCTCGACCTTGGCACCGGCACGGGCAGGCTGCTGGAAATCTTCGCGCCGCTCTACCGGCGCGGCGTCGGCATCGACATGTCGCGCGAGATGCTGACGGTTGCGCGCGCCAATCTCGACAAGGCTGGCATAGCCAACGCGCAGGTGCGCCAGGGCGATATCTTCTCGCCGCCGGTCGAACGCAACGCCTTCGATCTCGTCACCATCCATCAGGTGCTGCACTATCTCGACGATCCGGCCCGCGCGATCGCCGAAGCGGCGCGGCTGCTGCGCCCGTCGGGCAGGCTGATCGTCGTCGACTTCGCGCCGCACGCGCTTGAATTCCTGCGTGACCGGCATGCGCATATGCGGCTGGGTTTCTCCGACCGCCAGATTTCGGAATGGTTCGCGGAGGCCGGGCTCGAGCTCGAGGACAGCCAGGAATTCGAG
Source organism: Mesorhizobium montanum (assembly GCF_033977145.1). Classification (NCBI taxonomy): domain Bacteria; kingdom Pseudomonadati; phylum Pseudomonadota; class Alphaproteobacteria; order Hyphomicrobiales; family Phyllobacteriaceae; genus Mesorhizobium; species Mesorhizobium montanum. Next base: position 95,720 of record NZ_JAVIJF010000002.1, on the reverse strand, counting down.
CCGCGAGGCGGCAACGAGGCAAGACTCACCGTCAAGCTCTGGCTCGGCCGCGACCGCCGCCTGCTGATCGCCGATCCATCCAACGATACACTGCCAGTGAGGGAAACAGCCTGATGAACCAGTTCCGCTTTTCCCGCCGCCCCGACATTGGCGAAAAGGTCAGGGTGTCCTTCGAGTTCTTCCCGCCGAAGACAGACGAGATGGAAGCAAGGCTCTGGGACACCGTCACCCGGCTGGAGCCGCTCAAGCCGAAATTCGTCTCGGTGACCTACGGCGCCGGCGGTTCGACCCGCGAGCGCACGGCGCGCACGGTCAGACGCATCCTCAACGAGACGTCGCTGACGCCGGCCGCGCATATGACCTGCGTCGATGCCGCCCGCGATCAGGTCGATACGGTCATCCGTGAATTCGCCGACATGGGCGTCAGGCGCTTCGTCGCGTTGCGTGGCGATCCGGCAGCCGGCGTGGGCACAAGCTACCGTCCGCATCCCGACGGCTACGCCAATGGCGCCGAACTGGTCGGAGCGTTGAAGAGCGCAGGCGATTTCGATATCTCGGTCTCGGCCTATCCGGAAAAGCATCCGGAAAGCCCGGATTTCGCCACCGACATCGACATGCTGAAGCGCAAGGCCGACAATGGCGCGACGCGCGCGATCACGCAGTTCTTCTTCGACAACGATCTTTACGAGCGTTACGTCGAGCGGGCGCGGCGCGCCGGCATCTATATCCCGATCGTGCCGGGCATCCTGCCGGTGCATAATTTCACCCAGGTCGCCAATTTCTCGTCGCGCTGCGGGGCACTGGTGCCGGCCTGGCTGGCCGAGCGTTTCGAAGGACTGGAGAACGATCCGCAGACGCATGCTCTCGTGGCCTCGGCCGTGGCGGCCGAGCAGGTGCTCGACCTTGTCGAGCGCGGCGTCGGCGATTTCCATTTCTACACGATGAACCGTGCCGACCTCGTCTTTGCCATCTGCCACATGATCGGCATCCGCTCGCATGAGGCGGAGGCCGCCGGTTCGGCCGCGGCGTGAGGCTGCAACGGAAGTCGGTTTGCAATGGAAAAGGCCGGGTAGAACCCGGCCTTCTCGAACTGTTGGACTATTCTCGGTGCTGGTCTTCCCGGCTTTGGCGGGTCAGGGAAGAACGCCTATGATAAGGGCACCGATGAATGCGAATGCGGCACAAATCATCAAAGCGTTGATTGGCCTCGTCAGTCCCATGCCATAGCCTCCTCTTCAGAGCTATGGCAGGAGTCTAGGGTCATTTGTGCCACAGGCAAGCGGAAAACGTGCTGCAATGCGACATGATTGTGGAATTTGCGACTCGGTATTTGCCGTTAGCCGTTGAAACTCTTCGGCAAAAGCCGGCTCCGGGGTTGTGAATAAATTGTGGCGGCGGTGTGACATGACACCGCTACCATCGGCCGAACAGCCGCCCGTCGATGGTGATCAGGCCAAGCCCGATCAATGTCATGCCGCCGATCTCGAACAGCGCCAGCCGCTCGCCGAGGAAGAGGAAGCCGAGCAGCACCGCGCTGACCGGCACGACCAGGGTGACCAGCGAGGCATTGGTGGCGCCGGCCGAGGCGACAAGGTTGAAATAGAGGATGTAGGCGAAAGCGGTGGAAAGCAGCGCCAGCGCCAGCACCGCTGCCCAGACCGGCGGCGAGGCGGCAAGAAGCCCGACCGGGCCGTAGGCGATCAGCACGATCGGGATCATGATGATGGTCGAGGCGGTCAGCTGTCCGGTGGCGATAACCGGCGAAGGCACACCCTTGAAGCGACGCGCGATCATCAGGGCGACTGCGTAGGAAAGCGAGGCGCTGATCAGCGCTAACTTTGCCCACACCGGTCCGCCCAGCCCGGCAAGCAGACCCGGGCCGATCATCACCGCCGTTCCGGCGACGCCGAGCGCGATGCCGGCCAGCTTGTTCCAGGACAGCTTTTCGTCGGTGGTGAGCGCGTTGGCCAGGATCAGCGTCCAGAACGGCGTCGTCGCATTGAGCACCGAGGCGACGCCGGCGCCAAGTTGCGTCTGGCCGGCGAAGATCAGCGAGAAGGGGATGACATTGTTGGTGAGCGCCAGCAGGAAGAACAAGCCGATATGCGGGAAGGCGAGGCGAAACGAAGGGCCGCGCACCGCCAGATAAAGCTGGAGCGCGATCGCGGCGATGGCGACGCGAAACAGCACCAGCGCCAGCGGATGGATCTCGGACACGGCAATGCGGGCAAAGAAGAACGAACCGCCCCAGATCGCGCCGAGCAAGAGAAGCTGCGCCCAATCCTTAAGCGTCATCGGTCCGCGTGTCGACGCGGCTGCGGCCGTAATGGACATGTTGTTCCCTCCGGGGGCCGATCGCAAACTCAGCCCGTCAAACACCTCAACAACCGATATCGGGTCCGGCGGCAAGGGCCACCCGAAACCTGACTGACGGTTTAGCGTTCGCAAGAAACGTGCAGCGGGCCGTCTGGAACGCGAGACACAGAACTGTTTTCTTTGGCGGCTAGCTAGGATTAATTGTGCGCGCTCCAGACTTGAGGATTCGTCCATGCAGCGATTCGAAAATGCCCGCGAGGCGGCACTGGCGCTTCGCCCGGACGATCCGGTCTACTGCTTTCGCCCGCAGGTGCTGAAAGCGGATGCCCTCCAATTCATGGGCATGTTTCCCGGCAAAACCGCCTATGCGGTGAAAACCAATGGCGAACAGATCGTGCTGAAGACATTGGTGGACGCCGGCGTCGGCACCTTCGACGTCGCTTCGCCCGGCGAGTTCGCCGCCGTGCGCGCGGTGTCGGCTGATGCCGAAATGCTCTACATGCACCCGGTCAAGGCGCAGTCGGACATCAAGCTGGCGCTGGAGAAATACGGCATCCGGGTGATCTCGCTCGATCATGAGGATGAGATCACCAAGCTGACGCGTGTGGTGCGGGCGCTCGATATCGACCCGGGCGCCATCACCGTCTTCGTGCGCATCCAGACCAAGGGCCATGCGGCTTACGAACTGTCGAAGAAATTCGGCGCCGGGCCCGCTAATGCCGTCGAGCTTGCCGAGCGGCTGAACCGCACCGGTTACAAGGTAGGCCTCTGCTTCCATGTCGGCAGCCAGATCGAGGATCCCGACACCTATGAGCGGGCGCTGGCCTCGGCCGATTGGGTCCGCAACCGGCTGACCTTCGACATTGCCGGGCTCGATGTCGGCGGCGGCTTTCCGGCCGAATACGGCCATGACCCCAATCGCAGGCACATTGAGATGCCGTCGCTTGGGCAGTTGATGTCGCGGCTGGCGGGCGACATCAAGGAATACCAGTTCGACCAGATGCCGCTGGTCGCGGAGCCCGGCCGCGTGATCGTGGCGCGCTGCCTGTCGCTGATCGTGCGCGTGCTCTTGCGCAAGGGCAAGCGGCTCTACATCAATGACGGCATCTGGGCGTCGCTGTCGGATTCATGGACCGGCAAGATCACGCTGCCGGCACGCTTCATCCCCGATCCCGCGATCCGCACGCGCAATGGCGACGAAAACACCATCGTGCCGTTCAAGGTCTGCGGCGCGACCTGCGATTCCGTCGACATCCTGTCGCGGCCGTTCTGGTTGCCGGAAACGGTCGACACCGGCGACTGGATCGAGATCGGCCATATCGGCGCCTACTCGCTGTCGCTCAGGACACGTTTCAACGGCTTTTATCCCGACACCTTCGTCGAGGTGACGACCACCTTCGACGAGGGCGACGCGCCGCAAGGGTTTGCGAGTTTGGAGACGATGGCGGACTAGTGGTTAGTGAGTAGTGAGTAGTGAGTAGTGAGTAGTGAGTAGCTTCACGTCTTTACTACTGACTACTCACTACTCACTATTACAGCTTCGCCAGCAGTTCCGGCGTCGGCCAGCCATCCACGGGGAGGCCGAGCCGCATCTGTTCCTGGCGGACCGCTTCACGGGTGTTGGTGCCCAGGATGCCGTCGACCGTGCCGACATCGTAACCCTTGGCTTCGAGCTTGGTCTGCAGGGCCTTCATCTGGTCGCCGCTGAGGCCTTGCTCGGGCGTGCGCGGATCGAATTGCGGCGCGCCGGCAAGGCGCGTGGCAAGCACGGCCGCGGTCAGCGCATAGGTGAAGGACCGGTTCCACTCCAGATAGACATCGAAATTGTCGTAGGTCAGGAAGGCGGGACCCTTGCGGCCCATCGGCAGCGCCAAGCCGGCTTTCAACCCATTGTCGATGAGCGGGTTGCCGTTGGGTTCGGTAACACCCCATTGCGCCCACTGCGACAGCGGCAGCTTGTTCGTACGACCTGTCTGGTCCCATGGCATCTCATCGGGGACGCGCACTTCCTGGACCCACGGTTGGTCGCGCTTCCAGCCGCGCGACATGATCTTGCCGGCCGTCGTCATGATGACATCCGGCACGCTGTTCCTGAGGTCGACCTTGCCGTCCCCGTCGCCGTCGACGCCGCGGGCCAGATAGTCGGTCGGAAGGATCTGCGTCTGGCCGATCTCGCCAGCCCAGGCGCCCTTGACGTCGGCCGGCAGCACGCCGCGGTCGATGAGCGTCAACAGCGGCACCAATTGCTGCCGGAAGAGCTGAGGGCGGCGGCAATCATGCGACAGCGTCGCCAGCGCATCGAGGGTATGGAAGTCGCCTTGCACGGCGCCGAAGTCGGTTTCCAGTCCCCAGAAAGCGGCGATGATGGCCGGCTGGACGCCGAATTCCTTGTCGGCCCGGTCGAAGATGTCGGCATATTTCTTCAGATTGGCTGCGCCCTGCTTCAGGCGGTAGTCCGAAATCATGCGGTTGGAGAACTCGGTGAAAGTCTGGGTGAAGACGCCCTGGGCGCGGTCGCGCGCCAACGCTCGCTGGTCGATGGTCGCGTCTTCCAGCGCGTCGAGACCGACGGCGCCGACGCCGGCCGCCTTGGCTTCGGCCGCGACGCCCTGTTTCCAGGCTTCGAAATCGCCGCCGCATTCCTGTGCCGCGGCGGGCAGCGCAAACGCACCGGCAAAGAGCGCCGCCAGGATTTCAAGGCCCAATCGCATCGCTTCCCTTTCGAGACCGGCGCACGGCCCCATCGTAACCCCGGACCGGGATCGGACAGGCGCATGCGAGGATTTCAAAGTTCAGGAGCCGCGCCAGGCACTCGGACGAGTGCGCCACTCCCAGATTACCAGCGGTTGCATGTTTCGCCGCCCGCCGTGTCGAAAGCAGGCGGGACGGCCGATGTCAACGGGTGTTCTGCCGCAACCACTTCTTCCAGGCGGCTTCCGAGCCGTTGAAGACGTTGATGTCGGATTTGCCGGTCATGCCGGGCACGATACCGGTTCCGGTGTACTGCCAGAAAGTGAAGGGATGGCCGCCGTATTTCTCGCGCGGGTGGCCGGCGACCGAGCGCAGCCAGTAGGAATAGCCGGGGAATGTCGCCAGCTGGTTGTCGTCGAAGAAGTCGATCGAGGTGTAGATGATCGGCTTCTTGCCGTAATGCCGCTCGACGATTTCGAGGAAGGTCGTCATCTCCGCACGCACCGTCGCCGGGTCCGGCCGCAGCCTGCAGGTCGGCGATTTCGGGTTCCATTCCATGTCGAGCACCGGCGGCATCGCCGACGGGTCTCTCGGAACATTGGCGATGAACCAGCGCGCCTGGGCTTCAGCCGGCGTGCAGAAATAGAAGAAATGATAGGCGGCGCGCGGAACGCCGGCGGCCCTGGTGCGCGCCCAGTGCTCGTTGAAATAGTCGTCGAAGCGATCGCCGCCTTCCGTCGCCTTGATGAAGGCAAAGGAGATGCCGCTTGCCCTGGCCGTCGGCCAGTCGACCGAGGTCTGGTATTTCGAAACATCTGTGCCATGGATGGCGTAATTCCACGGCGCGCCGCTGTCCCATTCATGCGGCTTGGAATCGTCGAATTTAGGCGCTCGCACGGCAACCGTCTGCGAAGACGGCGACAGCGGCGAAATATCGTCCACGGTCGAGCAGGCGCCGAGCAGCGTCAGCATCAGAATGGCCGCAAGACGGCGCATGGCATTCCCCGGACCGGTTCCAGCCGGCCGCTGATGGGTCTTTGCAGATGGCCGTCGCTGGCGCTGGCCCCCTCCGGACGGTCGCCCCACAAGACCGTCCCAGTCTCTTTGTCGGTCCATGTCGTTGTCCCAAAAAACCGCTGCGCACTTTTGGGCGACATGGACAAGTAGATCGCCGAACATGGTTGATAATCCATTGACGGCGCTCGACAACGCCAATGATTTTGCGGAAGCAATGGCGGCAAATCGATGACATAAATCGAGCCGGAGAATCCGAAGGGCGGGAAAGATGCGGGCTGTCGTGAAATTCATCAAATGGCTGCTTGGCCTTGTGATCCTGGCGGTGGTGGCGCTGTTTGCCTGGCTCTATTTCGCACCGCCGGAGCTCATCCGTGTCGGCTCCGGCTATTCGGCCAAGATCGTGTGCTCGAACGTCTTCGTCGCCGGCCGCGATGCCAACGAGGTTCTGGCCGTCGACGTCCAGGCGCCGGGCCATCCGCTGCTCAGGCTGATGAAGGTGTCCGTCGACAAGGAGAGGGGACTTGTCTCGGCCGGCCTGCTTTGGATTCTCGGCAAGAGTGTCGCAGTTGAGCGCGACGGCGTCGGCTGCGCGTCGGTTCCCGATGGCGATACCGGTAAGGCAAGGCAGACGTCGTTGCGCACGGCGCCGCCGACACCGCAGCCCGACGCGCTCTGGCCTGATGGCGAGCGGGTGGATGCTTCGCAGAATCCCGGGGTAGCGAAAATCGTCGACGACGCCGCGATGGCCGGCACAGGCATGCGCGCCATCGTGGTGGTCAAGAATGGCCGCGTTGTCGCTGAACGTTATGGCGAGGGCTTTTCGGCCAAGACGCCGCTGCTTGGCTGGTCGATGACCAAGACGGTTAACGCCGCGATTGTCGGCACGCTGGTCAAGGACGGCAAGATGGCTGTCGACAATAAAGGCCTGTTTACGCCGTGGAAGGCCGACGGCCGCGCCGCCATCAGCCTTGCCGACATGATGGCGATGTCTAGCGGGCTGGAGTTCAACGAGGATTATGGCGACGTCGCCGACGTGACGCGAATGCTCTATCTCGAACCGGATATGGCGGGCTTCGCCGAGGCCAAGCCGCCGACCGGTGAGATCGGCAAGGTATTTTCCTATTCGAGCGGCACGGCTGTGATGCTGTCGCGGCTTTGGCAGGACGCGATCGGCGACAAGGCGAAGGCACTGGCCTGGCCGCGCGCGGCGCTGTTCGGGCCGCTCGGCATGCACAGCGCGGTGCTCGAAACCGACGAGCAGGGCACGTTCGTCGGCTCGTCCTATCTCTATGCTACCGCGCATGACTGGGCGCGCTTCGGCCAGTTCCTGCTGCAGGGAGGCGTCTGGAACGGCGCGCAGGTCCTGCCCGCCGGTTTTGTCGACTGGATGCGCCAGCCGGCGCCGACCTCGAAGGTCTATGGCAAGGGTCAGGTCTGGATCGAAGGCCCGGGCGACGAGGAAAATCCCGGCGCGGGCACCGCCGCCGGCCTGCCCAAGGACACCTATTGGATGGAAGGCCATGACGGCCAGACCGTCGCCATCGTTCCGTCGGAGCAATTGGTCGTGGTGCGGCTTGGGCTGACGCCGGCCAAGTTCGGCTATCGGCCGCAGACGATGGTGGCGGCGCTGGTGAAGGCGCTGCATTAGCGGCTTGGTCGGCCGCCGCGGCTATCCTATGCGGCTGTCGGCAAAGGTTTGGCGCGTTCAACGCGCGCTCGCTCGTCAGGCGAGTTCATAACATGCCAAAGATCGCTGCGCCGTTGGACGTTCAGCCAGAAATCCGGGCTGTTGCCGAAAACCCGCGCCAAAATGAGTGCGGTTGCCGCCGTTACGCTGCGGCGGTCGTTGCATAATTCGTTCACATGCTTGCGCTGGACGCCCATTGCCTCGGCCAAAGCCGCCTGTGTCAAACCGAGCGGCTGCATGAATTCTTCGGTAAGGATTTCGCCAACCGTTGCCGGCTTGCGTGCGGTCATCAACATGTCTCGCCTCACCTATAACTGTGGTCATCTAGATAGATGTCCGACGCTTCGCCGCGGCTGCCGTCCCAGCGGAAAACCAGCCGCCATTGTTTGTTGACCCGGATGGAATTGTAGCCTTCGAGATTGCCTCGCAATTTCTCGAAATGGTTGCTGGGCGGCACCCGCAAATCCTGGTCAGTCACCGCGTCGTCAATCATCTGGAGCTTGCGGAACAAGCGATTTTCGAGGTCGGGCGGAATGTTACGGGAGCGGGTATCGTCAACGAAGAAGGCCCGCAGCCATCCATCTCGAAATCCGACGATCATCGCATGCTTCCAGAGTGGAGATAACGTACCACTCCTTGGGTCATGTTGCAATGGCGCGGTTTGTTACCTTCGTTCGCTGCCGGCGATAGGCTTCAAGTTGCGAAATCAGGTAGGATCTTGATGACCGCCAACCAGGCATAGCCGCGATAAAGCGTTCTGAAATGGAAGGTTGCGCCGGTGCGCTGCGATTCCGATTCAAGCACGTCACGCAGCGAGGCGCGCGGCGCGACATGGAATTTCCGCAGCCAGCCGCGCAGCAAGGTTCTGAACCAGCGCGGCAGGCCTTCCTGCTGGCCGAAGTCGACGACATGCAGCGAGCCGCCGGGGGCGAGGGCGGCTAGAGCGGCCGAGACGGTCTTTTCCCAGCCGGGGATCATCGATAGCGAATAGGACACGAAGACGCGGTCGAACCGCTCGATACCGAAGAGAGCCTTGGCGTCGAAATCGGTGGCGTCGCCACGCGACAGGTTGACCTTTTTGGAGAGACCTTCGCGAGCGATGGCCGCGTTCGCCGTCTCCAGCATCTCGGCCGAGATATCGAGACCGAAGAAGCGGGCGTTCGAGTAGCGGCGGGCCGCGAGCACGATGTTGCGGCCGGTGCCGCAGCCGAGTTCCAGCACGGTACCACCTTGCGGCACGTCCAACCCGTCGACCAGCCGGTCACGGCCGAGCAGGTAGTATTTGCGGGTCAGGTCATAGATGTGGCGCTGCCAGCGATAGACGCCGTCCATAAGTTCGGCATGGCCGGCCGGCAGCTCCGTCGCGCTCATGCGGCGCGCTTCACATAGAGGTGGAAGCCGCCATAGATGGCCGAGCGGTCCTTAGCGGAGAATTCGCGCGAAGCCTCGTCCTGATAGTCCCACTGGTCGAGCAGCGAGTTGGAGAGGCGGCCGGGCAGCAGGCTGGGCTCGGCCGCGGTGCGGAAGATGACGCGCGCGCCGACCGAAGCCGTGCGGGTGATCTCGGTCCACAAATCGTTGAGCAGATCGTCGGTCATCCAGTCCTGCGCGTCGAGCAGGACGAAGCGGTCGACAGTACCCGCGTCCTTGGCGGCCAGGAACTTGATCAGATTGGCGTGGTGGATGGCGACGCGATCGATGTTGTCGCGGATCGTCTTGTAATAGCGCTGTTCCAGATAGGCAGGCAGTGCCGCCTCGCCGGGCTGCGGGTAGCGGCGGGCAAAGGCCTGCCAGGCGAAGTAGTTGTTCTTCAGCGGGAAGTCGCAGGCGAGCTTTTCCAACCGCGCCTTGAGCACGCTCGCCATCGAGCCATCGCCGGAGGTGATCAGCGAGTCATACTGGGCCGGCGGGATGCCGAGGCCAAACAGCGAGGCCTTGCGCGATGTGGCCCAGCGCAACAGCTTCTTGTCGAAGACCGGCGCCAGTTCCTCATTGAAGAAGCGGCGCTGCTCGCCGATGTTCTGCGCCTTCATGATGCCGGCCGGGTCGACACCGAACAGCTTGCCGACGCGATGGCCCATGGCGATGAAGAGGCCGAGCAGGCCGGTCTGGTAGAAGTTGCGGTCGAAGACCGAGATGCGGCGGCGGCCGCGCCAGTTGCGACGCTCCCAGTAATGGCGGCTGACCGGATCGAGATGCGGCGCAATGAAGCGATCGTAGGCATCCGAATTGTGGCTGGTGTCGGCGGCGCCGAAGAAGCGGAACAGGTCGCCCTGCGACGGCAGGTGCCGCATCGCCTCCAGCTTCATGCGGTTCAGCGCGATGTGCGCGGCATTGAGATCGACGGCGTCGATCCTGGCCGGCGAGTGGGTCAGATAAGCCAGAATGTTACAGCCGCCTGATGCGATCGTGACGACGCGATGGCCCGCGCCGAGCTGCATGGCCTCGATGTCGACATCGGGATCTTCCCAGATCTGCGGATAGACAAGCCCGGAGAACAGGAAAGCAAAGAGCCGCTCGGAAATGCCGTCCTTCGACAGGGCGCGGTTCTGGTAGACGGCCTTTCCGACTTCCTTGCCTCGGCGATAAACGAGTTCTCCGGATACGTCCGACATCGCCAGGTGATTCCCCATTTGCGTTGGCGCAAGCGGGTAGCGCAGCGTCATGACAGGCAGGTGACAGCCTGTTGACGGCAAGTTGACGCCAAGGCGCGTCGTGATAGACGCGCCTTGGCCTCGTTTCCATGCATGTCGTCGCCCAAAACCGCTGCGCGCTTTTGGGCGACAGGCGTCAGGCTTTGCCGAACGCTCCGGGTGTCGGGGTGGTGACGATGACGGCTTCGCCGGCGTCGAGCGTGGTCTGGTCGCAGGCTTTCAAGACGTCGACCGAGCCGTCATTGCGCCTGACCTTGGTCGAGCCCGCCTCGCCATCACCGCCGCCATCAAGGCCCCGGGGCGGCCGATTGCGGTGCGAGGACAGGATCGCGCATTCCATCTTTTCGAGGAAGCGGATGCTGCGCCTGGTGCCGTCGCCGGCATCCCACTTGCCTTTGCCGCCGGAGCCCTCGCGGATATGGAAGTCTTCCAGAACGACGGGGAAGCGAAGTTCCAGCACCTCGGGATCGGTGAGGCGCGAGTTGGTCATGTGGGTGTGCACGCCGGAAGTGCCGGCAAAGCCGCGCCCCGAATTCACCCGACCTGCCGGCGAGCCGGAGCAGATCGTCTCGTAATACTGGTATTTCTTGTTGCCGAAGGTGAGGTTGTTCATCGTGCCCTGGGCGTTGGCCATGGCGCCCATCGCGCCGAACAGCGCGTTGGTGACATGCTGCGAGGTCTCGACATTGCCAGCGACGACGGCGGCAGGGTAGGCGGGCTTCAGCATCGAACCGTCGGGGATGACGATGTTGATCGGCCTCAGACATCCGGCGTTCATGGGGATCATGTCCTCGACCATGACGCGGAACGCATAAAGCACGGCGGCGCGGGCGACAGGCTCCGGCGCGTTGAAATTGTTCTTCATCACCGGCGACGTACCGGTGAAATCGACGGTCGCCTCGCGCTTTTGCCGGTCGACGGTGATCTTCACCTTGATCACCTGGCCGGTGTCGGTTTGGTATTCGTAAGCCGCGCTGTCGGGAAGCCGCTCGATTACCCGCCGCACGCTCTCGGCGGCATTGTCCTGGACATGGCCCATATAGGCCTCGACGACATCGAGGCCGAAATGCACGACCATCTTGCGCAATTCCGCCACGCCCTTTTCGTTGGCGGCGATCTGCGCCTTGAGGTCCGCGATGTTCTGGGCGGCATTGCGCGCGGGGTAGGGGTGGTCGGTCAGGAGGGTTTCCAGTTCCTTCTCGCGGAAGTGGCCGCGATCGACGATACGGAAATTGTCGAACAGCACGCCTTCCTCATCGACCGTGGTGGCCAAAGGCGTCATCGAGCCGGGCGCTGTGCCGCCGACATCGGCATGATGGCCGCGTGAGGCCGCCCAGAACAGGATATCCTTGCGCGCATCGTCGAAGACAGGCGTCACCACGGTGATGTCGGGCAGATGCGTTCCGCCATTATAGGGCGCATTGAGCGCGAAGACGTCGCCGGGGTGGATGTCGCCTGAATTCAGGCGGATGATGGTTTCGACGGAACGGTCCATGGAGCCGAGATGTACTGGCATGTGCGGCGCGTTGGCGACCAGCGCGCCATGGCGGTCGAACACGGCGCAGGAAAAGTCGAGCCGCTCCTTGATGTTCACCGAATAGGCGGTGTTCTGCAGTGTCACGCCCATCTGCTCGGCGATCGACATGAAGAGGTTGTTGAAGACTTCCAGCATCACCGGGTCGGCTTCGGTGCCGAGCGCGGCGGCACGCGCTTTTCTTTCCGTGCGGCGGATCACGACGTGGTTGAGACTGGTAATTTCGGCGCGCCAGCCCGGCTCGACGACGATGGTCTGGTTCGGCTCGATGATCAGCGCGGGGCCAGCGACCGTGTGGGACGGCCGCAGGTTTTCGCGGCGGTAGACGCCAGCCTCATGCCAGCGGCCTTCGGTGTGGAAGCGCCGGCTCTCCAAAGGCTTGGCCTCGATCTGCGCCGGTCCGGCAGGGGCGTAGGCTTCCGCCTTGTCCTGTCGGGCCGCGTCCATGCCTTCAACGGCGACGGTCTCGACGACGATCGGCTTATCGTCATAGACGAACCCGAACTGTGCCTTGTGCGCGGCCTCGAAATCGCTTCTGGCTCGGAAGATCGAGCCATGCTCGAAATTCACCGGCAGCGCCGTATCGGTGCCGTCATAGCGGATATGCACGACAGGCTTCGTTGAAATCGCGTCCTCGGCAATGCCTTGCTCGCCGAGATCGGCGAGAACGTCGCTGCGCAAGGCCGAGATGAGTGTCTCGATTGCCGAGCGGGATTCTTCGGCAAGCGGCTGCAGCAGAGCCTGTTGGCGCGAGGCGAAGATCGAAGACAGGCCGATACCATAGGCGGACAGCAAGCCTGAGAAGGGATGGATGAGCACGGCTTCCATGCCGAGCGCGTCGGCGACCAGGCAGGCGTGCTGACCGCCGGCGCCGCCGAAGCAGTTCAAGAGATATTCGGTGACGTCGTAGCCGCGCTGCACCGAGATCTTCTTGATGGCGTTGGCCATGTTCTCGACGGCGATGGTGATGAAACCCTCAGCGACCGCCTCCGGAGCCCGGCCGTCGCCGATATCGGCGGCAAGTGCCGTAAATTTTTTGCGAACCGTGCCGACGTCGAGCGGCTGGTCCTGGCCTGCGCCGAAAATCGCCGGGAAGAAATCGGGCTGCAATTTGCCGAGCATGACATTGGCATCTGTGACGGCGAGCGGGCCGCCGCGCCGGTAAGCGGCCGGGCCGGGATTGGCGCCGGCGGAATCGGGACCGACGCGGAAGCGGCCCGCTTCATAGTGCAGGATCGAGCCTCCACCGGCTGCGACCGTGTGGATGCGCATCATCGGGGCGCGGATGCGCACGCCGGCGACCTCGGTGTCGAAGGCGCGCTCGTATTCGCCGTCATAGTGGGCGACATCGGTCGAGGTGCCGCCCATATCGAAGCCGATGACTTTGTCGAAGCCGGCGAGCTTCGCCGTCTCGACCATGCCGACGACCCCGCCCGCCGGTCCCGAAAGCAGCGCGTCCTTGCCCTGGAACATGTCGGCGGCGGTGAGACCGCCCGACGACATCATGAACATCAGGCGCGGGCCGGCGCCCAACTCTCCCGCCACCCGCTGCACATAGCGCGACAGGATCGGCGACAGATAGGCGTCGACCACGGTGGTGTCGCCACGGCCGACCAGCTTGATCAGCGGCGAGACCTCGTGAGAGACCGAGATCTGGCTGAAGCCGATCTTGCGGCAGACTTTTGCCACGGCTTTTTCGTGGTCCGGGTATTTCCAGGCATGCATGAAGACGATGGCGACCGCGTCGATGCCGTCGGCCTTGGCCTTTTCGATCGCCGGGCGGCAAGCGGCGATGTCGAGCAATCGCTCGACGCAGCCATCTGCGCGCACGCGTTCATTGACCTCGATCACCCGCTCGTAGAGCTGCTCGGGCAGGATGATCTCCTTGGCGAAGATATCCGGCCGCGCCTGGTAAGCGATACGCAAAGCGTCGCGAAAACCCTTGCTGATGAGCAGGAGCACGCGGTCGCCCTTGCGCTCGAGCAGCGCATTGGTGGCAACGGTCGTGCCCATTTTGACGTCGCCGATCGCGTCGGCGGAAATGGCGGCGCCGGCTTTCAAACCCAACAGATCGCGGATGCCCTGGATAGCGGCGTCCGCATAGGCCTCGGGATTTTCGGACAGGAGTTTTCGTGGGTGCAGCCGGCCTTGCGGATCACGGCCGATGATATCGGTGAAAGTGCCGCCGCGATCGATCCAGAAGTCCCATTTGTCTGTTCCTTCGGCTGCCGGCATCCTGCTTATCCATCATCTCTTCAAGTGTATGTTTCTGTTAGTTCGGGATCTCAGCGCCAGCAATCGCAAGTTTGATGTTACATATGGAAATGCAACGTTACGAAACCGACGACCTATTGATGCATTTCCTTTGCGACCGCTCACCGAAATGTGAGCGTCTGTGGAAGGAGAGATACCATGAAGAAGATCATTCTGGCGTCTGTTTCGGCGCTCGCCCTGCTGGGGGTCGCGGCGTGTAGCAACAGTGGCACCGACAATACCACCACCCAGAGCACCAATCCGCCGGCCAACGAGCAGCCGATGAAGCCGGCCTCGCCCGACGCTTCGAAGCCCGCTGAACCGGCTCCGGCAACAAATCCGGCTCCTGCCGCGCCTGCGAAGTAAGAGCTGACCAATATCTCGAAGGGGGCCGGCACCGCCGGCCCTCTTTTTGCGCCATCGATTCCGCACATCGCCGGTCACCTGCGGCATCGTCCAGGCTTGATAGAACCGCCCGGTTCGCACTATGAAGCCGGCATGTCGATTTGGGACCGCCTTGGCGACTTCATCGCTCGTGTTTCGTCGTCGGCGTCCTCGGGCGTCGCGGACGTCGTCGAAGCCGTGCGTACCGTGTTTTCCGGCGATCCGGACCTGCGCCGGCGCGTTGCCTTCTCGGTGGCGATGATCGCGCTCTCGGCCAAGATGGCCAAGGCCGACGGTATCGTCACCCAGGACGAAGTGCGCGCCTTCCAGGAAATCTTCGAAGTGCCGCCGAGCGAGACACGTAACGTGGCGCGGCTTTACGACATCGCCCAGCAGGACGTTGCCGGGTTCGAGATCTATGCGCAGCGCATGGCGCAGCTCTGCGGTTCCGGCCATGCGAACTGCATGATGCTGGAAGACATCCTCGACGGCTTGTTCCATATCGCTAAGGCGGACGGCCTCATCCATGAGCGGGAAGGGCAGTTCCTGCATCGGATCGCAGAGATTTTCCGCATCGACGAGGCGCATTACGAGGTGATCCTGTCGCGGCACGTCAATCTTGGCGCCGCCGATCCCTACGTCGTTCTGGGCATCGAGCGCGGCAAGCCGTTCGAGGAAATCAGGAAACGCTATCGCAAGCTGATTTCGGACAATCATCCTGACAGGTTGATCGCTCGCGGCCTGCCGCAGGAATTCATCAAGATCGCCACGACCAGGGTGGCGGCGATCAATGCCGCCTATGAGATGATCGAACGGGGCCTCAGGCACGTATGAGAGGCTTTCTGCCCGACCAGCCAGGTGCCGAGGTCCGGGTGTCGCCGAATTTTGGTCCGCGCCGCGAGACGTTGCGGCCCGACATGATCGTGCTGCACTATACCGGCATGGCGAGCGGGGGCGGTGCCGAGGCGTGGCTTTGCGATCCAGCAAGCGAAGTATCCTCGCATTATCTGGTTCACGAGGACGGCCGCATCGTCCAGATGGTGCGCGAGAGCGATCGTGCCTGGCATGCCGGCAAGAGTTCCTGGCATGGACGCACCGACATCAACTCCTGTTCGGTCGGCATCGAGATCGTCAACCCCGGGCATTCACTGGGTTACAAAGCCTTCCCGAAGCGGCAGATCGATGCCGTGATCGGCTTATGTGCCGGGATCGCGGGCCGTCATTCCATTCCTGCGGCAAGGGTGCTTGCGCACTCGGACGTGGCTCCGGGCCGCAAGGTCGACCCGGGCGAAAAATTTCCCTGGAAGGCGCTGTCTGCGGCCGGTGTCGGTCACCTCGTACCCGCGGCGCCGATAAAGCCGGGCGCTGCGCTGAAGGCCGGCGACACAGGCTCCGATGTCGAGGCGCTGCAGTCGATGCTGGCGCTCTATGGCTATGGTGTCGAGATATCGGGTATTTACGACCGGCAGACGGAAATCGTGGTGGCGGCGTTCCAGCGGCATTTCCGGCGTCGGCTGGTGGATGGCGTGGCGGACACTTCGACGATCCGCACGCTGCAGAGGCTCCTGGCTTCCGTAAAGGTAGTTCCCGCCAAATAGTCGCGCCAAGTTCCTTAAATTACAATCTGTCATTTAAAGTGAATTGCGCCGCCTTCATTGCCGCCAATTCCGCCGCCAAATGCCTCTCCCGCAAGTCGTCGGACGTCTATCCTCCCGGATGCTCCGATGTTGAATTGACATTACCTGCGTGAATTTCTTCGCGCGGTTCCAACAGAACAGGATTACATGCAGAAATTGACCGTTGTAGCGGCAGCTATTGCTGCCGGAGTGATAAGTTTTGCCTTCAATCCGGCAAACAGTGCCCCTCTAAGCCTTCGAGCCGACAATGGCCTTGCCGTTGCCCCCACGACGACCAAGGCTGCCCCAGCCAGAAAAGCGCCAAAGATCAAGAGAGCTCCGGCCAAGGTGCAGAAGGTCACCGCGACCAGGGCGTCGAAATCGACGGCCAAACGCCCCAAGCGCGGCAGAAAGGCCATCGATCTTACGACGACAGCCTCGATCCATGCCGACAAGATCGCCCTGGCGACCTCCACTGCGCCCGGCGACGGCCAGTACTCGACGATCATTGCCCGCTATGCCGCGAGCTATGGGGTGCCGGTGTCGTTGGCCAAGGCCGTCATCAAGATCGAAAGCAACTATCGGCCGAACCTGGTCGGCGGCGCCGGCGAGATCGGCCTGATGCAGATCAAACCGGCCACAGCGCGCATGATGGGTTATACCGGCTCGGCCAAGGGATTGTTCGATCCCGACACCAACATCAAATACGGCATGAAGTACCTCGCCATGGCGCAGGGCCTCGGCGGCGGGACGACCTGTGGCACGATCCTCAAATACAATGCGGGTCATGGCGCAACGCGGATGAACCCGGTTTCGGCCGCCTATTGCAGCAAGGTGAAGGTGCAGCTGGTGGCGCTGGGCTCACCGGCCTAGCGACCCATCAAGGTGGATTTGGGCGACGCGTGGTTCTTCATGCATGTCGTTGTCCCGAACCGCCGCGCACCCCGCGGCTGAGCCCGAGAGCTTTTGGGGACACGGATCAGCTTTTTCGTTTGCCTTTTCAGGCGGGAATCCCTTTATACGCGCTTGTCAGCTGGCCGGGCGGCCGCACCCGCGAGAGCCGAAAGGCTGCGGGTGAGGAAAGTCCGGGCTCCATGGAGACACGGTGCCGGCTAACGGCCGGCGGGGGCGACCCCAGGGAAAGTGCCACAGAAAGCAAACCGCCGCGGTTTCGGCCACGGCAAGGGTGAAAGGGTGGGGTAAGAGCCCACCGCGCGACTGGCAACAGGAGCGGCAGGGCAAACCCCACCGGGAGCAAAACCGAATAGGGGCGGTGCGAGGGGAAACCTTCGAGGGCTGTTTCCGGCCCACCGTCCGGGTAGGTTGCGTGAGGCGCATGGCAACATGCGCCCAAGATGAATGGCCGCCACGTTCTCGCCGTAAGGCGAGGGCCATACAGAACCCGGCTTACAGGCCAGCTGGCATTTTTTCCAAAAGCCGCGATAGATCCGCGAAATCAGAAGGTTACGCCGATGGGCGTGACTTTCGATTCAGTGTTTGGGATTCAATCGCCCCCGAACGCGGCCGCCCCGTTCCTTGAAGTCGGTGCGATTAAATCGTACCTTGGTGGAAAGACGAGGAGCGCATCATGGGTCAGGTCGATAAACGCAGTATCACGCTTTCGCCGGAACTGGCAGCGGCCGTCGACGATGTCGTCGCGGCGGGCGAATATGCCTCGGCGAGCGAAGTGATCCGGGACGCGCTCAGGCAGTGGAAGGAGCGGCGCGACTTGCTCGGCTACACAATCGAGGAATTGCGAGAGCTGGTGCAGGAGGGCATCGACAGCGGGCCGGCGCTGGATGGGCCTCCTTTAATGGAACGATTGCGCGCAAAATATGCGAAGATAGTGGAAGCCAAAGGCGCTAACGAGTGAAGTATCGCCTGCTTCCACAGGCTTTAGTCGATCTTGAGGCTATCGGCGACTATATCGCCGCCGACAATCCAAATGCCGCAGTCCGCTTTGGAGACTCTCGAGCAGCGCTTGGATTTACTCACCTTGCATCCCCGATCAGGCGCACCGCGCGACGACATCTTGCCGGGCATCCGTCACCTCGTTGTCGGTGAGTACCTCACGTTTTATCGTATTGGCGACAACGCAATCGATATCCTGCGCGTATTGCATGGCCGGCGCAGGATCAAGGCGGAGGATCTGGGGCTGTAGCTGTTCAGCTGCCGATCTTGTCCAACGACGCTTCGATCGCCTGCCAGAGCTCCTCGACCGGCTCGCAGCCGATGGCCAGCCGCACGAAGCCGGGAGGCACGGCGTCGCCACGCTTCGAGCGCCGTTCAGCCGAGGTATGCACGCCGCCGAATGACGTGGCCGATTCAATCAGCGCGCAATTGTTGATGAACGCCTCAGCCTGTTCTTCGGAGGCCAGTTCGAAGGAAATCAAAAAGCCGAAGCGCTCCATCTGGGCGCGCGCCAGATTGTGCGAGGCATCGCCCTCGAGCCCGGGAAAGCGCAGGCCGCTGACGGCGCGATGGTTTTTCAGCCGCCGCGCGATCGTTTCGGCCGACGAGCACATGCGGTCGAACCGCACCTCCAGCGTTTCGAGGCCGCGATGCACCAGCCACGCCTCGAACGGTCCGGGAATGCCGCCGGCCGTCTCGCGCCAATCCCTCACTCTGGTGACGATGTCGGGATTGCGGCTGGCGACATGGCCGAAGAGCACGTCCGAATGACCATTGATCGCCTTGGTATCGGCCGAAACCACGATGTCGGCGCCAAGGTCGAGCGGGCGCTGGCCGAAGGGCGTCATCGTCGTGTTGTCGACGATCAATGTCCCCTCTTGCGCATGGACGGCCTTGGCGACGGCGGTGATATCGCAGATGTCCAGCCGGGGGTTCGAGGGACTTTCGACAAAAATCGCCCGGTAGCCGGCGAAACCGCCGTCGAGCATGCTCGCGGTTGGCCTCGCGTCATAAGCGACGCCGAGCGGTTTCAGGAAACGCTCGGCCAGCGCGCGCGTCGTGTGGTAACCGTCCGACGGCAAGAGGATGCGGTCGCCCGATTTGAGAAGCGCAAAAAAAGCCGCTGAAATCGCGGCCATTCCCGACGGAAAGGCAACGCATTGCGCATCTTCCAGATGGCCGAGCACGTGCTCGACCGCGTGCCAGGTCGGGTTGCTGAAACGGCCATATTGATCGAAGCCCGTCGCATCACCGGGCGCATGGAAGATCGAGGCCATGGTCAACGGCAAGGGAATTGGGTCGCCTTTGGCGAAACCGGCGCTGCGCAGATGGGCAAGTGTCGCGGCGCGTGATTTCGCGGTTTCGGACATAAGCTCGATCCTCGTTGCGGCCAGAAAAGCGTTAGCCGACGCTATGCGCGCGGAATGTTCGCAGCAAGTCGCGTCTTTTTGGGCCAGAGGGCCTAAACGCTTCGTTAGGCTTAATAGACGATAAAGACGAGACGTGCCTTCAGCCCGCTCTTTCTGGTTGTGGCGCGCGTGTTTGTGATGCCTGTTCCCGTTGACGCCCATAGTGCCCCATGATATCCCATTCGCATCGTCAAGCTTTCGTTCCGCGTCAGGGTGAAGCGTACGCCAATCGGGCAGTCGCGGCGGCTGTGCGTTTGTCGGTTTTCGCCTCGGTGGATGAAGCGATTTATCGCGAGCGCGGGGGCGCGGAGAACAACATGGGAAGGGGTGCGGCGGCGGAAGCGGCTGCAGCGTTCATTGGACCGATTTCTGTCAAATGCGGTGAACAGGATCGACGCGAAGGGGCGGGCTTCCGTTCCGGCGCATTTTCGCGCTGTGGTGCAGAAGCGCGGCTATTCGGAGCTTTACGCGCTGCGCTGCCTGGACCTGCCGGCCATGGATGTCGGCGGGCTCGACCTGCTCGATCGCTACGAGCAGCGGATCGCGCTGGAAGACCCGTTCCTGCAGACGGCGGACGATATGTCGTTCTTCTGCCATGGCGACGGGACATTTCTGAAGCTGGACCAGGACGGCCGAATCACCATGACCGATTTCATCCGCGAGCATACGGGCATCTCAAACGAAGTGGCTTTTGTCGGCCGTGGCAATTTCTTTCAGGTCTGGGAGCCGGGACGGCTTGCCGCCTATGGGGCGCAGGCGCGGGCCAGGCTTTTGCAGCTTCGGCAGGGGACGAAGCCCGAGGAGCGATCGGAATGATGGCTGGCCACGGCGATGAACCTCGCGCCGTTGGCGGACCGGCCCGTCACATTCCGGTCCTCCTTGCCGAGGTGCTCGACGCGCTCGCGCCGAAGGCCGGCGACACGATCGTCGACGGGACATTCGGCGCCGGCGGCTACACCATCGCCATCCTCGATCGCGACGCTTCGGTCGTTGCCATTGATCGCGATCCGGATGCAATCGCGGCGGGCAGGGCGCTCGAGCGGCAGGCTGGCGGCCGATTGAGGCTTGTCCAGGCGCCGTTCTCGACGCTGGACGACCATGTCGAGAGCGCCGATGGCGTCGTGCTCGACATCGGCGTTTCGTCCATGCAGCTCGACCAGGCGGTGCGCGGCTTTTCCTTTCGCACCGACGGGCCGCTCGACATGCGGATGGCGCAGGCAGGCCTGAGCGCCGCCGACGTCGTCAACACCTTCAAGGCCGGCGATCTCGCCCGGATATTCGGTTTCCTCGGCGAGGAACGCCATGCCGGCCGCATCGCGCGCATGATCGAGAGCCGCCGCGAGAAGAAGCCTTTCGAGCGCACGCTCGACCTCGCCGACGCCATCGAAACCCATATCGGCAGAGGGCCGAAGGACAAGATCCATCCGGCCACGCGGGTCTTCCAGGCGCTGCGCATCTTCGTCAATGACGAGCTTGGCGAGCTTGCAAGAGCGCTGCTGGCCGCCGAGCGTGTGTTGAAACCCGATGGCCGGCTTGCCGTGGTGACGTTCCATTCGCTGGAAGACCGTATCGTCAAGCGCTTCATCGCCGACCGTTCCGAAGCCGCCAGCGGCTCGCGGCATATGCCCGACGCGCCCATGCGCGTCGCGACCTTCCGCAAGGCCGGTGGCGGCGTGACGCCGGGAGAGGCCGAGATAGAGGCCAATCCGCGGGCGCGTTCGGCCAGGCTGCGCGCGGCAATCCGTACCGAGGCGCCGGCACGCGCCGGCGATTTTTCGATTTTCGGCCTTCCAAAACTTCCCGCCGTCGAACGGCCGGGAGAGAGGTGAGCACGTGTTTCGTACCAGCGACATAGTCCTGATCGCCGTTATGGTCTCGGCCGCGGCCCTGACTTACAAAACGAAGCGCGAAGCCGAAGAGCAACTGTCGGCGGTGCAGAAGATTCAGGCTCAGATCCACTATGAGGAAGAAACGATCGATCTCCTCAAGGCGGACTGGAGCCTGCTCACCCAGCCGTCGCGGCTGCAGAAGCTCGCCGATGTCTACAAGAGCCAGCTCGGGCTCGAACCGGTCAACGCGCACCAGATCGGCGGCCTCGACGACATTCCTGTGAAACCAGTGACCATCGAGGACCTCTCCTCGCAGCGGCTCGGCGGCATGGCCGACAACTCCGGCAAAGAGCCCGCCGGCGGCAAGGATCCGGTTGTCACCGGGAGCACCGTGCAATGATCGGCAGCTTCCCGAAGATCCGCGATCTGCTGAAGCGTCGGAAGAAGCCGGCCGGGGACGGGTCGATCGTCGTCGACGCGGCACGCAAGGCAACCGGCGGCAAGGCCAGAACCCGCATCATCATGACGATGGCGGTGTTCTTCACCATCTATTCGACGATCGCCGGCCGGCTTGTCTATCTCGGGCTGCAGAACCCGGACATGTCGGACGGCCCGCAGAGCCGGGTCACCGCGTCGCGTCCCGATATCGTCGACCGCAATGGCGAAGTGCTGGCGACCGATATCAAGACGGCGTCGCTGTTTGCCGAGCCGCGCCGCATCGTCGATGCCGACGAGGCGATCGAGAAATTGTCGACGGTGCTGCCTGAGATCGATTACGAGCAGACCTATCGCAAACTCAAGAGCGGCGCCGGCTTCGTCTGGCTGCAGCGGCAGCTCACTCCGAAGCAGCAGGCCGACATCATGTCGCTCGGCGTTCCGGGCCTCGGCTTTCGCACGGAGAAGCGCCGTTTCTATCCGAGCGGCGAAACCTCATCCTACATTGTCGGCCTGACCAACATCGACAACCAGGGCATCTCCGGCATGGAGAAGTATATCGACGAGCAGGGGTTGAGCGACCTGCAGGCGTCGGGCCTGGCGGTGGCCAAGGATCTCAGGCCGGTGAAGCTCTCGATCGATCTGCGCGTACAGCACGTGGTGCGCGACGAGATCGCCGCCGGCCTGGAGCGCTATCGCGCCATCGGCGCCGGCGCCGTTGTGCTCAACGTCAAGACCGGCGAAGTGATAGCCATGGCCTCGGTGCCGGATTTCGATCCGAACAATCCTTACAATGCACAGGAAAAGGACCGGCTTAACCGCATGTCGGCGGGCCTTTATGAGATGGGTTCGACCTTCAAGAGCTTCACGTCGGCGATGGCGCTCGATTCCGGCAAGGCGACGATGGCGAGCCGCTTCGACGCCTCGCATCCTATCCGGGTCGGCCATCAGGCCATTCACGATTTCCACGGCAAGAACCGTGTGCTGTCGTTGCCGGAGGTATTCCTCTATTCGTCCAACATCGGATCGGCCAGGGAGGCCGAGCTGGTCGGCATCGAGGGACACCGCGAATTCCTGCATCGCCTTGGCATTCTGGACAAGATGCAGACCGAACTGCCGGAAGTCGCCCGCCCGACGGAACCGAAGGTCTGGAAACAGGTCAATTCCTTCACCATCGCCTTCGGCCATGGCGTGTCGACAACGCCGCTGCAAGCGGCCGTCGGCTGCGCGGCGCTGATGAATGGCGGCTATCTGATTGAACCGACATTCCTGGTCCGCAGCGAGCAGGATGCAATGGCCGTGGCCAAGAAAGTGGTCAGCGACAAGACGGTCGAGGGTATGCGCTACCTCTATACGCTCAACGCCGAGAAGGGCTCTGCCAGAAACGCCAGAGTCCCCGGCTACCGCGTTGGCGGCAAGACCGGAACAGCCGAGAAGGTCATCAACGGCCGCTACTCGAAGGACTTGAATTTCAATACCTTCGTGGCCGCCTTCCCGATGGACGATCCGCAATACCTCGTCTTTACGATTGCCGACGCGCCGCACCCGGAAAAGCCGGGGATGACAGACGTCGCCGCCGCCAATGCGGGGGTTATCGCCGGCAATATCATCCGGCGTTCGGCGGCCATGCTTGGCGTGAAGCCAGATTTCAGCCATGAAAATGGTGCAACGCTGGTTTCCTATCAGTGATTCTTGGGGCGCGCCGGCAACTGCGCGCTATTTTGTTGCGGTGAACGGGACTCAATGCATCTAAAAGATCTAGCCGGTGTCCTGCCTGTCGAGGGAACAGCTTTCCCCGATCTGGAGGTGACCGGACTTTCCTCCGATTCCCGCCAGGTAAGACCGGGTGTGGTCTTCTTCGCGCTCGCCGGCAGCAAGGCCGATGGCTCGACCTATGCGGCCGATGCGGCGGCCCGCGGTGCCGCTGCGATCGTCACCGGCAAGGGCACGGCCATTTCCGGTCAGTCGATCCCGATTCTGGCCGTCGATGACCCGCGCCAGGCGCTGGCGCTCAGCGCCGCGCGTTTCTCCGGCCGCCAGCCGGAGACCATGGTCGCCGTCACCGGCACCGCCGGCAAGACATCCGTCGCCGCTTTCACCCGCCAGATATGGGAGCAGGCGGGGTTTGCCGCCGCCTCGATAGGCACGACCGGCGTGGTGGCGCCTGGCCGCAACGAATATGGCTCATTGACCACGCCCGATCCGGTGGCGCTGCACCAACTGCTCAAGGAGCTGGCGGATGCGGGCGTCACGCACGCCTCGATGGAAGCCTCGAGCCACGGCCTCGACCAGCGCCGTCTCGACGGGGTAAAACTCGCGGCCGGCGCCTTCACCAATCTCGGCCGCGACCACATGGATTACCATCCGACGGTCGAGGACTACCACCGCGCCAAGCTGCGCCTGTTCGACACGCTGCTGCCGAAGGGCGCGCCCGCGATCGTCTTTGCCGACGACCCCTGGTCGGAGCCGACGATCAAGGCCGCAAAGGCGGCGGGCCTGAAGGTGCTGACGGTCGGCCGCCATGGCGATTTGCTGACGCTGAAGCGGGTCGAGCATGAGCGCCATCGCCAGCGCGCCGAGGTCGAAGCCGCCGGCGTGCTGCACGAGGTCGACCTGCCTTTGGCCGGCGATTTCCAGATCGCCAACGCGCTAGTTGCAGCTGGCCTTGCCATCGCGACTGGAACGCCGGTCGATAAGGCTTTGGCCGCGCTTGAAAAACTGAAAGGCGCGCCGGGCCGGCTCGATCTTGTCGGCACCACTGCCGCCGGCGCTCCGGTCTATGTCGACTACGCGCACAAGCCCGATGCGTTGGAAAACGTGCTGGCCTCGGTCCGGCCCTTCACCACGGGCCGCGTCGTCGTGGTGTTCGGCTGCGGCGGCGATCGCGATCGGGGAAAAAGGCCGATCATGGGCGAGATCGCGACGCGGCTCGCCGATGTCGTCATCGTCACCGACGACAATCCGCGCACGGAAGTGCCCGAGACCATCCGCGCGGCGATCCTCGCCGCGGCGCCGGGCGCGATCGAAATCGGCGACCGCCGTCAGGCAATCCACGAGGCGGTGGCGATGCTTCGCGCGGGCGATACGCTGATCGTCGCCGGCAAGGGCCACGAGGTAGGCCAGACCATCGGGACCGAAACCTTCCACTTCTCCGACCACGAGGAAGTGCGCGGGGCGCTTACGGAGCGCGCCGCATGAGCTTGCTGTGGACGTCCGAAGCGCTGGTCGAAGCCATGGGCGGCAGGCCCATCGGCTCGCTGCCCGAAGGCATCACCGGGATTTCCATCGACAGCCGCAGCCTGGAGCCGGGAAACGCTTTCTTCGCCATCAAGGGCGAGGCGATGGACGGCCACGATTTCGCGACTGCCGCGGTGAAGGCGGGTGCTGCCGTGCTGGTCGTCGCCGAAGGCAAGCTGCCCTCGCTCGGACGGCTGACGGCGCCGATGATCGTCGTGCAGGACGTGCTTGCCGCCCTCGAGAAACTCGGTGTGACGGCGCGCGCACGCGCGAAGGCCAGGATTGTCGCGGTCACCGGCTCGGCCGGCAAGACGACGACCAAGGAAGCGCTGCGCCATGCGCTGTCTGCGGTCGGCAAGGTGCACGCCTCGGCGCAGTCGTTCAACAATCACTGGGGGGTGCCGCTGACGCTGGCGCGCATGCCGCCGGACTGCGACTACGCAGTCTTCGAAATCGGCATGAACCATCCCGACGAGATCAGGCCGCTGGTCAAGATGGTCAGGCCGCATGTGGCAATCGTGACGATGATTGCTGCCGCCCACCTCGGCTTCTTCAAGAGTCTGGATGAGATTGCCAAGGCCAAAGCAGAAATCTTTGAGGGCCTGGAGCCAGGCGGCGCCGCAGTGCTCAACCGCGACGATCAGCGCTGGAAGCTGCTTGAGAAAATGGCAAAAGAGGCCGGCGTCGAGCACGTTTTCGGCTTCGGCGAGAATGTCCGTTCGACTTTCCGGCTCACCGGCTGTGAGCTTCACGCCGATCATTCCGATATCACCGCCAAGATCGGGAAGCAGGATGTTGCGGCGCGCGTTGGCGCACCTGGCCGCCACATGGTGCAGAACATATTGGCCCTGCTGGGCGCTGCCAAGCTTGTCGGCGCCGACCTCGACAAGGTGGCCGCAGCGCTTGCCGATCTTTCAGCCGAGCGCGGCCGCGGCCGGCGCCATGTCCTGCACCATCCAAACGGGCCGATCACGCTGATCGACGAGAGTTACAACGCCAATCCGGCGTCGATGGCGGCGGCCATGGCACTGCTCAACGCCACACCCGTCTCGGGCGACGGCAGGCGCATCGCGGTGCTGGGCGATATGCTGGAGCTCGGCAGCCATTCGGCGAAGCTGCACGCGGCGCTTGCCGAACTGATCGTCGGCACGGGCACGCGCAAGGTCTTTCTCGGCGGGCCGGAAATGCAGGCGCTGGCCGAGGTTTTGCCAGCCGATGTCGAGACCGAGTATCGGGCAGGCGCCGAGGAGTTGAAGCCGATCGTGATCTCTGCGCTCAGGCCCGGCGACGTGGTGATGGTCAAGTCGTCGAAAGGCATCGGGTTTTCAAAGCTGGTCGAGGCGTTGCTCGGGACATTTCCGGCGGAAGCCACAAACATTGAACCGACCTAGGTCGGGCTCCGGGGACGGAAAAACCATGTTCACACTGCTCGTCGATTTCGCGGATAAGATCTCGTTCTTCAACGTCTTCCGCTACATCACCTTTCGCACCGGCGGTGCGCTGATCACGTCGGCGCTGATCGTCTTCATCTTCGGGCCGACGATCATCAATTCGTTGCGCCTGCGGCAAGGCAAAGGCCAGCCGATCCGCGCCGACGGGCCGCAGACGCATTTCAAGAAAGCGGGAACGCCGACCATGGGCGGGCTGATGATCCTGTCCGGCATCATCGGTTCGTCGCTGCTGTGGGCGAACCTTTCCAGCATCTATGTCTGGGTGGTGTTGCTGGTGACGGTCGGCTTCGGCTCCATCGGCTTTTACGATGACTATCTCAAGGTCACCAAGCAGTCGCATCTGGGCTTTTCCGGCAAGGCGAGGCTGGCGGTCGAGTTCGTCATCGCCGCCATCGCCGCCTGGGTGATCATGCACAATGGCCAGGTGCCGTTCTCCTCGTCGCTGACCTTTCCCTTCGCCAAGGAATTCCTCGTCAATCTCGGCTGGTTCTTCATCCCGTTCTCCTGCTTCGTCATCGTCGGCGCCGGCAATGCGGTCAACCTGACCGACGGCCTCGACGGCCTGGCGATCGTGCCGATCATGATCGCGGCTGCGTCCTTCGGCGTCATCGCCTACCTTTCGGGCAACGCGGTCTTCGCCGAGTATCTGCAGATACATTTCGTTCCCGGCACCGGCGAACTCGCCGTCGTGCTCGGCGCGGTGATCGGCGCGGGCCTCGGTTTCCTCTGGTTCAACGCGCCGCCGGCCGCTATCTTCATGGGCGATACCGGCTCGCTGGCGATGGGCGGCCTGATCGGCACCATCGCGGTCGCCACCAAGCACGAGATCGTGCTGGTGATCGTCGGCGGCCTGTTCGTGGTCGAGATCCTGTCGGTCATCATCCAGGTCGGCTATTTCAAGATGACCGGCAAGCGCGTGTTCCTGATGGCGCCGATCCATCACCATTTCGAAAAGCTCGGCTGGACCGAAAGCCAGGTGGTGATCCGGTTCTGGATCATTGCCGTCATCCTGGCGCTGGTCGGTCTCTCCACCCTCAAGCTCAGATAGGATGCCCGTTTGATCCCCGCCGCTTCCTTTTCAGGCAAACGCGTTTCGCTCTTCGGGCTTGGCGGCTCGGGGATTGCCACCGCGCATGCACTGATCGCCGGCGGCGCCGAGGTGCTGGCCTGGGACGACAATCCCGACAGCGTCGCCAAGGCAGCGGCCGCGGGCATTGCGACCGGCGATCTGCGCGCCGCCGACTGGCCGCACTTCGCGGCCTTCGTGCTGTCGCCGGGAGTGCCGCTGACACATCCCAAGCCGCATTGGACGGTGGAGCTGGCACGCGGCGCCGGCGTCGAGGTGATCGGCGACATCGAGCTGTTCTGCCGCGAGCGCATCAGCCAGGCGCCGGCAGCACCGTTCATTGCGATTACCGGCACCAACGGCAAGTCGACGACGACGGCGCTGACGGCGCATATCCTGATGTCGGCGGGCCGTGACACGCAGATGGGCGGCAATATCGGCCGCGCCATCATGACGCTCGATCCGCTTGAGCCTCGACGGCACTATGTTGTCGAATGCTCGTCCTACCAGATCGATCTTGCGCCCTCGATCAATCCGACCGCTGGCGTCCTGCTCAACCTGACGCCCGACCATCTCGACCGGCACGGCACGATGGCGCATTACGCCTCGATCAAGGAGCGGCTGGTCGCCGGCAGCGACACCGCGATCGTCGGCGTCGACGATTCCTGGTGCGCCCAGATCGCCGACCGGCTGGAGCGCGCCGGCCGGCAGGTCATCCGCATCTCCAAGCGCCTGCCGCTGACCGACGGCTATTTCGCCGACGGCACCAATCTGATGGAAGCCAACCATGGCCGCTACAGCCGCGTCGCCTTCCTCGAAGGCATCGGCTCGCTGCGCGGCCAGCACAATGCGCAGAACGCGCTGGCCGCCGTTGTTTCTTGCCTGAAGGTCGGGCTCGAGCTTGGCGAGATCCAGGCCGGGCTCGAAAGCTTCCCGGGGCTCGCGCACCGCATGGAGCAGGTCGGCCGCAAGGATCACGTGCTGTTCATCAACGATTCCAAGGCGACCAATGCCGATGCGGCGGCACCGGCGCTGTCGAGCTTCACCAACCGCGTCTACTGGATCGCCGGCGGCCTGCCCAAGGAAGGCGGCATCGAGCCGTTGCGCGGTTTTTTCCCGCGCATCGCCAAGGCCTATCTGATCGGCGAGGCGGCGCCTGCCTTTTCCGCTACGCTCGGCGAGGCTGTGCCCTACGAAATATCCGGAACGCTGGCGGCGGCGGTCGAGCATGCCGCCAACGACGCGGCAAACGACACCGGCGGCGAGGCCGTGGTGCTGCTTTCGCCGGCTTGCGCCAGTTTCGACCAGTTCAAGAATTTCGAAGTTCGTGGCGAAGCCTTCAGGCAAGCTGCGACTGCTATTGATGGGGTGAAACCCATTGGAGGGCCACGTTGATGCAAAGCCGTCTCGACAAAAGTCCTGTTGCAACCTGGTGGTGGACGATCGATCGCTGGTTCCTGGCAGCATTCCTGTCGCTGATGGGCCTGGGCATCGTTTTGTCCTTCGCCGCAAGTCCGGCAGTGGCCGAACGCATTGGCCTCAGCAGCTTTCATTTTGCCACCAGGCAGATCATCTTCACCATCCCGGCTCTCATCGTGATGCTTGCCGTTTCCTTCCTGGAAGCGCGACAGATAAGGCGCATGTCGCTGGTGATGATCTGCATCATGCTGGTGCTGATGGTGGCGGTGCTCTACATCGGCGTCGAGGTGAAGGGCGCGCGGCGCTGGGTGTCGCTTGCCGGCCTCTCCATCCAGCCGTCGGAGTTCCTGAAACCGGCCTTCGTCATCATATGCGCCTGGCTGTTTGCCGAGCACAGGCGCCAGCCCGACATTCCCGGCAATCTGTTCGCCATGCTTTTGCTTGCGCTGGTCATCTCGCTTCTGGTGGCGCAGCCCGACCTCGGCCAGACCATGCTGGTGCTCGGCACCTGGGGTGTCATGTTCTTCATGGCCGGCTTGCCCTGGTTCTGGATCGTAGCGCTTGGCGCCGCCGGTATCGGCGGCGTGTTCGCGGCCTATACGGTGTTTCCGCACGTCGCCGCGCGCATCGATAAATTCATGACCGGCGAAGGCGACACCTTCCAGGTCGACATGGGCCGCGAGGCGCTGATCAATGGCCATTGGTTCGGCGTCGGTCCGGGCGAGGGTACGGTCAAGCGCGTCATCCCCGATGCGCATGCCGACTTCGTCTTCTCGGTCGCCGGCGAGGAGTTCGGCCTCATCATGTGCTTCTTTATCATGTCGATCTTCGCCTTCATTGTGCTGCGGGGATTAAGCATCGCGCTCAAGGAGCAGGACGATTTCACCCGCTACGCAGTCGGCGGCCTCGTCACCGTCTTCGGCCTGCAATCGGCCATCAATATGTGCGTGAACCTGCAACTGATGCCGGCCAAGGGCATGACGCTGCCCTTCATCTCCTATGGCGGCTCCTCGCAGATCGCCATCGCCGTCTCGATGGGCATGGTGCTCGCGTTAACGCGCAGGCGTCCGGAAAAGCGCAAGCAGATGGGCTTCGTCCTTTCGCAACGCGCAATGCCGGCGGAATGAGGCGGGATGGCGAAGGGTGTCATCCTGCTTGCAGCTGGCGGAACGGGCGGACATCTGTTCCCAGCCGAGGCGCTTGCGCATGAGCTGATCGAGCGCGGCTGGAAAGTTCATCTCGCCACCGATCATCGCGCCGAGCGTTATTCCCGCCATTTCCCGGCCGCAGACATCCACTCCATCCCCTCGGCCACCTTGGGCTCGAAAAATCCGGTCGCCGTGATCTCGGCCTTCTGGAAAATCTGGCAGGGCGTGCGCGAAGCGGGGCGGATCATAGCCCGGATCAAGCCCGAGGCGGTCGTCGGCTTCGGCGGCTATCCGACACTGCCGCCGCTCTACGCGGCGACAAGGCGCAAGGTGCCGACGCTGATCCATGAGCAGAACGCCGTCATGGGCCGCGCCAACAAGGCGCTTGCCAGCCGCGTCGATGCAATTGCCGGCGGCTTCCTGGCGGAGGGCGCGGGCGCTGCCGGCGCAAAGACTGTGACCACAGGCAATCCGGTCAGGCCGCAGGTCCTCGAAGCCGCGAAGACGCCGTATCTGGCATCGAACGAGGACGAGCCGTTCCGCTTCCTGGTGTTCGGCGGCAGCCAGGGCGCGCAATTCTTTTCCGATGCCGTGCCGGCGGCGATCGCGCTGTTGCCGGCAGACCTGCGCAAGCGGCTGGCGATCACTCAGCAGGCGCGCGCCGAGGATGTGGCGCGGGTGAAGGCCGCCTATGCCGATCTTAGCGTCGACGTCCAGGTCTCGCCCTTCTTCACCGACATGGCGGCGCGCATGGCGGCGGCGCATCTGGTGATGTCGCGCTCCGGCGCCTCGACCGTTTCGGAGATCGCGGTCATCGGCCGGCCGGCGCTGCTGGTGCCTTATCCGCACGCGCTCGACCACGACCAGGCGGCGAATGCGGCGGCACTTGCCGCTGGCGGCGGCGCCGAGCTCCATGCTCAGTCGACGCTGTCGGCGGAACGGGTCGCCGAGTTGGTCGGCGGTTTGATCAAGGATCCGAACCGGCTGGCGACCATGGCCGCCGCCGCCCGCTCGGCCGGGAAACCGAACGCGGCGCGGTTGCTCGCCGATCTGACAGAGGCTATTGCGTCCGGCAAAACGGTTTCGGACTACAGGAGGACGCGCTCATGAAGATGCCGCAGACGATCGGCCTCGTGCATTTCATCGGTATCGGCGGCATCGGCATGAGCGGCATCGCCGAGGTGCTGCACAATCTCGGCTACAAGGTGCAGGGTTCCGACCAGGCCGACGGCGCCAATGTGCAGCGGCTGCGCGCCAAGGGCATCGAATGCTTCGTCGGCCACAAGGCCGAAAACCTCGGCGACGCCGAAGTCGTGGTCGTTTCGACCGCGATCAAGAAGTCCAACCCGGAACTGAAAGCCGCCCGCGAAAAGCTGCTGCCGGTCGTGCGCCGCGCCGAGATGCTGGCCGAGCTGATGCGATTCCGCCAGGCCGTCGCTATCGGCGGCACGCATGGCAAGACGACGACCACCTCGATGGTGGCGACGCTGCTCGAAGCCGGCGGGCTCGACCCGACCGTCATCAATGGCGGCATCATCAACGCCTATGGCACCAATGCGCGAATGGGTGACGGCGAGTGGATGGTGGTCGAAGCGGACGAGAGCGACGGCACCTTCCTCAAGCTGCCGGCCGACATTGCCGTCGTGACCAACATCGATCCCGAGCATCTCGACCACTATGGCAGTTTCGACAAGGTGCGCGAGGCGTTCCGGCAGTTCGTCGAGAACGTGCCGTTCTACGGCTTTGGCGTGATGTGCACCGATCATCCGGAAGTGCAGGCGCTGGTCGGCCGCATCGAGGACCGGCGCGTCATCACCTATGGCGAAAACGCGCAGGCCGATGTCCGCTTTTCCAACCACCGCATGCAAGGGGCCATATCGGAGTTCGATGTGGTGATCCGTGATCGCAAAGGACGTGGCCAGACCTCGATCAAGGACCTGCGCCTGCCAATGCCCGGCCGGCACAATGTTTCCAATGCCACGGCGGCGATCGCGGTCGCGCATGAGCTTGGCCTCTCGGCCGAGGCGATCAAGAAGGGATTGTCCTCCTTCGCCGGCGTCAAGCGGCGCTTTACCCATACCGGCTCGTGGAACGGCGTCGAGATTTTCGATGACTACGGTCACCATCCGGTCGAGATCGCGGCGGTGCTGAAGGCCGCGCGCGGTGCGACTGACGGGCGCGTCATCGCCATCGCGCAGCCGCATCGCTTTACCCGGCTGCATGATCTCTTCGACGAATTCTCCGTCTGCTTCAACGACGCGGACACGGTCATGGTGGCGCCGGTCTATGCGGCCGGCGAAGAGCCGATCGAAGGTGTCTCGTCGGATGCGCTGGTTGCGCGCATACGCTCCGGCGGCCATCGCGATGCGCGCCATATCGAAGGCGCGGCGGCGATCGCGCCGGCCATTCGCGAGCTGGCCAAGCCTGGCGATTTCGTCGTCTTCCTGGGCGCCGGCAACATCACGCAATGGGCCTATGCTCTGCCCAAGGAACTTGGTGGGATGCCCTCATGATGCGCGGCCAGGATCTTATCGACAAGCTTGGCGACCGGCTTTCCGGCCTGCGCGGTCGCATCACGCCCAATGCCGAGATGGACAAGATCACCTGGTTCCGGGCCGGCGGCCTGGCGGAGGCGCTGTTCCAGCCAGCCGACGAGGAGGACCTGGCGGCCTTCCTGCGGGCAGTGCCGGAAGAGGTGGCGGTCATGGTGGTCGGCGTCGGCTCGAACCTTCTGGTGCGGGACGGCGGCGTTCCAGGTTTCGTCGTTAGGCTATCAGCCAAAGGTTTTGGCGAGGCCGAGGTTACCGGCCCGACCACGATCAAAGCCGGCGCGGCAACACCGGACAAGCGTGTCGCTGCGGTGGCGTATGAAGCCGGCATCGGCGGCTTCCACTTCTACCACGGCATTCCCGGCGCCATAGGCGGCGCGCTGTTGATGAATGCCGGCGCCAACGGCGTCGAGACCCGGGAGCGGGTCGTCGAGGTGCGGGCGCTGGACCGCAAGGGCAATCTCCACACGCTCAGCAACGCCGATATGGGTTATGCCTATCGCCATTCGTCCGCACCCGCCGGACTGATCTTCACCTCGGCGATCTTCGAAGGCGTTTCCGAAGACAAGGCGGCGATCAAGGCGGCGATGGATGGCGTGCAGAACCATCGCGAGACCGTGCAGCCGATCCGCGAGAAGACCGGCGGCTCGACCTTCAAGAATCCGGAAGGCACCTCGGCCTGGAAGGAGATCGACAAGGCCGGCTGCCGCGGGCTGATGATCGGTGGCGCGCAGATGTCGCCGATGCATTGCAACTTCATGATCAACACCGGCACCGCCACCGGCTACGATCTCGAATATCTTGGCGAGACGGTGCGGGCACGGGTGCTCGAGAATTCCGGTATCCGGCTGCACTGGGAGATCATGCGCCTCGGCAATTTCCGCTCCGGCCATGCGGTGCAGGAGTTTCTCGGTCAGCTTCTCTAAGCGCCTCGCGACGTTCAAGTAGTACTTGAACTTCAGCGCTTTGCAACGGCGTCAACCGTTGCTGCAAGGACTCAACAACACACTTTTCTCGCCCGTTTTCGCGGAAAGTGAATCTCTCGGAATCATAGGCACTTGCCAGCGAATCAACTCTCTGATTCTCTGCCCTGAAGCGTTTCCTGATTTGAGTCGTTCGACGCGTTAAGCCGCGTTTTCCGTCTGGGGGGGCAACCTGCCGGAAGACTCGGACTCAATGCTCGGGAATGCGGTGCGGGAATATCGGTTGCAGGCCCGGCGTGAGAGGGGTGACGGGAAATGAAGAAGAAGCATGTGGCTGTTCTCCTGGGTGGATTCTCCTCCGAGCGGCCCGTGTCTCTGTCCTCGGGGAAGGCATGTGCGGATGCGCTCGAGAATGAAGGCTATCAGGTCACCCGCGTCGATGTTTCGCGTGATGTTGGGTCCGTGCTTGCCGAGCTCAAGCCCGACGTCGCCTTCAACGCGCTGCACGGTCCGTTCGGCGAGGACGGCACCATCCAGGGAATTCTCGAATATCTCGCAATTCCCTACACCCATTCGGGCGTGCTCGCTTCGGCGCTGGCCATGAACAAGGAGCAGGCCAAGAAAATTGCCAAGGCGTCCGGCATTCCGGTAGCGGAATCCAAGGTGGTCAACCGCTTCGCCGTCCAGAACAAGCATCCGATGAAGCCGCCTTACGTGGTCAAGCCGGTCAATGAGGGGTCGAGCTTCGGCGTCGTCATCGTGCATGAGGGGCAGTCGCACCCGCCGCAGGTGATCGGCTCGACCGAGTGGCAATATGGCGAGACCGTCATGGTCGAGCGCTACATCCATGGGCGCGAATTGACCTGCGCGGTGATGGGCGATGTGGCGCTCGGCGTCTGCGAGATCATCCCGACGGGGCATTCCTTCTACGATTACGATTCAAAATACGTTCCCGGCGGATCAAAACACGAAATCCCTGCAAAAATTTCACCGAATATTTACCAAAAAATACAGACACTGGCCCTCAAGGCTCATCTTGCCATCGGTTGCCGGGGCGTCTCCCGGTCGGACTTCCGTTACGACGACCGTTACTCCGAAAACGGCGAGGTTGTCTGGCTCGAGGTCAACACTCAGCCGGGCATGACGCCGACGTCTCTGGTGCCTGAAATCGCCGCGCAAGCGGGGCACTCGTTCGGCGATTTGTTGAGTTGGATGGTGGAGGACGCTTCGTGTCTGCGTTGAGGTGGGGACAGGGTAACGGCGGCGGCGCGGCTGGTTTCGCGCTGTTCGGCAAGTCGCTGTCATTCGACCGTTTCGTATTGCCGCGTCAGCTTCGCCGGCCGACGCGTGTGCTGGCGCGCCTGTGCGGCGGCGAGTATGAGGCGCCGCGCTTTTCGGCGGCGATCCTTTCCGCTGCGCTGGTTGCGTCGAGCAGCGCCTATGGCGCTTATCTTGGCGGTTACACCGACAGCATCGTGCAGGGCGTGACGGCCCGCACCGGCTTTGCCGTCGACCAGATCAAGGTGGTCGGCAACCGTCAGACTTCCGAAATCGATGTGCTCGACCGGCTCGGCCTCGACGGCTGGACCTCGCTGATCGGCTTCGACGCCGAGGCTGCGCGGCAACGTATTGCCACGCTGCCCTGGGTCGAGGGTGTGGCGGTGCGCAAGATCTACCCGCATACGCTGGAGGTGCGCATCGAGGAGCGCGTGCCCTTCGCGCTCTGGCAGCAGGGTACCTCGGTGTCGGTCATCGAGCGGTCTGGCGAGGTGATCGTGCCGTTCTCGGGCGGCAAGCAGGCATTGCTTCCCTTGATCATCGGTGCAGGCGCGCCGGCCATGGCGCCGGCCTTTGTCGACAAGATCAAGCGCTATCCCGGGCTCGCGGCACGGGTAAAAGGGTACATCCGGGTCGGCGAGCGGCGCTGGGACCTGAGGCTTGAGAACGGCATCACGGTCAAGCTGCCGGAAGACGACGAGGACCAGGCGATCGCCGCGCTCGTCAAGCTCGACCATGACAACGGGTTGCTGACGCGCGACATCGCCGCAGTCGACATGCGGCTCTCCGACCGGCTGGTCGTGGAGCTTTCGCCGGAAGCGGCGACGCAGCGCGAAGCCGCACTCAGCGAAAAGCCGAAGAGTCTGGCGAAGCGCAAGGCGGGGACGAAGATATGAGCTGGCTTGGCGGCAGCGGTGATGCTTCTTCGCGCCGGTCGGGCACGCTCACGGTGCTCGATGTCGGTTCGAGCAAGGTTTGCTGCGTGGTGGCGAAGCTGAAGCCGAACGAGGACGGCAAGCTGCTGCGCGGGCGTTCGCATCGCATCCAGGTGATCGGCATCGGCCATCAGAAGTCGCAAGGCGTGAAGTCCGGGGTCGTGGTCGATCTCGATCGCGCCGAGCATGCCATTCGGCTGGCCGTCGATGCGGCCGAGCGGATGGCCGGGCTCACGGTCGATTCCCTCATCGTCAACATGACGGCTGGCCGGCTGAAGAGCGAAGCCTTCTCGGCGACCATCAATCTCGGCGGGCATCAGGTCGAGGAAGCCGACATCAAGCGCGTGCTCTCCGCCGGCGCCAAGCAGGCGCTCAGGGCCGAGCGCGAGGTGATCCATTCGCTGCCCGTCGGTTTCTCGCTCGACGCCGAGCGTGGCATGCGGGACCCGCGCGGCATGGTGGGCGATGCGCTTGGCGTCGACATGCATGTGCTGACGGGCGATGCGGCGCCGATGCGCAATCTCGAGCTTTGCATCAACCGTTCGCATCTGTCGGTCGAACGCATGGTGGCGACGCCCTACGCCAGCGGGCTTGCCTCGCTGGTCGACGACGAACTCGAAATGGGCGCCGCCTGCATCGACATGGGCGGCGGCACGACGACCATTTCGGTCTTCTCGGAAGGCAAGTTCGTCCATGGCGACGCCATCGCCATCGGCGGCAACCATGTGACGCTCGACATGGCCAAGGGCCTGTCGACCTCGCTCGATGCCGCGGAGCGGTTGAAGGTGATGCATGGCTCGGCGCTGCCTGGAAGTGCCGACGACCGTGACCTCGTCTCGATCCAGCCGATCGGCGAGGACGGCGATGTGCCGCTGCAGATTCCGCGTTCGGTGATGACGCGCATCATCCGTGCGCGCATCGACGAGACGCTGGAGCTTCTGCGCGACCGGCTGAACAAGTCCGGCTACGGCAATGCCGTCGGCAAGCGCGTCGTGCTCACCGGCGGCGCCAGCCAGCTTGCCGGCCTGCCGGAAGCGGCGCGCCGCATTCTCGGGCGCAATGTGCGCATCGGCCGGCCGCTCGGCGTAGCGGGCCTGCCGGAAGCGGCCAAGGGACCGGCGTTCTCAACCCCGGTCGGACTGATGATCTACCCGCAGATGGCGAGCTTCGAGAGCCATTCGGCGAAAGGACTTTCCGGTTTCAGGATGACCGGAACGGGCGGAAAACTGCATCGCATGAGTCAGTGGTTGAGAGACAGTTTTTAATTTGACGGGGACAGCCCCATAGGCGGCCGCAGCGGCGAAGCGGCGGGAAAGGCAAAGGACGGAGACAATGACCATCAATCTGCAAAAGCCGGACATCACCGAGCTTAAGCCTCGCATCACCGTCTTCGGCGTCGGCGGCGGCGGCGGCAATGCGGTCAACAACATGATCACAGCCGGCCTGCGCGGCGTCGAGTTCGTGGTGGCCAACACCGACGCGCAGGCGCTGACCATGTCGAAAGCCGAGCGGCTGATCCAGCTCGGCGCGCATGTCACCGAAGGCCTCGGCGCCGGCTCGCAGCCGGAAGTCGGCCGCGCGGCGGCGGAAGAGTGCATCGATGAGATCATCGATCACCTTTCCAACACGCATATGTGCTTCGTCACCGCCGGCATGGGCGGCGGCACCGGCACGGGCGCTGCTCCGGTCGTTGCCCGCGCGGCCCGCGAGAAGGGCATCCTCACCGTCGGCGTCGTCACCAAGCCGTTCCATTTCGAAGGCCAGCGCCGCATGAAGACGGCCGACATGGGTATCGAGGAACTGCAGAAATGCGTCGATACCCTGATCGTCATCCCCAACCAGAACCTGTTCCGGCTGGCCAATGACAAGACCACCTTCGCCGATGCCTTCGCCATGGCCGACCAGGTGCTCTACTCAGGCGTTGCCTGCATCACCGACCTGATGGTCAAGGAAGGCCTGATCAATCTCGACTTCGCCGACGTGCGCTCGGTGATGCGCGAGATGGGCAAGGCGATGATGGGCACCGGCGAAGCTTCGGGCGAGGGTCGCGCGATGGCCGCCGCCGAGGCCGCGATCG
This sequence comes from Mesorhizobium montanum, assembly GCF_033977145.1. Classification (NCBI taxonomy): domain Bacteria; kingdom Pseudomonadati; phylum Pseudomonadota; class Alphaproteobacteria; order Hyphomicrobiales; family Phyllobacteriaceae; genus Mesorhizobium; species Mesorhizobium montanum. The sequence continues at coordinate 57,901 of NZ_JAVIJF010000002.1, read as the reverse complement.
CCAACCCGCTGCTCGACGAGACCTCGATGAAGGGCGCCAAGGGTCTGCTGATCTCGATCACCGGCGGCCGCGACCTCACTTTGTTCGAGGTCGACGAAGCCGCGACCCGCATCCGCGAGGAGGTCGACCAGGACGCCAACATCATCCTGGGCGCCACCTTCGACGAGGAGCTGGAAGGCGTGATCCGCGTGTCGGTCGTCGCCACCGGCATCGACAAGTCGGCCGCAGAAATCGCCGCGGCACCGATCTCGATCCGCGCCCCGCAGAAGCCGGCCGCCCGCCCGGCGGCTCCGGTTGCCGAGATCCGCCCCGCACCGGTTCAGCAGCAGGCCTACGAGCCGCGCGCGGTCGACCCGGTCGCCGAAGCGATCCAGCTTGCCGAGGCAAACGCCGCCGCCATGGCGCAGCCGCGCCCCGTGCCGGTCGACGACTTCCGGCCGCAGAGCAAGATCTTCCAGGCTCCGCCGGCCCAGCCGCAGCCACAGCCCGTGGTGCCGCAGCAGGTGATGCAGCAGCCCGCGCCGCAGCGCGAGATGCCGCAGCCGGTGGCCGCGGCCCCGCAGCGCATGCCGCGTGTGGAAGACTTTCCGCCGGTGGTAAGGGCTGAGGTCGAAGCCAAGACCCGCCCGGCGGACCATGAGAACAGCGGTCCGATGGGGCTGATCAAGCGGTTGACCAATGGTCTTACCCGCCGCGAGGAAGAGCCGGCCCGGCTCCAGCCGGCGCAGCCGCGCGAACCGAAGCTGCGTCAGGCCGCGCCGGAAATGCGCCGCCTCGCCAGCCAGGACCCGCAGCTCTATGCGCCGCGACGCGGCCAGCTCGACGACCAGGGCCGGCTGACGCCGCAGAGCCGTACGGTCCAGGAAGACGACCAGCTGGAGATACCGGCCTTCCTGCGCCGCCAGGCCAACTGATCGGTATAGCAAGCCGCTGATCGTCGATACGGCGTGCCGCTGATCGTCGATACAGCGTGCAGCTGATCGTTAACGATACATAACGGTTGTTAACAGGCGGACGAGAAATCGTTTGCCTGTTCCTTTTTAAAGCTCATTGAAAACAATGCGTTACGAGCCATTCCTGATGTTTTCCCGTGGTTACACGGGGTAAGAAACCGTGATTTGGAGTCTCCAGGGCGGGCCATTATCTTCGCCACGGACTAAAGTCGGTTTGCCGGGATTCGGGGAGTAGCCCTGCCTGCCGATTATACAGAGCCGCATGCTCTTGCTTATTTTGCCGCATTTTTGCGAGCGCCAGGTCGTTGAGCTGGCTGCAAGATACCCAAGGTCGATCGAGCGGACGCAGGCACTTAGGGCGTATGGGGTTACTCTTGCACGATCATCAGACGACAGTGAAATCGCGCGCGACGCTGACTGGCATCGGCGTCCATAGCGGCAAACCCGTCACCGTTGATTTCCTGCCGGCCGACGCCGATACGGGCATTGTTTTCCATCTCTCGAATGGCGGCGAAAGCCGCGAGTTCCGCGCTCTGGTCGCGGAAGTCGGCGCGACCGATCTTTGCACCATGCTCGGCGATCCGGCCGGGGAGCACATCGGCACCGTCGAGCACCTGATGGCCACGGTGTTCGGTCTTGGCATCGACAACCTCGTCATCGAGATCGACGGCTCGGAAGTCCCCATTCTCGACGGCAGCGCCATGGCCTTCGTCGAAGCCATCGACCAGGCAGGCATCGAGACGCTGGCGATGAAGCGTCGTTATATACGCGTGGCCAAGCCGGTGCGCGTGGAAGCCGGCGCATCCTGGGCGGAGTTCCGCCCTTATGACGGCACGCGCTTCGAAGTCGAGATCGACTTTGAAAGCCCGGCGATCGGCCGCCAGCAATTCGCCTCCGACATCAATCCCGATATCTTCCGCCGCGATATCGCGCGCGCCCGAACCTTCGGCTTCATGAAGGATGTCGAGCGGCTTTGGGCTGCCGGTTACGCGCTCGGCTCGTCCCTGGAGAACTCGCTGGTCATCGGCGACGACAACCGCGTCATCAATGTCGGCGGGCTGCGCTACCCCAATGAATTCGCCCGCCACAAGACGCTCGATGCCATGGGCGATCTGGCGCTGGCCGGCGCGCGCTTCATCGGCTGCTTCCGTTCCTACCGCGGCGGCCACCGGATGAATGCCTCGGCGTTGCGCCGGCTGCTTTCCGACCGGACGGCCTTCGAGATCGTCGAGACGAGGCGGCGCGAGCGCGGCCGCGTCGCCGAGATGATCGCCGTCAGCGGGCCGGTCTACGCGCCCTGGGTTATCTGAAGCGGTTTCGCCTCAGGTCCTGCGCCTGATCTCGTCGTCGGCATGCTCGGCGCCGGACTCCAAGCCTTGCAACATGTAACGGTTCCTTTGCCACCTTGTGGCAGGGTTCCGCACGATGTCGAAAGGCGCAGCCGCCGGGTTTGATGTGGGGCGGGGCTCTGTGGTAATAATACATCACCGGGGCACCAAATCGCGCCCAGATCGCGGCGTCCGGCAGCCGCCACAAAAATGTGCGATTGGCCGGACATAGCGTTGCCGGGCAAGGGGATAATGGTTTATGGCTTCGGCCCGGACCGAAACGACGCCGAAGGGGCGGAATCCAAACATGTTTTTTTCGCGAGTTGGTCAATCGGTAGCGCCGCGTCGGGGTATTCTGCTGGCGCTGTCGGTGGTTGCTCCCGCACTCGTTCTGTCGGCCTGCATGTCCTCCGAGAAGGACGTCAACCTGTCGACCTACGTCGATCAGACCGAACCGGCCGACGTTCTCTACAACCAGGGTCTGGCCAACATGAATGCCGGCCGTCTCGATGAGGCGAGCAAGAAGTTCGACGCTGTCGACCGCCAGCATCCCTATTCGGAATTCGCCCGCAAATCGATGGTGATGGGCGCTTTCGCCGATTATCGCGCCGGCAATTATGACGAGGCGATCGGCACCGCGAAGCGCTATCTGACGCTTTATCCGTCGACCGACGAGGCCGCCTACGCGCAATACATCATCGGCCTGAGCTATTACCGCCAGATCAAGGACGTCACCCAGGACCAGAAGGAAGCGCGCCAGACCATCCAGACCATGCAGGATCTGGTGACGCGCTGGCCGACCTCCGAATATGTCGGCGACGCCAAGGACAAGATCCGCTTTGCCAACGACCAGCTCGCCGGCAAGGAAATGCAGATCGGCCGCTACTATCTCGAGCGCCGCGACTACATCGCCGCCGTGAAGCGCTTCCGCACCGTGGTGGAAAACTATTCCAACACCCGCCATGTCGAGGAGGCGCTCGCGCGCCTGACCGAGTCCTATTATGCCATGGGCCTGACCTCGGAAGCGCAGACGGCCGCCGCGGTGCTCGGCAACAATTATCCCGACAGCCAGTGGTACAAGGATTCCTACAAGCTCCTGCAGAGCAATGGGCTTGCGCCGCGCGAGAATGCCGGATCGTGGATCTCCAAGGCCGGGAAGCTGATCACCGGCGCTTGAAGCTCCCATGCTGTCCAGACTGTCGATCCGCGATATCGTCCTGATCGAGAAGCTGGACATCGACTTCCTGCTTGGGCTTTCGGTGCTGACCGGCGAGACCGGCGCCGGCAAATCCATCCTGCTCGACGCGCTGTCTCTGGCGCTCGGCGCGCGCGGCGATGCCTCGCTGGTTCGCCACGGCGCTGCGCAAGGCCAGGTTATCGCGGTTTTCGACGTGCCGCGAAACCATCCTGCACGCGCGCTGCTCGCCGGAAACGACATCGAGGATGATGGCGATATCATCCTGCGGCGCGTGCAGACGGCCGACGGCCGCACGCGCGTCTTCGTCAACGACCAGCCCTCCAGCGTCACCCTGATGCGCGACGTCGGTCGCGCGCTGGTCGAAATCCATGGCCAGCATGACGAGCGCGCGCTGGTCGATCCGGGCGCGCATCGTGAGTTGCTGGACAGTTTCGGCGGGCATCTGGGCGCGGTGCGCGGCACGGGCGAGGCCTGGCGCTACTGGCGAAACTGCGAGCACGAGCTTTCCCGACATCGCGCCAAGGTCGAGGCGGCGGCGCGCGAGGCCGACTATCTGCGCGCTTCCGTCGCCGAGCTCACAAAACTCGATCCGCAGCCGGGTGAGGAAACGGAACTTGCGGAATTGCGTGCGCAGATGATGCGTGTCGAAAAGATCGCCGCCGAAATCCATGATGCACAGGATGTGCTGTCGGGGCCGTCCTCGCCCTTGCCGCAGCTCGCCAGCCTGTTGCGCCGGCTGCAGCGCAAGGCGGGCGAAGCGCCGGGCCTGCTCGACGAGGTGGTGAAGTCGCTGGACGAGGCGATGATCTCGCTCGACGCGGTGCAGTCCGGCGTCGAAGCAGCCCTTCGGGCCACCGAATATGATCCGCAGCGCCTGGAAAAGGCGGAGGAGCGGCTGTTTGCGCTGCGCGCTGCTTCGCGCAAGCACAATGTCGCCGTCGACGATCTGGCCCAGCTGCGCGACACGATGGTGGCCGACCTTGCCGATCTCGATGCCGGCGAGGAGCGGCTGCATACGCTGGAGAAGCAGGCCGGCGCCGGGCGCGAGGCCTATGATATTTCCGCGGCGCAGCTTTCGTCGCTGCGCCACGCGGCGGCGGCGGGACTGACCAAGGCAGTAATGGCGGAACTGCCGGCGCTCAAGCTCGAACGGGCCGAGTTCATTGTCGAGATGACAAGCAATGCCGAAAGCCGCATGGAAGAAGGCATCGACGAGGTAGAATTCTGGGTGCGGACCAATCCCGGCACCAGGCCGGGGCCGATGATGAAGGTCGCCTCAGGCGGCGAGCTCTCGCGCTTTCTCCTGGCATTGAAGGTGGCGCTTGCCGATCGCGGCTCGGCGCCGACCCTTGTGTTCGATGAAATCGATACCGGCGTCGGCGGCGCGGTGGCCGACGCCATCGGCCAGCGGCTGGCGCGGCTGTCGAAACGGGTGCAAGTGCTTTCCGTCACGCACGCACCGCAAGTGGCTGCGCGCGCCGCAACGCATTTCCTGATTTCCAAATCCGGCGGCAGTGACCGTGTCGCCACCGGCATTGCCGAAATGGACCGCGCCGCGCGCCAGGAAGAAATCGCCCGCATGCTGGCCGGCGCCACCATCACCGACGAGGCCCGCGCGGCAGCGGACCGGCTGTTGCGCGAGAATACGGCCGCAGCGTAGCAACCAGCTTCAGCGCTCCGGGGGTGAGTCAGGATATGGCTCCATGCTGCTGTTCAGGAATGATTTTCCCAAAATCATGATCTATGGTGGCGCGCCAGTTTTCAGGGAAGCGCTGCATGTCGGAAAAACCCGTCGATTCGTTGAGTGAAAGCGAAGCCACGGAGGAACTGAAGCGGTTGGCAATGGAGATTGCCGAGCACGACCGCCGCTACCACGCCGAGGACGCGCCGACGATCACCGATGCCGAGTACGACGCGCTGCGCCGGCGCAACCTCGCCATCGAAGAGCATTTCCCCGATCTCGTGCGAGACGATTCGCCGTCGCGGCGGGTCGGCGCGCCGCTTGCCGAAGGCTTTACCAAGATACGGCACGCGGTGCCGATGCTCAGCCTCGCCAAGGCTTATACCGACCAGGACGTCGCCGATTTCATCGAGCGCGGCCGGCGTTTCTTCGACCGCGACAAGGACCTCGACATCGCCTTCACCGCCGAGCCGAAGATCGACGGGCTGTCGGCTTCGCTGCGCTATGAGAACGGCGTGTTCGTGCAGGGCGCGACGCGCGGCGACGGCGCCGTCGGCGAGGACATCACCGCGAATCTCAAGACCATTGCCGATATCCCGAAGACGCTGAATGGCTCGGGTTGGCCGCAGACGATCGAAATCCGCGGCGAGGTCTATATGACTTATGCCGAATTCGAGGCGCTGAAGCAGCGCTCGGCCGCCGCCGGCGGCCAGGATTATGTCAATCCGCGCAACACCGCGGCCGGGTCGCTCCGCCAGAAGGATCCGTCGGTCACCGCCAGCCGCAATCTGAAATTCTTCGCCTATGCCTGGGGTTACACGACAGCGGACCCGGCGCCGACGCAGTACGATTGCGTGCGGAAGTTCAAGGAGTGGGGATTCAAGGTCAGTCCGCTGATGGTGCGGGCGAAGTCGATCCACGAGCTCATCGAGCACTACCATCGGATCGAGGAGCAGCGCTCGTCGCTTGGCTACGATATCGACGGTGTCGTCTACAAGGTCGACCAGCTCGAGCTGCAGCGCCGCTGGGGTTTTGTCACCGGCGAGCCGCGCTGGGCGGTCGCCCATAAATTCCCAGCCGAGCAGGCAATGACGACGGTCGAGAAGATCGACATCCAGGTCGGCCGCACCGGCACGCTGGCGCCGGTTGCGCGGCTGGCGCCGGTCACGGTCGGCGGCGTGGTGGTCGAGAACGTCACGCTGCACAACGAAGACTATATCAAGGGCTTCGACAGCAATGGCCTGCCGATCCGCGACGGCATCGACGTGCGCATCGGCGACACCGTGGTCATCCAGCGGGCGGGGGATGTCATCCCGCAGATCGTCAGCGTCGTCATCGACAAGCGACCGGCCGGCGCGGTGCCTTACGAATTCCCGCATACCTGCCCGGTTTGCGGCTCGCCGGCGACGCGCGAGATCAACGAGAAGACGGGCAAGGAGGATTCGCGGCGCCGCTGCACCGGCGAGCTGATTTGCGCTGCCCAGGCCGTGGAAAGGCTGCGCCATTTCGTGTCGCGCGGCGCGCTCGATATCGAAGGGCTGGGCGCGGAGAACATCGACCTGTTCTTCAACTCCGGGCTGGTGAAGACCACCGCCGATATCTTCACCCTGAAGGATCGGCGCCCGGCCGTCACCAAGGCGCTGGCCGAGCGGCGCGAGGAGCAGGCAAGGCTGCGCGAGGAAGCATCGGGCAAGACGCGCAAGAATGTGCGCAGCGTCGAGGAGCGCAACTACGAAGGCCTCGACAAGCTGTTTTCGGCCATCGACGCGCGCCGCGAGCCAGAGCTCGACCGTTTCATCTTCGCGCTCGGCATCCGCCATATCGGCGAGACGACGGCCGCCGTGCTTGCCCGCCAGTTCTCGACGATCGAGGAACTGATCCGCATCGGCAAGGAAACGGCAAAGGCCGAAGATCCGCACACGGTGTTCCCGTCGATCAACGGCATCGGCGACACGGTGATCAACGCGTTGCGTGACTTCTTCGGCAATGAGCGCAACGACGACGTGCTCGACGCGCTGCTCGCACAGGTCCATCCAAAGCCCTATGTCGTCGAAATCTCGGCCGGCAGCGAGGTCTCCGGCAAGACAGTGGTGTTCACCGGCACGCTAGAGAAGATGACGCGGTCGGAGGCCAAGGCTATGGCCGAACGTCTCGGCGCCAAGGTCGCGGGCTCGGTTTCGGCCAAGACCGACCTGGTGGTGGCGGGTCCGGGCGCTGGCTCCAAGCTCAAGACCGCAAGCGACCTCGGCATCGAGGTGATCGACGAGGATACCTGGCTGCAGCGCATCGGCAGGGGCGGCTGATGGCCGGCGCGTTCAAGGGTTTTGGGCAGAAGGCCATTCCTTTCTTCAAGGCGCTCGACTTCCACCAGAGCCGCGAGTGGTTCCAGCAGAACCGCGACCTCTTCGACAGCGAGTTGCATGAACCGTTCTGCGATCTGGTCGAGACGCTCAGCGAGCGTTTCGACGCGGCCAAGCTCGGCTTGCGCGGCGACCGCAAGAAATCGCTGTTCCGCATCAACCGCGACGTGCGCTTCGCAAAGGACAAGCGACCCTACAACCGGCATCTCTCGGCAATCCTGTCGCCGGACGGCAGCAAGATGTCGCAGGGCGTCTTCTATGTGCATATCGGGCTGGAGCGCTGCTTCGCCGGTGTCGCCTGGTGGCAGCCGGCGCCCCAACTGCTGCAGGCGATGCGCAAGGCGATCGTGGCCAAGCCGGCCGCGTTTCGTGCCATGGTCTCGTCGCTCAAGAAGGCTGGCCTGGAACTCGATCCGGAAGACCGCTTGAAGCGCGCGCCGCGCGGCTTCGAGGATATCGGCGAAGACGATCTCGCCCAGGCTGTGCGCAACCGGCATTTCGTGGTCCGGCACGACATCGACCCGGCGACGATCCATTCGCCGACGCTGGTCGACGACCTCGTCGGCTTCACCTTGCATGCCAAGCCGCTGCTCGACTGGGGCAGGGCGATCCAGGGCACGGCCGTCGCGGCCTGACGCCGTCGTCGCGGGTCAGGCCGGCAGCCTTACATCCGCATCAGCAGGCCGCCGTCGACGGCGAGTTCGATGCCGGTGATGTAACTTGCGGCATCCGAGAGCAGGAACAGTGCGGCATTGGCCATGTCCTGCGGCGTGCCGATGCGGCCGAGCGGTGTGTAATTCGCCACGGCGGCACGCTTCTCCTCGGTGTCCCAGCGGGCCTGCAGCGGCGTGAGCGCCATGCCGGGGCAGATGGCATTCGAGCGGATGCGCTCGCCGGCAAGCTGCATGGCCAGCGACTTGGACAGCGCGCAAACGCCGGCCTTCGACGCCTGGTAGGCGTCCTGCGGTTTCGGGTCGCCGCGATACCACTGGATGGTCGAGAAATGCACCATGGCGCCGCCGCGGCCGCCGGCGCGCATTCGGGGGACGACCGCGCGTGCGGTATGCACGAAGGATTTCAAATTGATGTTGAAGACCTGGTCCCAGACGTCGAGATCCATCTCCAGAGCCGACTTGTCGCGGCCGAACCAGAGCACACCGGCGACGTTGGCGAGGTAATCGATGCCGCCACGTTCGCGGCCGGCGGCGCCGATGGTTTGCTCGACGAAAGCGGCATCAGTCAGATCACCTTGCGCGAAGGTCAGCCTGTCGTCATAGGCGGCAAGCGAGGCCGGGCGGGGCTTCACGTCGATGGCGGTGACCGAGGCACCGGCCTCGAGCAGCGCCAGCGCGATCGCTTCGCCCATGCCGCCGCCGGCTCCGGTGACGACCGCATGCCTACCGGTAAAATCAAAGACGACCATTTGTCCCTCTCTCGTTGGCGCCAGAGTCGCGTTTTGCGCCAAGGCGCGATGGCGGGACAATAGGGGTGCACGGAAAATCCAGCAAACGCTTCCATCGAAGCCTTCGCCGAGTCCGACTTCTGCGCTGAAGCGTACGGCGAAGCATTCCGCGACAAATATGACGAAAGCCTCCGCACCGCACTTCCGACGCTTCACAAGCCTCCGATCAGTTCCACTGATCGTCGGGTCAAGCGAATTCGTGTGACAAGCAAGGCGACGCTCCCTAAATGAGGCCGCTCAAGGAGCGGCTTGATGGCGGCGGAAGCAATCTCTGAGGGCAGGACCGGCGGCGATTTCTGGGATGGCGTGCGGCTGTCGATGCCGGTCGTCGTCGCCTCGGCGCCGTTTGCGGTGCTGTTCGGCGCACTTGCGGTCGACAATGGGTTTTCCGTTCTCGAAGCCTTCCTGATGAGCGCCATGATCTATGGCGGCGCCAGCCAGATGGTCGGCATCGAACTGTTCGGCCAGCATGTCGCGCCGTGGCTGGTCGTGCTGTCGATCTTCGCGGTGAATTTCCGCCATGTGCTCTATTCGGCCGGCATCGGCAGGCGGATCGCGCACTGGCCGGTGCTGCAGCAGGCGCTCGGCTACTTCATCCTGACCGATCCGCAATATGCCATCGCCGAGGCAAGGGCGGAGTCCGGCCGTCCCGTCGGTTTCGTCTGGTATCTGGGGCTCGGCCTGCCAGTCTATGTGTTCTGGGTGATTGAAAGCGGGCTTGGCGCGGTGTTCGGCAAGATGATCCCGGATACGCATGCGCTGGGCATCGATTTCCTGCTGCCTATCTACTTTCTCGGCCTGGTGCTTGGCTTCCGCAAGCGGCCGCTTTGGGCGCCCGTCGTCGTCGCCAGCGCCGTCGCCTCGATCATTGCCTATAGAACCGTCGGCTCGCCCTGGCATATTTCGATCGGCGCGGTCGCCGGTATTCTCCTGGCGGTGATACTGCCGCCGCATCACAGCGGCGTGGGCAAGCGGCCATGAGCACAACCCTCTGGATCATCCTTGCAGGCGCTATCGCCACCTATCTGACCCGCGTCGGCGGCCACCTCGTCATCTCGCGCTTCGAGACCATCCATCCGCGCGTCGAGGCCGGCCTCAACGCCGTGCCGGCCGCTGTGCTGACGACGCTGGTCGCGCCGGAGCTGCTGCATGCCGGACCGGCCGAATGGGCGGCGCTGGTCGTCACCGTGCTGGTATCGCTGCGCGGTGGGTTGATGGCGATGTTTTTGGCCGGAGCTGCGGTGCTGATAATCGCGCGCCAGTTTATGGGGTAGAGACCCTGCCGGCGCGATCGTTTGGGATTGTCGGCGCTGCCCTCATTGCCCTGCCGGGCATTTCTCCCCGTAAACGGGGAGAAAGAAGCTCACCTCAAATCTTGGCGTCGTGCGGCAGCGGCGCGGTCGCTTTTTCCAGCCAGGCCAGCGTCTCGCCGTCGACCATCGGGCCGATCTCGGCCAGCACCCGGGCGTGGTAGCGGTCGAGCCACTGCAGCTCATCGCGATGCAGCAGGTCGGTGCGGATAAGCCGCTTGTCGATAGGCGCCAGCGTCAGCGTCTCGAGACCATGCATGGCGATGTCGCCGCCTTCGATCTGTTCGGCGGGTGTGACCAGGATCAGGTTCTCGATGCGGATGCCGTAGGCGCCTTCCTTGTAGTAGCCCGGTTCATTCGACAGCATCATCCCGGCAAGCAGTTTTTCGGTGCCGGTGCGGGCGATGCGCTGCGGCCCTTCATGCACGGCAAGGTAAGAGCCGACGCCGTGGCCGGTGCCGTGGGCGAAGTCGCAGCCATGCTTCCACAGTGCGGTGCGGGCAATGGCATCGATTTCCGACCCCCGGGTGCCGGCGGGAAAACGCAGCGTCGAGATGCCGATCATGCCCTTCAGCACCAGCGTGAAGCGCTCGCGCATCTCTTCGGTCGGTTGGCCGATCGGCACGGTGCGGGTGATGTCGGTGGTGCCATCCTGGTACTGGCCGCCGGAATCGAGCAGGAACAGCTCGCCGCTCTGCAGCTTGCGGCTGGTGGCGCGCGAGACGCGATAGTGCATGATGGCGCCGTTCGGGCCGGCGCCGGAAATCGTGTCGAAGGAGACGTCGCGCAGCGGCATCTGCGTTTCCTCGCCGGTCTGCCGGCGCACGTCTTCGAGCTTGGTGACGACCGCAATCTCGTCAAGCGAGCCGGGCTCCTGGCGGTCGAGCCAGCAAAGCAGCTTGGCGATTGCGGCGCCGTCGCGGCGATGGGCGGCCCGGCTGCCGGCGATCTCGGCCTGGTTCTTGGTCGCGCGGGGGATACGCGCCGGGTCAGCCGCCAAGACGACGGTGCCGCCATTGTCCTCGGCCAGCATTCGAAGTTTTTCCGCCGCCAGCACCGGATCGAGCGCGATCTTGGCGCCGGTCCTGGCTAGCGCGACAATGGCGGCTTCGAATTCGTCAGGATCATGCAGATCGGCAAGCTGCGTGAGATAGGCCGCAACCTGGCGCGGGAATTTGCGCTGGTCCATGAACAGCTGATGCTTGCCGTCGGCGGCGAGGATGGCGAAGCCGAGCGCCAGCGGCGTGTGCGGCACGTCGCCGCCACGGATGTTGAAGGCCCAGGCAATCGAGGAGGGATCGGTCAGCACCGCGTGGGTGGCGCCGTCCTTCTCGATCGCGCCCGCCAGCCGCGCCAGCTTGTCCTTGGCGAGTTCGCCGGCAAGGTTGAGCGGGTGGATCTCGACGGGCGCGCGCGGCGGTTCCGGCTGGTCCTTCCAGATGATGTCGATGGGGTTCTTGTCGAGCGGCACCAATGTCGCGCCGGACTGCTCGGCCGAGGCCCTCAGCGCCTTGACCTCGCCGACCGTATGCAGCCAGGGGTCGAAGCCGAGCCTTGCGCCCTTGCCGAGATTGTCCTTGATCCAACTGGCCGGCGGATTGTCGATGAGGCTTTCGACAGTGAAGATCGACAGGTCGACCTCGGCCCGCACCTGCAGCGTGTAGCGTCCGTCGACAAAGATGAAGGCGCGGTCGCGCAGGATGATGGCGACGCCGGCCGAACCGGAAAAGCCGGTCAGCCATTTCAGCCGCGCCGAGCGGTCGGCGACATATTCGCCCTGGTGCTCGTCCGCGCGGGGGACAAAGAAGCCATCCAAGCCGTTCTCCGCCAGCCATTGCCGCAACAGCGCCACGCGCGGCTTGCCGACGGCCGGATCACCAGCGGAATCAAAGGTCTGGAACATTTCTGGCTCCCTCGAAAATGGCTCGCCGCGACCGTAGCGTATCCCCTTGGAAACCGGAATCGATTTCGGCAGGGCCAGACCGGCCGGATTTTGCCGGTCTCAGCGCTTGAGGTGGATGGTCACCCAGCCCTCGCGATGCAGCGTGCGGACGTGGCGGAAGCTCTGGCCGACATAGGCCGAGATCACCGCGTCGCGCTGCCGGTCGAGAATACCGGAAAGCACCAGCGAACCGCCGAGCCTGATGTGCTTGGCCATTTCGGGCGCCAGCCGCATCAAGGGCCGCGCCAGGATGTTGGCGACGATGAGGTCGAAGGGAGCGCGCCTGCCGAAGATCGGGTTATGGAAGCCGGGCGCCGTCACCGTCTCGACCAGCGCCTTCACATGGTTGAGGCGGGCATTGGCGGCCGCGACACGGACGGCGACCGGATCGATGTCGGTCGCCAGCACCGGGATATGCGCAAGCTTGGCGAGCGCGATCGCGAGCACGGCACTGCCGGTGCCGAGATCGAGCGCGTTACGCGGCCGCTCGCGCAGCACCACCTGCTCCAGCATTTCGAGGCAGCCGGCGGTGGTGCCGTGATGGCCGGTGCCGAAGGCAAGGCCCGCCTCGATCTCGATGGCGAGATCGCCGGCGTGGCGCTTGGCCCGGTCGTGCGAACCATGGACCAGGAAGCGGCCGGCGCGGACCGGCTTCAAACCTTCCAGCGATCGCGACACCCAATCCACGTCGGGAACGACCTCGCGCTCGACGGGTTTGGGAAGGCCGAGACCAGCGAGGATATCCTTGACCCGCGCTTCGATGGGATCGATGTCGCCGTCGGCATAGAGCGAGACCTCGTGGATATCTTTTTCCTCGTCGACCTCCAGCACGGCGATCGGTAGGCCGTCGTCCTCGAAGGCGGCATCGAGCGCCGCAAAGATGCGGTCGGCTTCAATTTTGCCCGCGGTGAGATGGAACCTGGTCTGCGCCATCAGCGCAATCTTTGTTCAAACATGATTTTTTCCGAACCGAAGGTCAGCGAAGCAAAAACCGGTTTCCACTTTTCGGGATCATGTTTGGCCGCCGCCAGCCAGGCGCTTCAGCTTGGCAACGGCGGTGTCGGCACTCTCGCCATAAGCGATGGTGCCGGCGAAATCGCCGTTGGCATTGAGCAACAGCACCGAAGCCGTATGGTCCATCGTGTAGTCGCCGTCGCCGGTGTCGACTTTCTTCCAGTAGATGCCGAAGGCCTTGGCCATGGCGTGCACCTTGTCCGGATCGCCTGTAATGCCGGTGATGCGGTCGGAGAAGTTGCTGACATAGGTGTTCATCGTCTGCGGCGTGTCGCGTTCCGGATCGACGGTGACGAAATAGGCATTGAGATTCTTGCCGCTGTCACCCATCGTCTTCAGCCAGCCGGCCAGCTCGAACAGGGTCGTCGGGCAGACCTCCGGGCAATGGGTGAAGCCGAAGAAGACGACACTCGGGTGCCCTCTGAAGGCCGCCTCGGTGATCGGCGCGCCTTTCTGGTCGACCAGGGTGAAGGGTGCGCCGAAGGGCTCGCCGCCATAGTGGCCGCGGTACCAGTCGAATGTCAGCCAACCGATGCCCGCCGCCATCAGGACCAGAATGCCGACCAGAATTGAACGCATCATCAGAAAATGTCCGTCGCGATTGCTTTGGCGCAAGCCAGGTTCGGCGACAGTCTTAGCGGGTTGAAGCCGGACGCGCAAAGATGTCGCGTTGCCGCAAGTCACGGTCCGCTCAGCCGCGTGGCGAGACCGCCATCGATCGGCTTGCAAAAGCCACGGTTCTGTCCCACCTGACATCGCAAACGCGAACCGAGGAGGCTTCCTTGCGAAAACTGACCGGCTTATTCGCCGCATGTCTTGCCCTCAGCGCCGGCGCGGCCATGGCCGACGAGGTGGGCAAAGTGGGTGTCGACTGGGTCGGCAACGACATCATGATCGATGCCATCAAGGACCCGAAAGTCGATGGCGTCACCTGCCATGTCGCCTATTTCGACCGCAGCGTCGTCGACCGGTTGCACAAGGGCAACTGGTTCGAGGATCCGTCCGATTCCTCGATCTCCTGCCGCCAGACCGGGCCGATCACCATCGGCGACATCGACATGAGCGAGGGCGGCGAGGAGGTGTTCAAGCAGGGTCTCAGCCTGATCTGGAAGAATCAAGTGGTGAACCGCATCTACGATAAGAAGAACGAGACGCTGATCTATCTGTCGCATTCGCGCCAGGTGCAGAACGGCTCGGCGAAGATGTCGGTCACGACGGTGTCGCTCTACGGCCAGAGCGTGGTGTGGACGAAGAGCAAGCCGCAATAGGCTTAAGCGCGTCGCGATCTTTCAGGTTCGCTCCATGCGCTTTAGGTTTTTGACTTTGAGCATGTCTTTGTCCCGAAACCGGTTCCCACTTTCGGGAGACGTGCTTTGAGCGGACGACCGGGTCCCGCTTGCGGGACCGATCGCTCGGGCGTAATGCCGCGCCATGGACCGCCCTGAAAACCTCGTTCTCAAGGACCCCGAGCCGCGCATCCATCCGACAGCGGAGCTGAAGGCATGCAAGCTCGGCCGCTATGCCTCGATCGGCGAGCGGGTGGTCCTGCGCGAGGTGACGGTCGGCGACTTCTCCTATTTCGAGCGCCATTCGGAGGCGATCTACACGACGATCGGCAAGTTCTGCTCGATCGCCGCCAACAGCCGCATCAACGCGCTCGAGCATCCGATCGAGCGGCTGACGCAGCACAAGGTCAGCTACCGGCCGAACGAGTATTTCCGCTGGCTGAAAGTCGACACGGAATTCCGCGCGCGGCGGCAGGCAAAATCGGTCAGTGTCGGCCACGATGTCTGGATCGGCCATGGCGCGGTCATCATGCCGGGTGTCGTGATCGGCAACGGTGCCGTTATCGGCGCCAATGCCGTGGTCACGCATGACATTGCGCCCTACACGATCGTCGCCGGCGTTCCGGCAAAGCCGTTGCGCCAACGGTTCTCCGCCGCCGTGGCAGTGCGCATCGAGGCTCTTTCGTGGTGGGACTGGGCGCCCGAGAAGCTGGCCAGGGCTATCCCCGACATGCAGGCCATGCCGATCGAAGCCTTCCTCGATCGCTGGGAAGACGATACCCGCTGATTGGTCGATCTTCGGATGGAACGCTGTCGGCTCCGCTGGCTCGGCCGCCGCCGGGCGGGAAGTGCCCCTTCCGCCATACGGGGGTGGCGCGGCGGAAGGGGCTGGAGGTAAACCGTCGTGAAGCGGAAGGAACAGGTTTTCTGGCCTGCATCGGCACTATGGCAACAAACAGATAAGGTCGTTTTTCAAATCCTTGCGCCTATCGCGTGTATCGGATTGCGGACGCGCGCGAGCATGAAAATCCAATCGCTTGGAACCGGAGGCGGCGGCAGCTTGTTTCTTCGCAAATGCCCGCGCATCCACGGTTTTCGAGGATTTGCATGATCGAGAGGGTTTTTACCGGGATAGCCAATCGGGTGGCGCATCTGGCGGGCCTGCCGCCGACCTTTGCCATCTGCTTGCTGATCGTGGTTGCATGGGCAGCAAGCGGTCCGATTTTCGGCTTCTCGGACACCTGGCAGTTGGTCATCAACACCGGCACGACCGTCATCACCTTCCTGATGGTGTTCCTGATCCAGAACACGCAGAATCGCGATGGCGCGGCGATCCAGGCCAAGCTGGACGAACTGATCAGGGTCAGCCGAGCCCACAATCATTTCATCGGCATCGAGCACCTGACGGAATCCGAGGTCGAGGAAATCCGTGCCAAATGCGAGGCGGCGGCGAAACGGCATGACCGCAAGATCGCCGAAGCGGCCAAGAAGGCCGTGGCGGGCAAGGGCAGTTCCAAGAAGAAGGCAGCTGCTTAAGCGAGGCGTCAGCGGTCCATGAAGGCCGCGAATGCGTCCTTGTGATCGGGATGCCAGCGCGACAGGGCAGGGCGGTTTTCGATGATGTCGCCGATCGCCCAGGCCATGCGCTTTTCGTCCATCGGTCGCGCGACGTCGTTGTCGGGGCACAGGATGTAGAAATCGTCGTCCATCAGCGATGCCAGCATGAATTCGATCACCTGTTCGCCGGTCCAGGCGCCGGCGGGCTTTTGCGTCGCGCCTTCGGTCAGGCCGGTATAGGTGAAGCCTGGGATCAGCAAATGCGCCGACACCTTCGCTCCAGGCTCGTTGCGCAACGCATGCGCCAAGCCCTCGGTAAACGTCTTCACGCCGGCCTTGGAGACGTTGTAGGCGAGATTGCCGGGCGGCGTCGTGATGCCCTGCTTGGAGCCGGTGTTGACGATCAGGCCCGGCTTTCCGGCGGCGAGCATGCGCGGCGCGAAGGCCTCGACGCCATGCACGACGCCCCAGAAATTGATGTCCAGCAGCCGCTTCCACGCATCGCGATTCTCCCAGGGCTTGCCCGGATTATTGCCGATGCCGGCATTGTTCATCAGCACCGAGACCGCGCCGAAAGCATCGTAGGCGAGGTCCGCCAACCGGTCGACCTCTTCCGCCTTGGAGACGTCGGTCGGGATCGGGAGGACGGCATCCTCGCCGGCGATCGCCGCGACGGCCTGCTTTGCCTGGTCGAGGCGCACGCCGCCAATATCGGCCAGCACCGTCTTCATGCCCATCGCCGCGAACCGTTTTGCAGCGGCAAGGCCGATACCGCTGGCGCCGCCTGTGATGACGGCGACATTGCCGGAGGCGAAAGCGGGCAGGGCGGTCTGGATTTCGGCGTCGCTGGTCATGATTTCCATCCTTGTTCGGGCCGGGCCGAACTTAACGCCGGGCGCCGCCGAAGCAAGGCCGGGTCGCCGCAACGGGTTGACCGCAAGAGCGGCAATGGGTTGACCGCGGGAGCGCCCGCCGCGCATGTTGTCCTGAAAAAGGAGTTCGACATTTGACCGACTGGATCGGAATCCTGAAGGAGCAGACCGCCAACGGCGACCAGATGGGTCGCGAGGTGCCGAAGATGCTCGCCAATCCCGACATCGACGAAGCGCAGGTGAAAACGCTGTTTGCGGCGCTGGAAGAGCAGGCCGATTTCGCCGAGAAGCTGCGGCTTGCGCTGGAGAAGTTTGGCCACGACTTTCCGGTCATCAAGGAGGCCGAGCGGCTGGAAGAGCGCTACGCCGACCTCGCCGCCTCGGCAGCCGAGAAGCTGAAGGGGATGCGCAGCTAGTTAGTTCTCTCGATCATCCGCTCGAAGCGCTTGTCCGGCACGAACCAGATGGCCGCCACCAGGACATAGATAGCGACGCTGATCCACTGGCTGAGCAACGTCAGCAGGACGGCGACAATGTAGAGAGCCAGAGAAATCTTGCCTTTTTTGTCGTGGCCGACAGCCTTGGCAAACGTCGTGTCCGCGCCGTGCAGATGGCGCAGCTTGATGACCAGGATGGTATAGGCGACGGCGCACAGCGCGAGGTCGATGCCATAGACGGCGACCGGCACGGGCGCGAAATGGTTCTCTCCCATGAACGCCGTCGTCACCGGCATCAGCGACAGCCAGAACAGCAGGTTTAGGTTGGCCCACAGCACGCGCCCGTCGACGCGTTGCACGGTGTGGAACATATCGTGCAGATTGTTCCAGTAGATGCCGACATTGATGAAGGACAGCACATAGCAGAAGAAGATCGGCCACAGCGGCACAAGAGCTGAGAAATCCTCGCCATGCGGCACTTTCAGCTCCAACACCATGATGGTGATGATGATGGCGACAACGCCATCGGTGAATGCCTCGACCCGTCCCTTGCCCATGGTTCCTCTCTTGTCGGTCGACAGACGTTACGGGAGGATTTCGCGCAAGACCATACTGCCAGAATTGTCAGGAGGGCGTTCGGCGAGCGGAACAGCGCCATTATGTAGGCGTTGGGCTTGCAACCAGCGGAGGTCGCCATGACCAGCTACGCTCAAACCATAACGCGTGACAATGAACTTGGCGGCGGCGCCGCGATGGCTGCCGCTGCCGCCCTGATCGCCGTGCTTTTTGCCGGCAGCACCGCCCTGACGCCGCTTTACGTGATCTACAAACAGGCCTTCGGCTTCTCGCAGATCACGCTGACGCTGGTCTATGCCGTCTACGTGGTCGGCAATCTGGCGGCGCTATTGTTTTTCGGCCGGGTGTCGGATGTTGTCGGCCGCCGTCCCACCGCACTCGCCGCGATGGCGGTTGCCGTGGTCAGCGCGCTGTTTTTCCTCTTCGCCGAAAACCTCGCCTGGCTCGATATTGCCCGCATTCTCAGCGGTCTTGGCATCGGTGTCGGCGTGGGGGCAGGCACCGCCTGGCTTGCCGAACTGATCGAAGGCAAGGACAAGTCGCGCGCCGCCGTCATCGCCACCAGCACCAACTTCATCGGTCTTGGAGCCGGTGCGCTCATATCGGGTTTGCTCGCCCAATATGCGCCCTGGCCGCTCAGGCTGACATTTGGCGTCTATCTCGTCCTGCTGGTGCTGGTCACCCTGTTGATCTGGCGCACGCAGGAAACTGTCTCCAGTCCTGGACGGTTCTCGGATGTCTCGCTGCGACCGCGGCTTTCGGTGCCCGATAATATCCGCGCGCAATTCGTGGCGCCGGCGGTGACCGGCTTCGGCGCAATGGCGCTGGTCGGTTTCTACGCGGCGCTGGCGCCGAGCATCCTGGCGCAGCAGCTCCATGCAACCAATCACGCCGAGGCCGGCGGGCTGTTCTTCGAATTGTCGATCGTGGCGGCGGCGACCATTGTCGGCACCATCTGGCTCTCCAGCCGCTCCACCATGCTCGCGGCACTGGTCCTGATGATCCCGGCCGTGGCGCTGGTCGTCGCTGCACAGGTCTATGCTTCGATGGCACTCATGATCGCGGCAACGGCGGTCTGCGGCGCGGCGGCGGCGCTCGGTTATCGCGGCGGCCTGCAAGTGGTCAACCAGATCGCCCCGGCCGACCGCCGCGCCGAGGTGGTGTCGGCCTTCTTCATCTGCTGCTTCTGCGGCAACGCTTTGCCGGTGATCGGCATCGGCATCCTGTCGAGCCTGGCGAACCCAATCATGGCAAGCATGGCCTTTGCCGGCATGATCATCGTCTTCTCGCTGGTTGCGCTTGGCTTCGGCGCCAAATACGCGCGCTGACGCAACTTCAGCCATTCGGCGTCTCCGGCAGGAGCTGCGCGCGCTGGCGTGGCACGCCGAGGCCGGTGTCCGGCGGCTCGCCAGCGGCCGGCCGGTTCTCGATCATGTGCATGGTGCGCCAATGGCCGAAGCGATAATAGGCGGCGGCCAGCATCAGCGAGGTGATCGAGCCGGCCGGAAAGCTCCACCACAACGCTTCCTGGCCGATCCAGCTCCTGAAGAAATAGGCAAAGCCGGTGCGCACAATCAGCACCGAGATGATCAGGATGATCAGCGGCGGCATGACGGCGCCGGTGGCGCGCACCGTGGCGAACAAGACGATGGTGATGCCGAACAGGATGAACGACCAGGACGCCACCTTGTTGATGTGGGCGGCGATGTCGATCGCGGTGCTGTCGCCGATGAGGAAAAGGCTGAGCACGGCGCGGTCAAAGACGAACAGCAGCGCCACCAGCGCGCCGGTCAGCACCAGGTTGAAGCCGACGCCTGAGGCCGCGACCCTGCCGATGCGGTCCCAGCGCCCGGCGCCGACATTCTGCGCCGCCATCGAGGAGACGGCGGCGCCGATCGCAAGAGCCGGCATCTGGATATAGGTCCAGAGCTGCGCGGCGATGCCGTAGGCGGCCGCGACCTGCGAGCCGTAGGAATTGACGATACCCATCACGGTGAGCGCGGCGGCCGAGATGACGATCATCTGCAGGCCCATCGGAATGCCCTTGAAGACGACGATGCGCAGCAGCGCCGGGTGAGGCTTGAGCAAAGCGAGATCGGTGCCTGCCAGTCTCAGCGGGTGCTTGCGGACGTAAAGCACGATCAGGATGGCGATCACGCTCACCGTCTGGCCTATAAGCGTCGAGGTGGCCGAGCCGGCGATGCCGAGCGCGGGGAAGGGGCCGATGCCGCGGATCAGCAGTGGATTGAGCACAACGTCGAGAACGACTGCCAGCGCCATGAAGAAGAACGGGGTGCGCGAGTCGCCGGCGCCGCGCAGCACGGTCATGACGAAGGACAGGAGGTTCATCATCGGCACGGCGACGAAGATGATGCGCAGGTAAGCGCGCGCCAGCGGCAGGGCGTCCGCCGGCGTGCCGAGCCCGGTGAGGATGGCATCGACCCAGATCCAGCCGCAGACCGCGAACACCACCGAGACGAGGAAGAAGAAGGTGGCGCTGGTGCCGACGATACGCTTCGCCTCGGGCAGGTCGCGGGCGCCGACCGATTGCGCCACCAGGATGGTCGCCGCCATGCCGATGCCGAAGACGGTGCCGAGGATGAGGAACAGCACGAGGTTGGCGTTGGAGGTGGCAGTCAGCGCCGCTTCGCCGAGGAAGCGACCGACCCAGACGGCATTGATGGAGCCATTGAGCGACTGCAGCACGTTCGAACCCAGCACCGGCAACGCAAACAAAAGCAGAGTGCGCGGGATAGGGCCGCTGGTCAGATCGCCGACGCGCCGGCGAGTGGGCTTGCTGTCTTCCATGGCGGGCACCGAAAATGAATCAGGCCCGCGATGCTATCGCAGGCCTGACGCTCATGCATCCCATTACGGTTGGGACGGCTGCCGCAGCGGCCGCCCGCATTCCATTACTGGGTGGTGGTTCCGGAAAGGCCGGGCAGGGTGACCTGGTAGACCAGGAAGGTGGTATCGACGTCGGCGCCATCCTCGGCCTTGTAGGGCGCGCCGACCTGGAAGCCGTCCTGGGTGAGAAAGTCGTTGTCGTTGGCGACGAACAGGAAATAGTCGTCGGGCAGCGTCGGATCGAGCACCGAAGCCAGCGACATCGCCTCCCACTTTTCCGAAAGGTTGTTCTTGTCGTTCGGCGCGCCATTGTGCAGGCCGAAGCGGCCGAGTTCGCCCTTGTCGTTGATGTCGATGAACGGCGTCAGCTTGGCAGCGGTCACCGACGGGTCGAGCACGCCCTTCGGCGCGACCGGCTTGTCGGCGGCGTCGAACGGGCCGTTGGCGATATCGGTAGCAGCGGAGAGGTCGACGATCTCGATCTTGCGGTAAACTGACTCGTCGCCCTTCACGCCCTGGCCGTTGCCGCTGTCGCGCGCGATCATCAGGAAGCTCTTGTCGGTGAGCGCCAAAATCTCGCTCTGCGCGGCGACCTTGGTCTTGCCCTTGGCATCCTTGAACACCGGCAGCGGCACGACATATTCGTGCGCCAGCTTGAGATGGGCGAGATCGGAAGCGTCATAGACGAGCGCGCGCGTATTCTGACGCGTCGCGCCGGAATCGCCGCCATCCTGGCGAGGCGCCGATTGCAGCACGGCGATCAGGTACTTTCCGTCCGGGGTCATCGACATGCCTTCGAGACCCTGGTTGTTCTGACGACCGGTCTCGGGATCCTTCGGATCGGGCTCGGCCGCACCCGGGCCCGGATTGTCGGAAGCGAAGTTCGGCTTGCCGTGGCGCATCGGCACCAGAGCCGCAGCCGGCTGCGTCGCCGACATCAGGCGGCCGTCGGCCGAGAAGCGGTAGATGTTGGGGCCATACTCGTCGGAGATGAACATGGTGCCGTCGGGCAGGCGCACGATCGCCTCGTCGTCCAGCGCCAGCTTGCCGTTGTCGGCCTGCGGCAGCATCGGCATGTCGCCGGCGGCCGGTCGCACGCCGTTCAGCGGATCGAGGCCGGTGGTGTCGGCGCCCTTGTCGTCGGTCAGAAGTATGGTGTCGGCAAGCGTCGCTTTGACGCCCGTCTGTTCCTGACCGGCGGCGGGCGCGGCGCCCGGCGCGGTCGGGGTCAGCTCGATGGCGATCGTGTTGACGCGCGCGCGATAATCGGTGGTGCCGACGACGTTGTAGCCGCGATCCGGCAGCAGCCAGAGCGAACCCTTGTAGCCGGCGCCGTCGCGTGACCAGCCCCTGGTATCGATCGCCATGCCGGAACCCGAACCGAAAGTCTCGCCGAATTTGTCCTTCTGGCTGGCCGGAATGCGGCCGACGCCGACGAGCCCCTTGTTGACATAGGCAACGCCATCGGCGAGCGCCGGGGTCAGGGCGGTGAACAGGGCAAGTGCCGCGCCGAGCGCGACGGTTCGGTTGAGATGCTTCATGGATATCCCCTTCTTGACGAGCAAAGCGGCCATTGGCTGAAAGGGCGCGGCATCGACGATGCGGCCAGCCCTTGCCGTTGAGCGGTCTAGGACTTGAACGTGATGGTTGCGTGACAGGAGGGGTGCACTCTCCCTTCTCCCCTTGTGGGAGAGGCGCTCAATCGCTCTCCCGCGCGATCAACTCGAGCGGCCAGACTTCGCGCGTGATTCGTGTGCCTTCGGGGCCGGCGAAGGCGGGAAGGGAGGCCAGAAGCATCTCGGCCAGCCGCCGGCCCATAGCCTCGAGTGCTGGACGGAAGGCAGTCAGCGTCGGCGAGAAGTAGCGGCAGAGTGGCGTGTCGACGATGACGATCACGGCCATGTCATGGCCCGGCTTGATACCCATCTCGGCCAGCGCCTTGCAGCCGCCAAGCGCCATCGCGTCATTGTTGAAGATGATCGCCGTCGGGGGGTCCTTGGAGCGCATGACTTGCGGCGTCACCTGGTAGCCGCCGGTCTCGTTGATGAAGCCATCGGCGATCAGGTCGGGGTCGACCTCGATGCCGTGCCGCTTCAGCGCCTTGCGGTAGCCGTCGAGGAACAGGTAGCCGAAGTTGAGATCAAGCGAAGGGCGGATGGCGGCAATGCGGCGGTGGCCGCGCGCGACCAGCCGCTCGACGGCTTCATCACCCGCCCTCTCGAAATCGATATCGAGTGAAGGATACGTGTCGCCGCCGGACTGACTTCGGCCAAGCGTGGCGAAGGGAAAGCCGGCCTTGCTAAGATAGTCGATCCGATCGTCTTCCCTTCGCGTATTGGCCAACACGACCGCGTCGGCCCGGCGAGTCTCGACCACGCGGCGCAACCGCTCCTGCTGATATTGGCCTGGCTCACCCATGACGACCATCAGATCCAGGTCATGCTCGGCAAGCCGCGCCTGCAACCCGGTCAGGAACGGAATGAAGAAAGGCTCGCCATATTGCTGGTCGCCCGGATGCGGCTGCAGCATGAAGGCGATGGAATGGGTGGCGCCCTGCCTGAGGCTGCGGCCGGACTGGTTCGGCGAATAGTTCAGCTCCCTGGCCGCCTCCAGCACGCGCCGGCGCGTGTCGGCATTCACGTCGGCACGGCCGTTCAGCGCGCGCGATACGGTGCCGATCGAGATGTTCAGGTGACGCGCAAGATCGTGGATGCTGGACGCCAAGGACGGTTCTCCCCCTGCCTTGGCTAGCACTGGCTGCCGCTCAGGCCAAGGCTTGAGGACGATTTTCGAGAAGCAGCCGGTTGACATTCTATGCCATCGGGTGTGTTCTCGTAAACGTTTACGGAAAACGTTCGCGGTGATGCCGTCAATGCCGTGACACTCGGCCTGGAGGGGCCGAAGGGAGGAGCGCTGGATGATGAAGGTCGTCCTGGTCGGGTGCGGAGCGATGAGCAAACGCTGGCTCGACGCCGCAAGGCAGATCGACGGGCTGGCCGTTGTCGGCCTCGTCGATCTCGATGTCGAACGGGCGCAGGCAAGGGCACGCGAATACGGGCTTGCCAGCGCCGTCATCGGCACCAGCCTCGATGCCGTTCTCGATCAGACCAAGCCCGACGCCGTGTTCGATGTCGTGGTCCCCGCCGCCCGGCGCGAAGTCGCGCTTTCGGCCTTTGCCCATCACTGCCACCTGCTCACCGAAAAGCCGCTGGCCGACAGCCCCGACAATGCTCGGGTCATTATCGCGGCGGCGCGCCGCGCCGGTCGCATCCATGCCGTGGTCCAGAACCGGCGATATGTGGGCAATGTCAGGCGGATCAGGCGCTTCCTCGACTCCGGTGCCATCGGCAAGCCGACCAGCATCCACGCCGACTTCTTCGTCGCGCCGCATTTCGGCGGCTTTCGCGAGGAGATGGCGCATGTACTGCTGCTCGACATGGCGATCCACACTTTCGATGCCGCCCGCTATATGGTCGCCGGCGAGCCGGTCAGCGTCTATTGCCAGGAATGGGAGCCGGCCAATTCCTGGTACCGGCAGGGATCGTCGGCCAGCGCTGTCTTCGATCTCGGTGGCGGCAAGGTCTTCACCTATGCCGGCTCCTGGTGCGCCGACGGTTTCCGCACGAGCTGGGAGGGAAGCTGGCGCATTGTCGCCGAGCGCGGCAGCGTGTTGTGGGACGGCCATGACGGGTTGAAGGCGGAGGTGGTTGCGTCCGGCCGCGACGGTATAGTCGACAAGACCGCGCCGATCGACGTGCCGCTGCTCGATCCCGCCGACCGCGTCGACGGCCATCTCGGCATCATCCAGGATTTCATGCACGCGATCGAGACCGGCACCGAGCCGGAGACGCGCGGCACCGACAACATCAACAGCCTGGCCATGGTCTTCGGCGCGATCGAAAGCGCCGAGACCGGACGGCGCGTGGCGATCGCACAGGAAACGCAATGATGCCGAACCCGCTTCTCGACATCAGGATCGGCACCATGGTGCGGGCCAATCTCGACGATCCGGCCGCCTATGTCAGGCAGATCCTGCCGCTCGGCTTCGAGAGCATCCAGCCCTTCTTCTGGCAGACGCTGGGCGGCAAGGATCTAAAGCGCCTGGCGGGCGAAATCCGCGAAGCGATCGGCGACGCCGACGTGGTCGTGTCGTCGATCGGGGTATTCGGCAATCCGCTGGAGAGCGGCGAGGTCGACCGAGGCGTGCTCGCGGCCTGGGAGACCGTCATCGACCACGCGCATCTGTTCGGCACTTCCATGGTCTGCGGCTTCACCGGCCGCATCCGCGGCAAGAAGCTGACCGATAGCCTGCCGCGTTTCCGCGAGGTCTGGGGGCCGCTGGCCAAACGCGCCGCCGACAAAGGCGTGCGGATCGCCTTCGAGAATTGCGCCATGGACGGCAACTGGGCGAGTGGTGACTGGAACATCGCCCACAATCCCGATGCCTGGGAGCTGATGTTCAACGAACTGCCCAACGACAATCTCGGGCTGGAATGGGAGCCCTGCCACCAGCTCGTCTACCTCATCGATCCGATGCCGCAGATCCGCAAATGGGCGCCGCGCATCTTCCACGTCCACGGCAAGGACGCGACGGTGCGCTGGGACGTGATCCGTGAGCATGGCGTGTTCGGGCGCCTGCCATTCGTGCAAATGCGCACGCCCGGCTTCGGCGACAGCGACTGGACGCGGGTGATCAGCGAGTTGCGGCTCGCCGGTTACAAGGGCGCCATCGACATCGAGGGCTGGCACGACCCGGTCTATCGCGGCGACCTCGAGATCACCGGCCAGGCGCGCGCGCTCGACTATCTGAAGCAATGCAGGGGAGGGGCCAGCTACCTGCCCAATCCGACTTGAGTACCGGCCGGCGGGAGGAGCCGGCCAGGAACTGCGGCGCTACGCCGATCCATGTCGAAAACCCTCCGTTTGGGGGGATCAAAAAGGGAGGAACGTGCATGAGCATGACGACCAGAAGGACTGTTCTGCGCTCGACCGTCGTGGCGGCTGCCGCGGCGCTCTGCGCCTCGATCTCGACCTTGCAGGCGCAGGCGCTCGACGCGCAATGGTGCAAGGACGTCCACATCCGCTTTTTCGTCGGCGGCGCCGAGGGCGATGCCTTCGGCACCATCGTCTACAACGGCGCCAAGCAGGCGGCGGCCGATCTCGGGCCGAAGGTCGACTACATCTTCTCCCAATGGGACGCGGAGAAGATGGTGCAGCAATTGCGCGAAGCGGTCGCGGTCAAGCCCCAGGGTATCGCCATGATGGGCCATCCAGGCGACGCCGCGATCATGCCTTTAGCCGAAGAGGCGCATAAGGACGGCATCAAGATGATGTACCAGAACGTCCCGGTGCCAAAGGTGACTGCCGCGTTCGGTGGCGGCTATGTCGGCGCGCAGCAGGAACAGCAGGGCCGCGCGCTCGGCGCCGAAGCGTTCAAGCTCGGCAAGCTCAAGGCCGGCGACAAGGCAATCATGATCGGCCCGTTCGAGAACGAGAACCGCGGCGCGCGCGAGCGCGGCACGGTGGCGGCGTTGAAGGAAGCGGGGGTCGAGGTCATCCAGCTGTCCTCGCCGCCGAGCGGCGAATGGGCTTCCGACCCCAACCTCGCCATTCCGGTGATCACGGCGGCGCTCCTCAATCACCCGGATATCAAGGCGGTCGGCTATCCCGGCGGCCAGATGCTCGGCAATGTCGCAACCTACATGCAGGCGGCGGGACGCAAGCCCGGCGATATCTTCAATTTCGGCTTCGACACCAGTCCGCAGATCGTCGAGGGCTTCAAGGGCGGCTGGGTGCAGCTGACGGCCGACCAGCAGCCGTTCCTGCAGGGCTATCTGCCGATCCTCAGCCTCTGCCAGCAAGTGGTGCTGGGCCTTGCGCCGATGAACGTCGACACCGGCGCCGGCTTCGTCACGCCGCAGAATTACGAGATCGTCGCCGAGCTGGCAAAGCAGGCGCTGCGCTGACCTCCCAAGCCGCCGGCCGGGATTATTGCCCGGCCGGCGAGACGACCGCCAGACAGACAATGCAAGCGAGGATCGCATGAGCGAACGCATCATCGAACTGCGCGACATCAAGAAATCCTATGGCCAGGTCTATGCGCTGGGCGGGGTCAACCTCAGCGTCGATCGCGGCGAGGTGGTCGGCCTGATCGGCGACAACGGCGCCGGCAAGTCGACGCTGATCAAGATCCTGTCCGGCGTGGTCAAGCCGACCAGCGGCGATATTCTTGTGCGCGGCAGGCCGGTCACCGGATGGAGCGCGGCACGCTCGCGCGACGCCGGCATCGAGACGGTGTTCCAGGACCGGGCTCTGGCTGTGCAGCAGACCATCGTGCGCAACATCTTCATGGGCCGCGAGCTCACCGGCTTCCTCGGCTGGCTGAAGGTCAACAAGGAGATCGAGGAGGCGAGCCGGCTGATGCGCGAGATCGGCTTCACGTCGAAAGTGTTCACGCCGCACTCGATCGTCGGCCAGCTCTCGGGCGGCGAGCGCCAGGGCGTGGCGATCGCGCGGGCCATCTACAAGCAGGCCGAGCTGATCATCCTCGACGAGCCGACGACGGCGCTGTCGCTGACCGAGACCGCCAAGGTCTTCCATTTCGTGCGCCAGGTCCGGGCGAGCGGCCGGTCGATCCTGTTCATCGGCCACAATATCCACCACGTTTTCGACATCGCCGACCGTTTCCTCGTGCTCGACCGCGGCAAGATGGCGCTGACGGCCGACCGCAGCGAGATCAAGTCGGCCGAGGACCTGATCAACTTCATGGAAGACGTGGCGCATCCGGGCGGGTTGCCGGGCCTGCACGAAGGCGGAGAAGCGGAGCAGAGAGCGTGATGAGCAAGGCCATGGAACCCGATCTGCAAACTCCTCTGGGAAGAACAAGCGGCCAGGCAGGCAAGGAATGGAGCCATCCCTCCGAGCACTGGCTGCGCGGCTTCGTCCTCGACAACCGCGCGTCGCTTGGCACGCTCGCCGTGTTCATCATCATGATGGCGGTCTTCATGATCGCCAACCCGACGGTCTTCACAACCTGGTATCTCTACAGCGCCGTGCTCACCACGCTTCCCGTGGCGCTGTTCGTGGTCGTGCCGCTGGTCTTCGTCGTTACCTGCGGCGAGATCGACCTGTCGTTTCCCGCGACGATGGGTTTTGCCTCCTGGGTCTTCGCGCTGGTGGTGCAGGCCGGCTACGATCCGTTCCTCGGCATTGCGGCGGCGCTGGTCACCGGCACGCTGCTCGGCTTCCTCGTCGGGTCGCTGGTGGTCTATGGCGGGCTGTCGTCGCTGATCGCTACGCTCGGCATGAATTTCCTGCTGCGCGGCCTGATCCAGATCATCAATGAGGGCAGATCGACTTCGCTGACCAGCCTTGCCGACAGCTGGGCCTACACGATCCTCTCCAGCCAGATCTGGGGCATTCCGGTGCAGATTTTCTGGGCGATCGCCTTCGTCGTCTTTTCGGCGCTGCTCTACAACCGCCACCGCTTCGGCGCGCAGGTCAAGGTCGTCGGCGACAATCCCGACAGCGCCAAGCAGATGGGCATCGACGTCAAGCTTGTGCGGGTGAAGGTGTTCGTCTTCACCGGCATCGGCGCGGCGATCGCCGGCACCTTCTCGGTGATGATCAACTTCACCTGGTGGCCGACGGCGGGCGACGGCTATCTCTTGCCGGTGCTGGCCTCGGTGTTCGTCGGCGGCACGCCGACCTGGGGCGGTATCGGCACGGTGGCCGGCGGCGCCATCGGCGCTGTCACGGTGTCGTTCATCCAGACCGGCGTGGTGGCGGCGGGCCTGAGCGGCTTCTACGTACAGTTCTTCAACGGGCTGATCATCATCCTGTCGCTGCTCGGCCACAAATGGAACCAGGCGCGATATCGATAGGACGGGAGATTTCGGCCTCGGTCCGTCGTGACCGTCAGACCCCGACCACAAACCCGTCCAGCACGCGTTTCTGGCCGGCCTTGTCGAAGTCGATGGTGAGCTTGTTGCCGTCGATGGCCGCGATGTTGCCGTTGCCGAATTTCTGGTGGAAGACGCGGTCGCCGACGTTGAAGGCCGACGGCGTGTCGGCGACGGATTTGGCGACCAGCTCGCCATCTATGGTGCGGCCCTTCACCGAGGTGCGGCCGGCGCCGTAGCCCGAGTCGGTCTCGCCATAGCCGATGCGCTCGACCTGGTGTCCGGAGCGCGTGCCCCAGTTGCGGTCGGTCGCCTCGGTGCGGTTGGCCTGCGCGCGCTGCCAGCCGGGCGTCGCATAGGTGTTGGAAAAGCTGCCCTGATCCTTGGCGCCGATATTGTCGAAGCGCGAGGCGCCATAGGGATTTTGCCGGCCGCCACCGCGCCCTGAAGCGAAGGCGCCGCCGCCATAGGGATTGCCGTAGCCGCCATAGCTATTGCCGCCCTCGGCGACATCGACATGGGTTTCCGGCAATTCGTTGACGAAGCGCGACGGGATCGTCGATTGCCACAGGCCGTGAATCTGGCGGTTGGAGACGAACCAGATATGCAGGTTCTTCTTGGCGCGCGTCAGCCCGACATAGGCGAGCCGGCGCTCTTCCTCCAGGCCGGAGCGGCCGCCTTCGTCCAGCGCGCGCTGGTGCGGAAACAGGCCTTCCTCCCAGCCGGGGAGAAAGACGGTCTCGAATTCGAGACCCTTGGCCGAATGCAGCGTCATGATGCTGACGGCATCCTGCGACTCACCCTGCTCAGCCTCCATGACCAGCGCCACATGCTCGAGGAAGGCGCGCAGCGACTCGTACTCCTCCATGGAGCGGATCAATTCCTTGAGGTTTTCCAACCGCCCGGGCGCTTCCGCCGAGCGGTCGTTCTTCCACATGTCGGTGTAGCCGCTCTCTTCCAGGATGGTCTCGGCGAGCTCGATGTGCGGCGAGGTCTCCAGCGCGTTGCGCCAGCGCTCGAAATTGGCGGCGACCTCGCGCAATGCGGCCCGCGGCTTCGGCTTCAACTCATCGCTTTCGGCGAGCGAGGCCGCCGCCTCGAGCATCGGGACGCGCAGGGCGCGCGCGGTGTCGTGGATCTGGCGGATGGTGGCTTCGCCCAGCCCGCGCTTCGGGGTGTTGACGATACGCTCGAAGGCGAGGTCGTCGCCGCCGTTGGCGACGACGCGGAAGAAGGCCAATGCATCGCGGATTTCCAAGCGCTCGTAAAAGCGCGGGCCGCCGATGACGCGATAGTTCAAGCCGAGCGTGATGAAGCGGTCTTCGAAGGCGCGCATCTGGAAGGAGGCGCGCACCAGGATCGCCATGTCGTTGAGCTTGTGCCGATTGCCTTGTCTATCGGGGCGCTGATAGGCCTCGATGACGTCGCCGATGGCTCTAGCCTCCTCCTCCGAGTCCCAGGCGGCATGGACATGCACCTTGTCGTCGTCTGGATCGTTGCGATCGGTAAACAGCGTCTTGCCGAAGCGGCCCTCATTGTGGGCGATGAGATGCGAGGCGGCACCCAGGATATGCGCGGTCGAGCGGTAGTTGCGCTCCAGCCGGATGATGGTGGCGCCCGGAAAATCCTTGTCGAAGCGCAGGATGTTGTCGACCTCGGCGCCGCGCCAGCCATAGATCGACTGGTCGTCGTCGCCGACGCAGCAGATATTTACTTTGTTTTCGCTCACGGCCGCGCGCTCGCTCCGCTCGCTGGCCCCCGCGGGGGCGGCCTGGCCGGCCGACGCCCGGTCGGGCTTGCGGCCTTCGGCCGATGCACTGCGCCCAACATTGGGCCGCTGCGCCAGGAGCCGCAGCCACATGTATTGTGCGGTGTTGGTGTCCTGGTACTCGTCGACCAGTATGTATTTGAACTTGCGGTGATATTCCTTCAGCACGTCCGGATTGGCGCGGAAGATGCGGATCGGATGGTAGAGCAGGTCGCCGAAGTCGCAGGAGTTCAGCGTCTGCAGCCGTTCCTGATACGCCTTGTAGAGCTGGCGGCCCTTGCCGTTGCCGAAACTGCGCGCATCGCCTTCTGCAATCTCGTCGGGGCCGAGGCCCTTGTTCTTCCAGTTGTCGAGCATCTGGGCGAAGGTCTTGGCCGGCCAACGTTTGTCGTCCAGCCCTTCGGCCTGGATCAGCTGCTTGATCAGCCGCACCACGTCGTCGGTGTCGAGGATGGTGAAGCCCGATTTCAACCCGGCAAGCTCGGCGTGTCTGCGTAGCAGCTTCACTCCAATCGAGTGGAAGGTGCCGAGCCACGGCATGCCCTCGACATTTTCCTCGCCGATCAGCAGGCCGATTCGCTGCTTCATCTCGCGCGCGGCCTTGTTGGTGAAGGTGACGGCAAGAATTTCCGACGGCCAGGCCTTTCTGGTGTTGAGGATATGGGCGATGCGGGTGGTGAGCACCCGCGTCTTACCGGTGCCGGCGCCGGCCAGCACCAGAACCGGGCCTTCGGTCGTTTCGACAGCGAGCCGCTGCTCCGGGTTCAGGCCCTTCAGATAATCCGGCGCGCTGTTCTGGCCGCTGCGCGCCGCCATGGCGCGCGCGGCTATGCCGGACGGGGCCGCGGGCCGCGCATTCGGTTCATCGAAAAAAGGCATGTCCTCGGAAAAGCCCGACATCTCCCCCGAATGTAGTGATTCGGGGGCGAAAGACCAGAACTGTCTACGTTTGGTAGTGTCTCAGTTTGAAATTTGGGTGCGCTCTTTTACAGCCCTTTGAAAGCTGCTCCGCATTTCCCGAATTTCCTCCCGGAGCAGATTTCGTCCTATCGCCGATCCGCAGATTGGAAGCAGCTTCCTGTCGATGTCGGGTGGGACACCACGCGCCGTCTCCCAATAGGCTTCAATGCCCTTTATGTCTGTCTCGACAAGCTTTTCTACAAACGCTTTCACTGCTCCCTCAATCATCGTTGAGGGGGCATCTGCCTGTTGAGGTGCGGGGGCTGGCGACTTGACGACCGTAACCACCTCCTCAATATGAATGATGGTTTCGCGAACTGACAAAAAGGTCGCGATCGTTCTGTCGTCCCATTCGCTTGTCGTATCGGCCTCTTGCAAAAGCTGCTGAGACTGAGAAGCCCTGCTTGGTGCTATCCCAAGCAAATGCACGCGCACGCCATAGTTTTGGGCTATCTGCACCCCAACGCGCACGTCTTCATCACCTGACAGCAATAAGGCATCACTGATAGATTTGAGGCGAGCAAGCTCGATCAAATCAGTGACGATAAGTGAATCCACGCCCTTTTGTTGACCGTGGCTATTTATGAAGCCCAACCTGAGTTTTACGTCATCCAGGTTCGCCACAAGCGCCTGATCGGACGTTGGACGCGAACCGCCGATGGCACCGTCGTACCAATATACTCGTAGAATTCGGCAGTCTGGCGCTTTCGCGTACGCAAGCGCGATTAGCTCATCGATGACGGTTGGAGCATCCAAAAGTAACTCAGAGCGAGGCTTTTTACTGCCTGTGAGAGCGACACTCCCTTGCGCGAATAGATAGCCTGCATCAACAAAAACGGCGCAACGATCCATGCCCAAGCCCACAAATAGCAAGGGCTCCCGCAGGAGCCCTTTTTATGCCGACACGACCTCGTTTATGTAGCGGGACGCGGCGGAGTAAGCATTCTTTGACACGAGTTTACGGGTTTGGCAAGCACCTTATAGGCCTAGCTCGCGAGCCTCATATAATCATCCAAATGTGTTTACAAAGGGTTTGTTCCTTAAAAAGTTATGCGTTCTCCATGCGTTTTTTATAGGACCCACGCTTGCCCGGCTTCGGCGCAACGGCGTCCATCTTCTCGCAAAGGTCTTCCATCGACCAGAGCGTCTTGGACACACCAGCGGCCAT
The DNA here is from genome assembly GCF_033977145.1 of Mesorhizobium montanum. Lineage (NCBI taxonomy): Bacteria > Pseudomonadati > Pseudomonadota > Alphaproteobacteria > Hyphomicrobiales > Phyllobacteriaceae > Mesorhizobium > Mesorhizobium montanum. The sequence goes on along the minus strand of NZ_JAVIJF010000002.1, from coordinate 25,281 downwards.
TGCCGGCGTCATTTTCAGCGTCTTGTGCATTTTGATGAAGTTGTACCAGACGGTGTAAATCGCGACCATGTGGACGTGGTTGTCGAACTTCTTTGAGAAGGCATTGGTCAAGCGCGTGAAGCGACGGTTCGCCATGCGCATGGTGAGATTTGCGCGCTCGATATGCGACGTGCTGATATGCTCCGGGTCGGGATTGCCTTCGACGCGCGTCTTGACGGCACCAGTGCAGACGGCCGGGCTGTAGCGGCGCTCTGGCGACTTGTTGCTTTCCGGCTCGCCGTACTGCTTCACAAGCATGGCGTAATCGATGTCGGCCCCAAAGGCTTCCTCGACCGCATTGAGGTAGGCGCGGTGGCCGTCCGTGGTGAGCTGGACGCGGTTGGCGAGACGGTCCTTCACGTCGTCCATGAACGCAAGCGCATATTCGCCGTCGCGACCGCCGACCAGCCACGACACGATAAGCTTGCTGTCACTATCCAGAGCTGTCCAGGTCCACACGTCGCCAGCGCCCACGACGGGCTGCTTCATGGTCGAAACGTTCTTCGCCTTCGCGCCGACAAACGACCAAATCTCGTCGCACTGGATACGCTTGGACGTGACGTTGCGAACTTCGCGGTCATGCAGATCGGCGCAGAATTTGCCGGCATCGACCAGCAGCTTCGAAACGGTGTTGATTGACACGTCGGCAACGCGGGAGATCGAACGCATCGAGCTACCCTCGCAAAGCATCGAGAGGATTTGGACGCGGGTTTGGAGGGACAGCTTGTTCATGCCCCTAATATGTGAACTTTTATGCTTAGTGTCAAGCATTAAAGTTCACATTAAATTAGGCGCAAACTAGCGCGGCTATCGTCCCGATCTGGTCGGACGACTGGTCCAGCCAATCCCCAAATCAGCCCTTCAAGCTCATCTGGCGGGAGATGTAGAAGGCCAGCTATTTCGTGCTTTGTCACTTTCTCGCTCCAGAGGTGAGCGAGAATTTTCCTCCAAACCGCTGATGTCTCGCGCTCGATGCCGTTGGGCTCGCCACTCCGATAGCCTCGGCGGCCTAGCTCAATGCAGGCAGACTTGTATTGCCACTCGCTAAGCAAATTTAACGTATGAAGCCTGTAGGCCATCGCCATCGCCGATACCCGCCAACGGGCCTTTGCGCGAATAATAAGATCGACAGTGATGAACCGTGGCATACGTGAACGCACATCGTTTTCCGGCATCAAAAATGCCGAAGCGAATTGGTTGGCCTCGCGCTCGGCCGTTCGCGACAGCTGAGAGCCGGCGTGCCTGTGCATCACCAAATGGCATAGCTCATGGGCAGCATCAAAAATGCTGTGTTCCGAAGTTTTGTAGTTATTCAAAAAAACAAATGGTCGTTCATCACGCCAGAACGAGAAGGCGTCCACCGAGCTAGTTGCTTCCGAAAGAGAGAACACCCTGACCCCTTGAACTTCCAAAAGACCAAGCATGTTGCCAATAGGCTTTTCTCCTAGGCTCCAATAGGCGCGCAGAGTGCGCGCGGCTGCTTCTGGGTCTGTTTCGTAGCTGAGATCCACCAGGTTGGCGTCAGGCAGACTAAACTGCCCCTCAAGCCAATCGCTCAATTGCAGACCAAGCCGGCCGGCGTTGATGGCGGCATCGCGTTCCTTTGAACTCATTTTCGAGAGGCTTCGAAAACTGACAGCCGTAGTATCGAGTTCGTCAGGGTCATCGAGATAGAAAAAGGTCGTCGGATAGGCGAGCGTTTCCGCGAATCTATCCACTGTAGCCTCGTCGGGCTCATTCTCACCATTCTCGACGCGGGACACCGTGATCGGCGACAAGCCGGCCGCCTCAGCGAGTCCCTTGCCGGTCATCCTCCGCCGTTTCCGGGCGAGGATGAGTCTCTTCGGATTGAATGCCATGACGCTTTACTTCTTACGGGCAACCTGCGGATCGAAATCATCGGCGGCGTCATCTTCGTCAAGCGACAACTTCGGCTCTTTGTCGAGGTCGCTACCGTCAGACAGATACAGGCGCTCCACAAAGTGCTGGAAAGTGCCGTTCTTGAGCAGCGGGCAACTGAGTTCCACCGCCCCGTTGGGAGCCACCATCAGATAGTAGACGGTCCAACCGGCCTCGGCGACAGCGGGGGCATAGTGCGGGAGCCCGCCGAACAGATCGTTGCCGACGCACAAACGCTCGGCGCCGGCTCCTTTGGTCGAACGCGGCTTAGGCGGGTGGTCGTCATTGCAAGCAATGTCCACATTGGCGAAGACGACTTTGATGCGCTTGGCCTCGTTCTTAATGGTCTCGACCCCGTTCGTGCGATCAAGCACCCAGACCTTGCCGACAAACTCATTCCTGAGCGCGAAAGTGCCGAAGTGATAGGACAGAGTGCCGGCCGCGTTCGCAGGGTGGTAAGGCGTGCTGTCGGCCGCCGCGCCGACAGCTGTAGCGCGGATGTTCAAGAGCTTGGCCTTCTCAAGCTGAAGCTCTTCAAGGCGGGGCAGAACTTGCCAGTCTTCCCGGAGGATACGGGTCGGGACCATTTGGGGCATTTCAGGCACAACGGTTCTCCGTGTTAACGAATCTTCCCATACCGTATGGGCGAAATTCTTAACACGCAAGCACTATTCGGCTTTTCCCCATCGTTTCGCCGCCGCCTTCTTCGCGATCTCTGAGCGCCGCTCCGGTGACATGTTGGCGGCGCGCTTCTTTCCGCCCTTCGAACCAAGCTCTTTGGCAGCAGCGTTCTTGCCGTCGTCCTGCACCTCGTCGGCTTCCTCGCCTGTGGCAATGCGCATGACGCGGACGGCGTTGCCGATCACATCAGCGGGGCGCTTCTGGCCTTTAGGTCCGGTTGGCATCGCTATCACCCCTGCATCCGGTCATGGCGTTTACACCATGAACGAACGCCAATAGAATTTGATCATCTGGCAGGTCGTTGAAGACCGGGAAGTCAGTCGGATTGCCGCCGGTCTGACCCGGCCTGTTGCACCGAACTACGTTGAGGTAGCGGCCGGTTCCGGCCCAATCCTTCTCGCCGGTCTTGCGCTGAACCCAAGCCCGCTTGTACCAGCCATTCGCCTGATGCCATTCAATGTAATGACTGCCGTTGCCGTCGATTTGGATTTCCATACCTATCAACCCCCCTTCATGCTTTCCGCTAAGCATATAGGCGGTTCGGCCTATGGGAGCAAACGCGTCGAGGCGATTTCGCCTACGCGTCAAATTTCAAACTGAGACACTACCCTACGTTTTGTTCTATTTTCGCGTGTCCCGGACCAACTTGACAGCCGGAGCGGGCAAGGGAAAGCTGGCGACAGGGCAGGGACGGCACGCCGTCGCCTGAAAGCCGGTCTGGAGCGGTTCATCGTTTCACGGAAACGCCGAGCCGCTCCATCTCTTTGTTTCGACGCAATTCCGGACGGAAAACCGCTTCACACTTTTCCCGGAATTGCTTGAAAGCGCGCAACAGTCGAAGGAGCACCGTCTTGGCTGTCACCATCACCTCCCTCGTCCTCTTCCTCATCGGTCTGGTCCTCGGCGGCGGCGGCATCTGGCTCGCCGTGCTGGGCGGCAGTTGGTACTACCTGATCGCCGGCCTGGTCTTCCTGGTCACCGCGTGGCTGCTTTTCAGGCGCAGGTCGACCTCGCTCTGGTTCTATTCGCTGTTTGTGCTTGCCACGCTGTGCTGGGCGGTCTGGGAGATCGGCTTCGACTGGTGGCAGCTCGGTCCGCGCGGCGGCGTCATCGTGCTGATCGCGCTGTGGCTGCTGACGCCATGGGCAAGGCGAGGCTTGCGGGGGCCGGACGGGCGCGCGCCGCTGATCCTGGCCGTGCTCGCCTCGCTTGCGGTCGCCTTCTATTCGATGACCGCCGATCCGAAGGATATCGGCGGCACGCTGGGCACCGAGAAAGTGGCGACGGCGGCCAATCTCGGCGGCGACATGCCGGCCGGCGAGTGGCACTTCTACGGCCGCACGCCGTTCGGCCAGCGCTATTCCCCGCTCGACCAGATCACGCCTGACAATGTCGCCAAGTTGCAGCCGGCATGGACCTATCGCACCGGCGACGTGAAAGGCCCCGACGATATCGGCGAGACGACCTACCAGGTGACACCACTCAAGATCGGTGACGCGCTCTTCATCTGCACGCCGCACAATTTCGCCATCGCCATCGACGCCGCGAGCGGCAAGGAGAAATGGCGCTACGACCCGAAGATCAAGCTCGACCCGGAGCGCCAGCACCAAACCTGCCGCGGCGTGTCCTATTACGCCGACGCCAAGATCGCCGCCGGCCAGCCTTGCGCCCTGCGCGTCTATCTGCCTACGTCCGACGCCAGGCTGATCGCGCTCGACGCCGCGAACGGGCAGCTGTGTCCGTCCTTCGCCGAGGGCGGCACGCTGAACCTGATGGCCAACATGCCCTATCCGAAGTCGGGCTATTACTACTCGACATCGGCGCCGCTGATCATCGGCGGCAAGATCATCATCGGCGGCGCGGTCAACGACAATTATTCGACCGAAGAGCCGTCGGGTGTCATCCGCGCCTATGACGCAGGCACGGGCGCGCTGTTGTGGAACTGGGATTCAGGCAATCCCGACCAGACGGCGCCGCTGCCGACGGGGCAGAACTACACCAACAACTCGCCCAACATGTGGTCGACCGCCAGCGCCGACGAGAAGCTCGGGCTGCTCTATCTGCCGCTCGGCAACCAGACGCCGGACCAGCTCGGCATGGGCCGCAGCGCCAATGTCGAGAAATTCTCGTCCTCGATCACCGCGCTCGACCTCAACACCGGCCAATTGCGCTGGGTGCGGCAGACCGTCCATCACGATCTGTGGGACATGGACGTGCCGGCGCAGCCGACGCTGGTCGACATCACCACGGCGAGCGGCGTGGTGCCGGCGTTGGTCGGGCCGACCAAGCAGGGCGATCTCTACGTGCTCGACCGGCGAACCGGCGAGCCGATCATCCCGGTGAAGGAAGTGCCCGCACCTGGCGGCGCGATCGAGGGCGATCATGCCGCGCCGACGCAGCCGGCCTCGGACCTGTCCTTCAATCCGAAGCCGCTGACCGGCGCCGACATGTGGGGCATCACCATGTTCGACCAGCTGGCGTGCCGGATCGAGCTGAAGAAACTGCGCTACGAGGGACGTTACACGCCGCCCTCGCTGCAGGGCTCGCTGATCTATCCCGGCAATTTCGGCGTCTTCAACTGGGGCGGCGTCGCGGTCGATCCGGTGCGGCAGGTGATGTTCGGCATGCCGACCTACCTCGCCTTCACCTCGAAGCTCATCCCGCGCGCGGACGTGCCGGCGCCGGGCGACAACACCAAGGGCAGCGAGCAGGGGCTGAACCGCAACGAGGGCGCGCCCTACGCGGTGGTGATGGGACCGTTCCTGTCGCCGCTCGGCGTTCCCTGCCAGGCGCCGCCCTGGGGCTATGTCGCCGGCGTCGACCTCAAGACCGGAAACATCGCCTACAAGCACCGCAACGGCACCGTCTATGACATGACGCCGCTGCCGCTGCCGCTCAAGGTCGGTGTTCCGGGCATTGGCGGGCCGATGATCACGGGAGGCGGTGTCGCCTTCCTGGGCGCCGCGGTCGACGATTATCTGCGCGCCTATGACCTCACCACCGGCAGGCAGCTATGGCGGGCGAGGCTGCCGGCGGGCGGACAGTCGACACCGATGAGCTATACGGTGGCCGACGGCCGCCAGTTCGTCGTCATCGTCGCCGGCGGCCACGGCTCGGTCGGCACCAAGCCGGGCGACTATGTGATGGCCTACACGCTGCCCAAGTAGATGCGCCAGGACTGACCTGTAATCCCGGCGCGCTATCGCCTACGCAACGGCCTGGCGGATCGGTTGCGGGACTTCGGCGAGCTCGGCTTCGCCGCGATGGCCCAGCGCGAGGATCTCGCCGAAAGGCGCCGGGCGGCCGAGCAGAAAACCTTGCGCCTCGTTGCAGCCTTCGGCACGCAGGATCGACAATTGGCTGTGCGTCTCGACGCCTTCGGCCAGCACCGGGATGTCGAGGCTCTGGCCGAGCGCCAGCACGGCGCGGATGATGGCCTTGGCCTGCGGGCTGGTTTCAACCTCGGACATGAAGGAGCGATCGAGCTTGATCTTATCGAACGGGAAGGCGCGAAGCGTCTCCAGCGACGAATAGCCGGTGCCGAAATCGTCGATGGCGATGGTGACGCCCAGCGCCTTGATCCTCCGCAGGATGTTCAAGGTGCGGATCTTGTCGGCGATGATGGTGGTTTCGGTGATCTCGAGCTCCAGCCGGTTCGGCCGCAGCCCGGTATCGAGCAGGATTTCGTGGACGAGCTTCGGCAGGTCGGCATGGGCGAACTGGACCGGAGAGAGATTGACCGCGACCTTGTATGGATGATCCCATGAGGCGGCCTTGGCGCAAGCTGTGCGCAACACCCACTCGCCGAGTGGCAGAATGAGGCCGTTTTCCTCGGCCAGCGGAATGAACTCGGCCGGCGAAATATTGCCCCTGGTTGGATGCTTCCAGCGCAACAGCGCCTCGTAGCCGCGAATGTCGCCGGTCGAGACCGAAGTCTGAACCTGATAGTGCAGGTCGAGCTGACCGTTCTCGACGGCGTCGCGCAGATCGTTGGCCAGTGTGCGGTTGGCGCGGACGGCTTCGTCCATGGCCTGCTCATAGAAGCAGACGTTCTGGGTTATGTTCGCCTTGGCGCGATACATGGCGAGGTCTGCATTGTTGACCAGCGTTTCGCGATCGTGCGCGTCGCTAGGGTAAATGGCGACGCCGAGGCTGGCGCCGGTGGCGGTTTCGACATCGCCGAACCTGACCGGCGCGAAGAGTGCCGCTTCGAGGCGCGAAATGAAATCGACAAGGTCCGACTGGCTCTTCATGCGTTTGACGCCGGCGAACTCATCGCCGCCGAGGCGGGCAACGAACTCGCCCTCCTGCAGCAGCGCGCTCATGCGTTCGGCCAGGTTCTTCAACGTCTGGTCGCCGGCGCCGTGTCCCCAGATATCATTGATCTCCTTGAACCGGTCGAGATCGATGCCGACGATCGCCACCTTGCCGCCGAGTTCGCGGGCGCGGTCGATCTCGCGGTCGAGATGATCGTTGAAGTTCACCCGGTTGGGCAGGCCAGTCAGCGTGTCGTTCATCGCCAGGTGATGCAGGCGTTGAAAGGCTTCCGAGCGCGTCCGGTCATCAATCAGATAGCTGGCAAGGCCGGTGCCGATAATGATCAGCCCGGCGACGGCGACTCCGAGCGCCATGGCGTGCAGCGCCAGGGAATCGGTGCTGGCGCCGCGCGTTGCCAGCGGTGTCACCTGGACTGCCGCCATCGCGGTGAAATGCAGGCTGACGATGGCCAGCACCAGAACGGCCGCGCCCCAATAGTTGCGGCCGGACAGCCGTTCGTTCAGTGCGACGCTGACGGCAAGGCAGGCAAACACCACGGAAAGCAGGACAGAGGCGGCGATATAGGTCGTGTTCCATTCAACGATGCCGTCGACATGATAGGCGGCCATGCCTGTGTAGTGCATGCCAGAGATCGCGAGGCCGACGATGACGCCTCCGACGATCGGGGCAACGCGCGGCGCGTGGGTCGTCGCCGCGATGAAGCCGGCGGCGGTGCCGGTGATGGCGATAAACAGCGAGGCGATCGTCAGCACCGGATCGAAGGCAATCGGGGCGCCGGGATCGTAAGCCAGCATGGCGATGAAATGCGTGCACCAGATCGACGATCCCGCACAGACCGAGGTCAGGAAATGCCAACCGACCTGCTGCAAGCCCTTGGCTTCGTGGGCACGCAGGAAAAGCCGGATGGTCGCCCAGGAGCCCGCGCCGCAGACCAGCGCCGCGACCAGGACGAGCCACAAATTGTGGTCGACAGTCACGCAGGAGATGACGCGCATCATGGCCGGATAGCCCTTTTCGATCGGAGGTGCCGGACCTTCCGCCTTGTCAAGTCATCGCCCGGTGTCCATTGGCGGACATCTGTTCGTTGCGGCGAGGGGCATGACACAGGCGTTGGCAGCCGCCCCCAATGCGGATACCGATAATTCCGTCCGCAACCTGATGCGCAACTTCTAATAGGTGGTTAATTGCATGAAGGCGCGCCAGGGGTGTTCAGGGGATGGTTTCCAAAATGTGTATGATAATGTAGTGATGGTGCATAATATCGATATTTCTTCACAAAAAGCGGAAATCAGCCCCACTGCCGGATGACTGATCCGCTCAAGATCGTCCGGAACGCTTCAAAGCCCGAGATGGCCTCTCAGGCTCGGCACCTGGTCCAGCACCTGGTTGGTCAGATCCGGTCCAGCGGCGGCTTCCGCCTGCTGGATCAGCGTCGTGCCGGCCTTCTGGATCTGCGCCATGTCGAGGCCGGAAGCCTTGAGGGCGGCGATTCCGTTGATCAGCGCACCGGCCTTTTCGCCGAGCACGCCGCCAAGCGCGCCCTGCAGCGACGATAATAGGCCGCCACCCGAACCGGCTGCCGCGCCGGCGGCCATCACGTCATATTTCTGCGCCAGCGCGTCGGCGCCGGGGATCTGGGCGAAGAAAGACGAAACGCTGGTGCCTTCGGCCTCGTGATCGAGCACGGAAAAGATGGTGCCGACGACCTTCTCGGTGGTGGGCTCATCAAGTCCTGCCTTTTGCGAGACGGTGTTGACGATGTCCTGGACATTCATGGCATTCCCCTTTTCGTCGTTTGGATCAAAGCTGCACTCGCAGCTTTGCTTCCTAATGTGACAGCACCATCAAGCCTTTCGGAAATGACCAATATGTGATGGGCGATCCGCGGTTCTCCGGATCGTCATCACGCGTGACTGGTCCGTGCAAATCTCGACCCTATCTTGCGGATCGACCTGCCAATCGTCCCAATCGCCGTCGAGGAGAGCCATGACCAAACCCGTTGCCAAGCCCGTCATCACGCAGCCTGCCATCACTCAGCCTGTCATCACTCAGGCGATGATCGATGCCTATGACGAATATACGCATCTGACGCTCGACCGGCGCCGCTTCGTGGAGCAACTGACGAAACTGGCGGGCTCAGGCGCCGCGGCGGCCGCGATCGCGCCGATGCTGGCGGCGAATTCCGCCCAGGCGGCGATCGTCGCCGAGGACGACAGCCGGGTGAAGGGCGAGAACATCACCTATCGCGGCAGCAGCGGCGAGATGAAGGGCTATCTGGTCAAGCCGGCCGGTCAGTCCGGCAAGCTCGGCGCCGTCGTCGTCATCCACGAAAACAGGGGCCTCAACCCGCATATCCGCGATGTCGCCCGGCGCGTGGCGCTGGAGGGGTTCGTCGCCTTGGCGCCGGACTTCCTGTCGCCGCTCGGCGGCACGCCGTCCGACGAGGATAAGGCGCGCGACATGTTCACCAAGCTCGACGCCACCCAGGTCGCGGCCGATGGCGTGGCGACAGTCGCTTACCTCAAGAGCCTCAAGGAGGGCAACGGCAAGGTCGGCGCGGTCGGCTTCTGCTGGGGCGGCGGGGCGGTGAACCAGCTTGCCGTCCATGCGCCCGACCTCGCCGCCGGCGTCGCCTATTATGGCATGCAGCCCAAGGCCGAGGATGCCGCGAAGATCAAGGCGGCGCTGCTTTTGCACTATGCCGGCCTCGACAGCAGGACCAATGCCGGCATCGATGCCTACAAGAAAGCGCTCGATACGGCGCATGTCGAATACACGGTCTATGTCTATGACGGCGCCAACCACGCCTTCAACAACGACACCTCGGCCGCCCGCTATGACAAGAAGGCCGCCGATCTCGCATGGGGGAGGACGATCGCTTTCCTGAAGGAGAAGCTGGCATAGTCGAGCAGTTTAGGTGTTGGCCGCGGGCTTGTGGAAGGCGACGCCGGCGATCACCAGCGCGATCCCCAGGCAATCGGTGAAGCCCGGCATCTGACGCAGCACGATGACGCCGATGAGCGTTGCCGTGAGCGGCAGGAGCGACAGCATCAGCGCGAAGCTCGCGCGCGGCAGCCTCGCCATGGCGAGTTGGTCGCAGATGTAGGGGATGACCGAGGAGCAGACGCCGACGCCGATCGCGGCGATCAACAGCTGCGGCGTGGAGAAGGCCGGCACTGCCTCGCTGAAGCCGATGGGCAAAACGATGAGGAACGCGATCGCCATGGCGGTGCCGAGGCCGGCAATGCCGACGCCGGCCTGGGCGACGCGGTGGCCGATGACGATATAGCCGACGAACAGGGCGCCATTCAAAAACGCCCAGAACAGGCCGACCGGGTCGCTCGACCATTTCACGTCGATGAGCAGCAGCGTGCCGAGAACGGCAACGGCCAGCGCCGCGACGTTGCGCCGGCTGCGCAGGCCAACGAGCGCCACTGCGATCGTGCCGACGAATTCGATCGCCGCCACCAGCGAGATCGGCAGGCGGTCGAGCGCCAGATAGAACGAGCAGTTCATCACCGCCAGGCAGACGCCGAAGGCCAGCAGCAGCAGTCGCCGACCGCGATCGGCGCGGGCGAAAACGCGCCAGGGTTTGGTCAAGGGGGCGAAGATGAGGGCGGCGGTGGCGATGCGCAGCCAAGCCATGCCGAGCACGCCGACCTGATCGAAAAGCAGCACCGCGAAGGCCGGTCCCAGATAATGGAACACCGCGCTGACGCAGAACCAGACATGCGGCGGCAACGCGGTGGCCAATCCGGAAAGGGCAGGGCGCGGGGCCTCGCCGGCAGCTTCGTTTGCAGTTGGAGTTTGCGTTTGAGCTTTCATGCGAGCATTATCGCAGGCGAAACTCGCAAATTACATATATGATGAACGGCCTACTCGCCATTTCGCTTTCTTATAGAAGAGGTTGAGCTTGAAAAACCTTCGAAATGAAAATTCAGATCTGGACGCCGTGGATTTAAAGATCCTGCGACTGCTGGAAAAGGATGCGCGCATCAGCACGGCCGAGCTGGCGCGCGCGGTCGGGCTGTCGGCGCCGAGCGTGGCGGAGCGCATCCGCAAGCTGCAGGAGAACGGCGTGATCGAGGCCTATACGGTCAGAATCAACCCGGCGGCGCTCGGGCTGAAACTGTCGGCATGGCTTAGAATCAGGCCGGTGCCGGGACAGCTTTCGGTGGTGGCGGAAATCATTCGCGAACTGCCGGAAATCGCGCAATGCGACCGGGTGACCGGCGAGGACTGCTTCATCGCGCTCGCCCATGTCGGCTCGGTGACCGAACTCGAGCGCGTGATCGACCGGATCATTCCCTATGCGATGACCAACACCGGCATCATCCAGTCATCGCCGATCGAGCCGCGTTCCCCCCCTCAGCGGTTTCAAGCAGAAGTGATGGGGCAGCGATAGCGGATCAAGCGGGGCCGCGCCTCATGCGCGCCTGCTGCAGGATCGCACGCCAGCGGATCATGTCGAAGGGGATCGGTTCGTTGTTGTTGGCGATGTGGAAGATCTCATTGTTGACGTTCTTCAGCGATCGCCAGAAATCATAGTCGGTGATGCGCGAGTCGGCCGCCAGCCGCTCCACCTCGACCTTGATGTCGGTTTTCATGCACTGTCCTCGCACCGCATTCCGCCCGCCGCCCGCGCGCAAACCCGGTAACGGCGGTTTTCGAACGCGCCACTGAGTCGTTCAATGGGACTCAAGTGGCTTGTTCACGTTAAAACCTTGGTAAGGTTAACGCGGGCGACGGGGGGCTTTCAAGCGCTCTTGCGCTTGATGCCGATCGAACGGCCGGCGCGCTCCGGCATCGGCAGCGACGCATGGGCGGCGCGCATGGCTTCAATCCTGGCAAGCACATCGGCGGGGAAGGGAGCGACCTTGGGTCCTTCCATGTCGACATGCAGCGACAGCGTTTCGGATGTGGCGGCGAGCCAGCCGTCGACATGGCGGATTTCCTGATAGGTTCTCAACCGCTTGTCGTCATGGTCGATGAGCTGGAGCGAGACCTTGACCGTGTCGTGAAGATGCAGCTCACGCACGTAGCAGACATGAACTTCCGCGGTGTAGATGCTGAGACGGCGCTCCCTGGCATAGCTCGAACCAACACCCATCACTTCGAACGCTTCGTCGGAGCCGTGGTCGAACAGCACGTTGTAATAGGCCATGTTGAGATGGCCGTTATAGTCGATCCAGTCCTTCTCGATCGCCAACGGGGCGGAAATGATCGGTGCGGGGATCGTCATTTGGTTTTCCTTGATCGTCGCTGGATAGGGCGTGGCTGGTGAGGTTCTCGTAATTCCCGACGGAAAACCGTTTCACACTTTTCCTGGAATTGCTTTAGGCATCATCCATAGCTGCTTAACAAGGGCGACCGCTGGCCCATTCGCGGAGGAATTCATGGCTTTGAGCGACCTCAACCCCGTCGAACGCAACGAGGAAGGCATCGCCGCGGTGCTCGGCATCCTCAAGCAGCGCTTTGGCGAACGGTTTCAGACCGGCGAATCGATCCGCAGCCAGCACGCGCATACCACCACCTATATCCCGACCCAGGCGCCGGACGGCGTCGCCTTCGTCGAGACGGCGGCGGAAGTGCAGGAGATCGTGCGTGCCTGCGCCGTCCACCGCGTGCCGGTCATCGCCTTCGGCGTCGGCTCCTCGCTCGAAGGCCATACCAATGCGCCGGGTGGCGGCATTTCCATCGATACCTCGCGCATGAACCGCATCCTTTCGGTCAATCCGCAGGACCTGGACTGCACCATTGAGCCCGGGGTGACGCGCGAGGACCTCAACCGGCACCTGCGCGACACCGGCCTGTTCTTTCCGATCGATCCGGGCGCCAATGCCTCGCTCGGCGGTATGGCGGCGACGCGTGCCTCAGGCACGAACGCCGTGCGTTACGGCACCATGCGCGAGAACGTGCTGTCGCTGACCGCCGTCATGGCCGACGGCGAGGCGGTGACGACGGGCAAACGGGCGAAGAAAAGCTCGGCCGGCTATGACCTGACGCGGCTTTTGGTCGGCTCCGAAGGTACGCTCGGCATCATCACCTCGCTGACGCTCAGGCTGCAGGGCATTCCGCAGGCGATCTCCGGCGGCGTCTGCCCGTTTCCCAGCCTGGAGGCGGCCTGCAACACGGTGATCGCGACCATCCAGATGGGCATACCGGTGGCGCGCATCGAACTGGTCAATGCGCTGCAGATGCGGGCGATGAAGAATTATTCCAAGCTCGACTATCCGGAAAGCCCGTGCCTGTTCGTCGAGTTCCACGGCAGCGACGCCGGCGTGGCCGAGCAGGCCGAAACTTTTGGCATGATCGCCGAGGAGCAGGGTGGCGGGCCGTTCCTGTGGACCAGCGTCGCCGAGGAGCGCACCAAGCTCTGGAAGGCGCGTCATGACGCCTACTGGTCGTCGCTGACACTGCGCCCCGGCGCCAAGGGGCTGTCGACCGACGTCTGCGTGCCGATCTCGCGGCTTGCCGAATGCGTCACCGAAACCGAGGCCGACATTGCCGAGATGGGGCTGGTGGCACCGATCGTCGGCCATGCCGGCGACGGCAATTTCCATGTGCTGGTGCTGATGGATGTCGACAACCCGCAAGAGATCGCGCTTGCCGAGAAATTCGTCGCCAGGCTCAACATGCGCGCCATCGCCATGGAAGGCACCTGCACCGGCGAGCACGGCATCGGCCAGGGCAAGGTCGGTTTCCTGCGCCACGAACTCGGTCATGGCGTCGATGTCATGCGCACGATCAAGCAGGCGCTCGATCCGCACAACATCTTGAACCCGGGCAAGATCTTGCCGGGGCCCGGTCGTTAGGTCATGCCCGCCACCGAAAGCCTGGCGCCGGTCGACCTGCCGCTATCGTCGGCAGGCGCCCCGTTGCCACATGTCTTCGCGGATGAACGGCGGCTGTTGATCGCCTATCTTGTCAACGTCCCGGACCCGACATTCGACGGCACGAATCCCCGCGCGGTTTCGCCCGCGACCGATGACCAGTCCGTCGCGATCCTGACGGCGGAGCCATATCTCTCTGTTCAATTCGGCCCGCCTAACGACGAAGCCATCGCCGGGCATCGGCTCTACGGATTGGGCCTACGATCCTATTCCGCATTCGAAGTTCGAAATTCTTCGTGGATAGCGTCCTTCGAGAAAGCAAACCGGGTTCATCCGTCCCACTTTCCCGGGCTGTTTTCAGGCTATCGGCATTTTATCCTGACGTTTCACGATTCGACGGTCGAATTCATCGCCAGGGATTTCTCGGTAAGCGTGCGCCAAGGCGCAGTCTTCGCCGCATTGATTCAAGCGATAGGACATTAGGATACGGCGGCCGGGGACATGACCGTTCGGGCAGGGATGGTCGGGAAAGAGATATCGCGGCCGCGAGCAATCGCGCAACAGCGGACATTGCCCTGGACTGCTGGCCGTTGCTAATGGAATTGCCTCTTTATCGACACGCGGATGCGGGTAGAGTGCGGCTGACTTTCAACCCGGGAAACAGATGCTCGCCCGCCTGTTCGTGATCTTCGGTGGCCTGTTCGTGCTGGTGCTGTGCGCAGCGCTGGTGGTGCCGTATTTCATCGACTGGACGGGATACCGGGCCGACTTCGAGCGCGAGGCGAGCGCTATCCTCGGCCGCAAGGTGACGGTGAAGGGCGATGCGACGGCGCGGCTGTTGCCGTTTCCGTCGGTGACTTTCTCGAATGTCGAGGTGGCGGGCGGCCCGGCAGGCCAGCCGGCAATGGCGGTCGAGACATTCTCCATGGATGCGGAGCTTGCGCCTTTCCTGCGCGGCGAGGTGCTGATCTTCGACATGCGGCTGGTGCATCCCAAGGCGATCATCGATGTCGCAGGGGACGGCACGGTCGACTGGGCGATCCGGCCCTCGACGCGGCTCGATCCCGGGCAGATCGCGATCGAGAAGCTGACCATAACGGAGGGGCAGATCGAGCTGCGCCACGCCGCCGGCGGGCGCAGCCACCTGATCTCCGAGATCAACTCGACGATTTCCGCCAAAGCGCTCATCGGCCCCTGGCGGATGGACGGGACGCTGCGCTTCGACGGCATGCGCACAGACGTGTCGGCTTCGACCGGCAAGGTGGAACCCGACGGCCAAATACGGCTCAGGCTGAAGGCGGATCCCGATGCCTATCCGCTGATCATCGAGACCGACGGCAATGCCAGCATCGTCAAGGGCGCCGCGGTCTATTCCGGCCAGTTGAAGATTTCCGGTGACGACAGAAATTCGACCGAGCTGCGCGGCAGCGATGGCGAGCCGGTCAAGATCAGCACCGGCAAGCCCGATCCGGGTTTCCGACTGAACGGCAAGTTCGCGCTCGATCACCAGAAGCTCAATGTCGACGAGTTCCGCTTCGAGACCGGGCCGCTCGACAGTCCTTATACCGCCGATGGCAAGGCCTCGGTCGATCTCGGCCTGAAGCCGCATTTCTCGGTCGAAGCCAGCGGCGCGCAGGTCCAGTTCGACGAGGCTGTCGGCGGGGCCGCCGGAGCCGGCTTTACGCTCGACCAACGCATCGCGGCATTCGAGCAGACGCTGCAGCACATGCCGAAGCCAACCATACCGGGCACGCTCGAGGTCCGGCTGCCGGCGGTGGTGGCGGGCGATACGACGGTGCGCGACGTACGGCTGTCGGCCGAGCCGGTCGATGGCGGCTGGTCGGTCAAGTCGCTTGCCGCGACGCTGCCGGGCCGCACGACGCTCGAAGCCGACGGCATGCTGAGCGTCGAGGACCATTTCGGCTTCACCGGCTCGTTGTTGTTGGCCGTCGGACAGCCTTCCGGCTTTGCCGCCTGGTTGTCGAAGGATGTCGACGAGGCCATCCGCCGGCTGCCCGCGGCAGGCTTCAAGGCCAAGGTCGATCTCAACGAGAACCGGCAGTCGTTCAGCGATCTCGAACTCATCCTCGGCAAGGCGAAATTTTCGGGCAGTATCGATTCCAGCCAGCCCGACGGCGCCAAGCCATCGGTGCTGATGCGGCTGACGGGTGGCGAAATGGACCTGGACGGGCTGGCGGCCTTCGCCTCGATCTTCATCAGCGACAAGGGTGCCAACCGCTTTTCCGATCGCGATCTCGATTTCCAGATCAAGGCGGGGCCGGTCAGCGCCGGCGGGCTCAGCGCCGACAGCGTCGATACGGCGCTGCGGCTGCGCGAGGGCCTGCTCGAGATCGATCGGCTTTCGATCGGCGGTCTCGCCGGCGCCTCGATCAGCGCAACGGGCCGGGTCAAGGATTTTCCGCAGAGCCCGACAGGCAAGCTCAACGCCTCCGTGGTGGCGGTGGACCTCAAGCCGCTGATCGATGTCGCGGCCCAGCATTATCCCGACAATGCAGTGCTCAAGGGCCTGGCCGGCCGGGCGGCGGCCTATCCCGAACTGTTCCAGGATGCGCGCATCGATCTGTTGACCAGCGCCGCCGACAACGGCGACGGCAGCACCGGGCTCGCGCTCTCAGCCCAGGGCAAAGCCGGCGGTTCGGCCTTCTCGGCTTCGCTTTCCGGCAAAGGAACCGTGGACAAACTGCTCGATGCGCCGGTATCGATCACCTTCAACGCCCGCAACGACAACGCCACCACGCTGCTCGCGCTTTACGGCCTGCCGGCGCTGCCGCTCGGCATGCTCGGCCATGCCAGCACCGACATCTCGGCGAAAGGCTCGGCTGCCGGCGGTCTCGCGACCAGCTTCAACCTGACGGCCGACGACTTCAAGGCGAGTTTCGACGGAACCGTGGCCGAGACGGCGCAAGGCGCCACCGCGAAAGGCAAGGTCAATCTTGACGCCGCCGATATCGAGCCGTGGCTGATGACGACCGGTGTCGGCCTGCCCGGCATGGGGACCGGGACCTCGACGTTGCTGGCGGCCGATGCCGATTTCGGCAACGGGCTTCTGGTGCTGAGTGGTCTCGTCGGTTCGATCAACAAGGCAGCGGTGTCCGGCGACGTCAACATCGATGCCAAGGATGGCCTGCCGCACCTTGCGGGGGCGCTGGCGCTCGACGAACTCGACCTCGATCCGCTGGCTGTCTCGCTGTTCGGCGACCAGTCCTTCGCTGCCGCCAAGGGCGGATGGCCGACGACGCCGTTCAGTCAGAAGTCTACCCTGCCGTTCAACGCCGACCTCGATCTCAACACATCGGCGCTCGCCGTCGGGCCATTCGCCACGGCGCATGACGCGGCCTTCTCGCTGAAGCTCGATCGCGAAGGCATTCATGTCTCAGACCTCAAGGCGAAGCTTTACGGCGGCGATTTGACCGGGCTGTTCGACCTGAAGAACACGGAGGGCACCGGCCTGTTCTCCGGCCAGATGAGGCTCGCCGGCAGCGATCTTTCCGCTGTCCTGCCCGATGCCGGCATCGGCGGCAGCGGCGACCTATCAGCGGTGCTGTCGACCAGCGGCAAATCGGTCGATGCCATGATTGCCGCCCTGTCCGGGTCCGGTACCGCGGCGCTGAAGCGTTTGAAAGTGGACGGCATCAATCCGGACGGCTTTGCCGCCATCGTCGCCAAGGCCGACGCGATCGGACGCGATATCGATACGGCCAGGACGGCGGACTTCGCGCCGCAGATCGCCGGGGAGGGCAGCTTCGTCGCCGGCGATACGGATATGGCCTTCTCCGTCGCCAACGGCACGCTGCGGGCGCCGCCGATCAGCCTCGACAATCCGGGGGCGACGTTGTCCGCCGACGTGACCGCCGATCTCAACACAAGCACCGTCACGGCAAAGGGGGCGCTGACCTACCGTCCCGGCGACGAGGCGCTGGTCGGCTCCGAACCGGCCGTCAATTTCAGCCTGGCCGGCCCGCTCGGGGCGACCGCGCCCCAGTTCGACAGCGGTCCGCTGGCGCAGTTCCTGACGCAACGCGCTCTGGAGAAAGAACAGCAGCGGGTCGAGGCGATGCAGGCGGCGCTCCTGGAAAAGCAGCGGCTGCGGCGCGAAGCGCGCTACTATGCGTCGCTTCAGACCGAGCGCGACAACGCAGCCGAAGAATTGCGCCGGCAAGAGGAAGAGGCACGGCAGAAGGCCGAGGCCGAAGCCAAGGCGAAAGCCGAAGCGGAGGCGCAGGCAAAGGCTGAAGCCGACGCGAAGGCCAAGGCGGACGAAGAGGCGAGAGCCAAAGCGGAAGCCGACGCCAAGGCTCAGGCCGAGGCGGACGCCAAGATCAAGGCCGATGCACAGGCGAAGGCCGAGGCAGAGCAGCGGGCCGCGGACGAAGCGACCAAGGCGCAGGCCGAGGCCGGTCGCAAGAAGGCCGAGCAGACGAAGCTGGAGGCCGAGCGCAAGGCTGCCGAGCAAGCGCCAAAGGTCGACCGGTCGCTCCCCGGGGTCAATGACGGCTCGGCTTCAGCGCCGGCGAAGCCGAAAGCCAATCCGTTCACGATCGACAATCTTTTGAAATCGCTCGACGGCGGTTGAGTGTCATCCGTCAAGCGAAACGCCGCCGCGACGCTCAGGACTCTCCCCGGCGCGGGAGCAAACGCTGCAGCATAGGCTCGATACGCGAAAGCTCGTCGAGATGCGCGGCCGACAAGTCGGCCAGGTGGTCGTCGGCCAAAGGGGTGAGCTGCAGCAAGACACGGCGGTGATCGCTCTTGTCCTGGTCGCGAATGACCAGGCCTGCCTCGGCAAGGCGGTTCACCAGTTCCACCGCGCTGTGGTGGCGGATGCGCAGGCGCTCGGCGAGATCGCCCACCGCCACCGGTCCGCCACCGGGAAATCCCTTGATCGCCAGCAGCGCCTGGTGCTGGCGCGGCGTGAGGCCCGCCTCATTCGCCTGGATCTGGCTGAATTCGAGAAAACGGCGGATCAGATAACGAAACTGGGATAGCCGCTGGTAGTCGGCCTGGCTGATGGCGGGGCGTGGTTTCGATGGCGTCATTGCCCGACTTATGGCTCTTTCCCGTCAAAGCTCAAACTCTTTTCAAAAGTCGGGGCCCGACGCGATCCTTGTCCAAAATGACGCGGATCGATGATCGAAAACGGCCTTGAAGCATTATATCGTATTACGATATGAACCGCCGAAGACAGGGCGGCCTTTACGCCGCCAGAAAGTTCAGGCTCTCACATGAAATCCGCTCACGCCGGCAACGGCCATCTTCGCGACTTCACGACCGATCCGCGCGTGCTGCTCATCGCAGCCATCGCCGTGGTGGTGGCGACGGCCGGGCTCTTTGCCGGCATCGTGCTCTTGAAGCTCATCCGGCTTGCCACCAACATCGCCTATTTCGGCCAGTTCTCGCTGACCGAACTGAGGCTCGAGGACACGCCGCTTGGGCTTGCCGCCGTGATCGTGCCGGTGATCGGCGCGCTGATCATCGGACTGATGGCGCGCTTCGGCAGCGAGAAGATCCGCGGCCACGGCATTCCCGAAGCCATCGAGGCGATCCTGCTCGGACGCTCGCGGCTCGACGCCAAGGTCGCGGTGCTGAAGCCGCTGTCGTCGGCGATCTCGATCGGCTCGGGCGGACCGTTCGGCGCCGAGGGCCCGATCATCATGACCGGCGGGGCCATCGGCTCGCTGATCGCGCAGATGCTGCCGGTCAGCGACAATGAGCGCAAGACGCTGCTGGTGGCGGGCGCGGCGGCCGGCATGACGACCGTGTTCGGCACGCCGATCGCCGCCATCATGCTCGCCGTCGAGCTGCTCCTGTTCGAATGGACGCCGCGCAGCTTCATTCCGGTCGCCGTCGCCGCGATCGTTGCGGAAGTCGAACGCACCTTGCTGCACCTGCCGGGTCCGATCTTTCCGTTCTCGGGCAGCATGGACGCATCGGTCACCGGGTTGGGCGGCTGGGTGCTGATCGGCATTGCCTCGGGACTTCTTTCTGGCCTGCTGACGCAATTGGTCTATGCCTGCGAGGATGCCTTCCTGAAGCTGCCGATACACTGGATGTGGTGGCCGATGATCGGCGGCCTGGTGGTCGGCATCGGCGGCCTGATCGAGCCGCACGCGCTTGGCGTCGGCTACGACAACATCGCCAACATGCTCGACGGCCGCACGGTGGCGACCGCCGCGCTGCTGCTTCTGGTGGTGAAGGCCGTCATCTGGTCCGTTGCGTTGGGCTCCGGGACCTCTGGAGGCGTGCTGGCGCCGCTGCTCATCATGGGCGGAGCGATGGGAGCGGTGCTGTCGGGCATCCTGCCCGAAGCGAGCCCCGGCTTCTGGCCGCTGCTGGCGATGGCCGCGACCATGGGCGGCACCATGCGCGCGCCGCTCACCGCGACCTTCTTCGCCACCGAGCTAACCGGCAACACGCATGTTCTGGTGCCGCTGATCGCGGCCTGCGCCACCGCTCATGCGGTCACCGTGCTGTTGATGAAGCGCTCTATCCTGACCGAGAAGGTGGCGCGGCGTGGGCACCATCTCGTTCGCGAATATCGCGTCGATCCTTTCGCCTTGACCAGGGTCAATGAAGTGATGACGACCAAGGTCGAGAGCGTGCCGGCGACGATGACGCTGCACGGCGCGGCAGCTTTCCTGACCGCTCCGGATACGCGGCATCCGAGTTTTCCGGTGATCAACGAGGCGGGACATGTGCTCGGCGTCATCGATCCGCCAGCGATCCTGCGCTGGCGGCGGGCCGGCATGCACCGTAAGGCGACGCTCGGCGAATTGCTCGCCGGCAGCAAGGTCACGCTGGCACATCCGGACGAATATCTGGAAGGGCTTTCGGACAAGCTCTTGCTTGCCAATGTCTCTCATCTGCCGGTCGTCTCGCGCGAGGATGCGCGGCTTGTCGGCTATGTCGGATGGAAGGATTTGATGCGCGTGCGCTCGAAGAAGCTGGCGGAGGAGCGCGACCGTTCGGCGCTGCTCAGTTTCGGCGCCAGGCGCAAGGCTGAGCAAAGCGTCAGCGATTCGGCTTAGATATCATCCTCGGTATTTCGCGCCTCCGCGTTTTGCCCAGGCCAGCACGTAGAGCCTCAGCGCGGACGACAAGTTGGCGTCCCGGGTGCGCGTCTCATCGATCTCGGCGACCAAAGCAGCGAGCGACAGCGAGCGCTCCGCGGCGATGGCGATAAGATCGTCATAGAAGGGCTGTTCCAGGGAAAAGCTGGTGCGGTGACCGCGGATCGTTACCGAACGTTTTTCGACCGCAGCCATTGCAGGACTCAGCGCTCGCCGGGGTCGTCGGGCTTTTCGCGGCGGTGGCCGGCCACGAATTTTTCGGCCTTTTCGGATGTCAGCCGGTCACGCTCGCGTTCCGTCTTCGAGCGGCCATGCAGCGCCCGGTTCTCGCCTGCCTGGCGTTCTTTCTCGATGCGCGCTTTCTGCTTGCGGGCCTGGCGGAGACTGACGACCTCGCCCATAGCGCCGGGCTACTTCTTGCGGAAGGCGTCGAGCGAAACCACGTCGGCGCCCTTGCCGTCGGTCTCGGCGACCGCCGGCTTCTTCTCGACCTCGGCAGCCTTCTTCTTCGTTTCGGCCTTCTTCTCGGGGACGACGGCGATCGGTTCGGCAGCCGGAGCGGCGGCCTCGTCTTCAACACTCTCCGTCTTGACGTCGAATTCGAGCTCGAAATTGACCGACGGGTCATAGAAGCCGCGCACGGCGGAGAAGGGGATTTCGAGTTTTTCCGGGACGTCGGAGAAGGAGAGCCCGACCTCGAAGCCGGCATCCGTCACCTTCAGGTCCCAGTACTGGAACTGGATGACGATGGTCATCTGCTCCGGATAGCGCTCGCGCAGCCTGGACGAAATGCGCACGCCCGGCGCCCCGGTCAGGAAGGTGATGAAGAAATGATGATTGCCCGGAAGGCCGGTGCGCGCGACCTCGGCCAGGACCTTGCGCATGACGCCGCGCAGAGCCTCCTGGGCCAGAATGTCGTAGCGGATGTGGTCGTCGGCCATCTGATGGTCGGATTCCGTTGAATCGTCCGTATAGCTGTAATCAAGCTTGGGCGCGGCGTAAACCGCATATAGGCGCAAAGCCGTGAGGCCAAGAGGGGTGTCGGCGATTTGATCGTTCAGGCGTGAACGAGCACTGCCTGTTTGCCGGCTGGCAATTTCTTCTTGGCGAAGGCGCTGAGAAAGGTCCGCACGCCGTTTGTGGCGGAGCGCAGCACCTCTTCCTCGGTCGGTGCACCGCCCAGCATAAAGGTGATCTGAAGCTCGGCATTGACGAGGGCGAGGAACTGGCGCGCCGCGACGTCGGGATCACCGATCGACAGGTGGCCGGCGAAGGCAAGCCGGGCGAAGCGAGCGGCAAGCGCCGACCAGGTGCGGCCCGGGCCTTGTTCGCGCCATTCGGCAAACAGCTCCGGATAACGCTCGCCTTCGGCCTGGATCAGCTTGCGCAGGAAACGGCCATCGCGGTTGCAGATGCAATTGCGGTTCATGCGCACGGCAAAGGCGATCAGATCGGCTTCGAGATATGCGGGCTGGTCGGGGAAGCTGGCGATGGTGGCGAAGATGCCGGCATTGCAGCGCTCCGTCAGGTCGCGCACGACGGCTACGAAGAGCTTTTCCTTGTCGCCATGATGGTTGTAGACGGTCTGCCGTGAAACGCCGGCCTCGGCCGCGATCAGGTCGATATTGGCGCCGGCATAACCTTCGCGGCAGAAAACCGAAGCGGCCGCATCGACCACCGACACACGCTTGGCCTCATGGCTGCGTGGCGGGAAAGTGTCAGGAGAAACGGCCAGCTTCATAAAAACCTATATAGCGGTGATTGACGAATTGGACAAGCCTGTCTAAATTTGTGGACACAACGATGGGAAATCCGCGCTGGCGAGACGAATAAATTCGCTCTCAGGCGTAGGATTTCCGCAGGATGGAACGTCCTGGGTTCAGACGCCGATATTTCGCGGCGGCAACCAGATCCGAAAAGAGCCTTATCATGAGTCCCAAATTCCTCCGCATCGCGGTCGTGCTCGGCTTGTTGTCCGCAATCGGCCCGTTCGCAATCGATATGTATCTTCCCGCGCTGCCTTCGATCGGCGAGGACCTGCATGCCGGCACCGCCGCCGTGCAGATGAGCCTGCTGATCTTCTTCCTGTCGATGGGCTTCGGCCAGATCGTCGTCGGTCCGATCTCCGACATGGTCGGGCGCAAGGTGCCGCTTTACGCGGGCTTGGCGCTGTTCATGGTCGGCGGCGTCGGCTCGGCGATGGCACCGACCATCGAGTGGCTGATCGCCTTCCGCTTCCTGCAAGGGCTCGGCGCCAGCGCCGGCATGGCGGTGCCGCGGGCGATCGTGCGCGACCTGCACACCGGCAACGAGGCCGCCAAGTTGATGTCGCTCCTGATGCTGGTGTTCTCGGTGTCGCCGATCCTGGCGCCGCTCACCGGCAGCCAGATCATCGAGAGCTTCGGCTGGCGCGCCGTGTTCTGGACGGTGACAGGTGCGGCGGCCTTAGCCACCATCCTGCTTGCCACCTCACTCAAGGAAACCCGCTCGGCGGAGGAACGCGCCAACTCGTCCTTCGGAACGGCGCTGGCCGGCTACCGCTACCTGATGGGCGACCGCAACTTCCTCGGCCTGACGGCGATCGCAGGCTTCGGCATTGCGAGCTTCTTCGTCTATCTGTCGAGCTCGTCCTTCATCCTGATCGACCATTACGGCCTGTCGCCGTCGGTCTACAGCGTGTTCTTCTCGATCAATGCGGTCGCCTTCATCGGCATGTCGCAGCTGACCGGGCTGCTGGCCGATCGTTTTGGGCTGAAGCGCATCGTCTGGGTGGCGGTCACCGGCTATGCCACGGTGATGGTGGCGCTGTTCGCGATCATGGCCTCCGGCGTCGACCGGCTCGACGTGATGGCTGCCCTGCTGTTCGTCGGCTACGGCTTCCTTGGCCTCGTCATCCCGACCACCTCGGTGCTGGCGATGGAAGAGCATGGCGAGATCGCCGGCACGGCCTCGGCGCTGATGGGTACGCTACATTTCGCCATCGGCGCGCTCGCCATGGGCGTCGCCGGCATCTTCTTCGACGGCACGCCGCTGCCGATGGTCGCCGGCATCACGCTCTGCGCGGTGATCTCCTTCACGCTGGCCAAGCTGACACTCGGCCGCGCGCGAGAGGCGGTCGAAGCGCCGGCGGAATAGGGATACTCAAGACAACGAAAAGGCCGGGTTTGCCCGGCCTTTTTCATGTCCGTCGCAAGCCTGCTTGATCGAGGATCAAGCCTGCTTGATCGAGGACGAAGCGCACCCGTTCCTCGACCGGCACAAGCGGCAACGGGACCAGTTCATAGCCGAGTTCGGCATAGACGCCGGTCACCGAGCGGAATGTGCGCTTTCATCCTGGGCAAAGATCTCCGGCCATGGCGGCGCGACAAAGACACTGCGCGCGTAGCCGCGTAGGCACGTCGGACGAGCCTGGGCCGTTCGGTTGGTCTGGAAAGAAGTCAAGAGGGGGAGAAGTGGAGGTTTCTGTTGCCAGGTACCTCCGAACCCCGCCTAGAAGTGCGAACCCCTAGGGCTTGATTTGAAGCGTTCGCGCCGCATTAAGCAGCGAGACGAGCTTCCGCATAGTTGTCGTTGGCAACTATAAGTTTAGCCCGATAACGGTGGTACAATGCCGGGCAAAAGTACGATCTTTACACCTTCGTCGATCCTATTTCGCCCCCAGCAAAAGCCGCTCCGTCAGCCAGAGCGGTTTTTGGTGGAGGCGCCGGGTACCGCCCCCGGGTCCGAACGGCTTATTTCATCGCCTGTTTATCGCCATAGTCGGTCAAGCCGACGCAACAGATATAGGGACCGATAACGGAAAAAGAAAGGCCAAACCGGCGCTTATCCGGCTATGCCAAACTGCACAGCCAAGGGTTGACTTGCGCGCCTACTCAATCAAATCTCGCTCGCGGTGAGGAGTCTCTGACCTAGCGCACAGGTTGCGCGGCGCGCCACAAGCCTCATCGACCGGATCCGTGGCGCCGACGAGGGGAAGTTTGATGGCCGACTATCTTGCGGATGTGAAGAAATATGATGCCGGCGCCAGCGCCGACGTGGTCGATAAAATCGTCAAGCATCTGGGCATTGCGCTCAGGAACCGCGATTCCTCGCTGGTGTCCTGCACGGACCCGAAGGAGCTCGACCGGGTGCGGGAGAACTGGATCGGCAAGAAGCTCGGCATCGCGGATGCCGCAAAGGCCAATGCGTCGATCGAGAAGACCTGCAAGGCGATGCACGCCGACAACAGCAAAAACCGTGTGACCTTCTACTACCTGGTCGCGAAGGACCTCGGCAAACTCGGCTCGCTCTAAGGCCTTTTGATAATTCTACTCTGGCGACCGACTAGCGCGGCTCTCTGCGCTTCCGGTGCTCATATGTGGACGGCCCCCTGCTTGCAAGGCTTTGGCTGGAGATGATTTGATCGGATCGCTTGCGCTCATATGTCCGGCCTTTTGCGCGCGGATATGTGAGCGCTGGCCTAG